>JBGCFA010000077.1:0-58564 GCA_045106675.1 Bacteroidia bacterium
TTGATTGTATTGAATGAGGAGTTGCAAATCTATCGCGATATCTCAGGGAGTATGAACTTGTCGCAAATACAAGCGCAAGTATCCGCTTTCGAAGCATTTGATCCCAACGAAAAACTCTCCAAAGCTGACATTTACTGGGGACGACTAAGCGTATATAACCCACAAGCGGAGCCTATCTCATGGGTACTCTCTCCTGATTGGAACAAAGGAACCCGCCGTAATAGCTTAGTTGAGGTGCATATTGTTTCGGATCAAAATCCTTCGAAGGTTTTGCACACGGGTAAATATCTGCCGATCTCGCAAAAAGATGGTATCGCGAAAGTATATCCTCACAATCAAGTGGAACTCAATTTACTGCCCGGCGAAAGGTTAGAAATCTATATTCGGATAGAACCCATTGAACAGCGACGACCGGTTTTTGCGGTGCAGTTGATGAGCCATGATTATTGGTTTGAGCAAGCACCCAATCTGCGCAATATCTTGCAGGCGATCTTCCACGCGATCATGTGGTTTATGTGTTTTAGTGCCTTGCTCAACTATTTCTCGCAAAAGAGTAATGCCTATTTGTACTATGCCCTCTTTCTGGCCGCGACCTCCTTTTATTTTTTGAGTGTGTCGGGTATGTTGATGGAGATATTTTTGCAAGAACATCCCAAAGTCAATACCATAGTCTGGGTTTTTGCCTCCAATTTAATCGGTATTGGCTATTTTCAGTTTGCACGTAGCTTCCTCAATACCAGACGTTTGATGCCGTTTTGGGACAGGATCGGGCGCTATATTATCATTGGGGCATTAGTATTGATTGGGCTAGAATTGGTGATTCTTCAACTCACTTTCAATTTTGACTTTCTCGAGAAGCTAAATCGAGTGATACTCTTTTCAGAAGTAAGTTTTTTGTTGGTGGTGAGTTTGCTCCACGCGAAATATTCAAAGGGTACGGGCCGCATCTTTTTTTGGGGTACGCTCTGTATTATCGCGGCGGGTTATTTGGGCTTATTGTTGGATTATTTGGGTTTGTTTCATGTGAGTTTGCCCGGAGTGGAGTTATTGTTTGTGATCCAGACGCTCAACTTTTCTTGGGGCTTGGGATTTCGTCAGTTTCAGCTTCAAGAAGAACGTTTGCAAAAGAAGGCAGAAACTGAAAAACTCAAAGCTTTGGACAAACTGAAGACTCGGTTTTTTGCTAATATCTCTCATGAGTTGAGGACACCTCTGACGGCTGTGATTGGCGTTGCCGAACGTTTGAAACAAGATTGGCAAAAGCTAGCGCCCGAAAAAGTAGGCTATGAATTGGGCTTGATCCATGAAAGTGGACAAAACTTACAGCAACAGGTCAATCAGATATTGGACCTTAGTAAGCTCGATGCAAAGTCATATGAGGCCAATTGGCAGTATGCTGACCTTGTCCTTGAGATCAATCAAATCGTTGAGGTTTTTGCTGCCTATGCCCAAAGTCAAGGCCAGATGTTTAGCTGGGAGCCTCAAATGCCTACTTTGCTGATGGATATAGATGGACGGGCTTTGCAAAGTATCATCAATAATCTACTTTCCAATGCCTTCAAATTTACCCCTAAAGGTGGAAGCGTTAGTCTAGGACTGAGTCGAGAAGATGGCCCCCAAATGGAGGAACTAGTCTTGATAAAAGTGAGTGATACGGGTTTTGGTATTGCCAAAGAATCCCTCCCACACTTATTTGACCGTTTTTTTCAATCAACTCAAAACCCCAACGAGACGATGGGAAGCGGGATTGGATTGTCTCTTGTCAAAGCATTGACGGAAGAGCTAGGCGGAGAGGTATCGGTCGAAAGTGTGGTCGATCAAGGCACTACTTTTTATGTACGTTTACCGATCAATCATCACCATAAGACTAAGCCTTTGGAGACTGCATCGTCTCAGGCTGAGCTAGTTTTGCCGATTTTAGAGGAGAGCCGCTTCGCGGAACGCTCAGCCGCAGCAGACTTTGGACAAAATCTAGTTTTGATCGTAGAGGACAATCCGGCGATTGTCTCCTATCTACGCTCGATCCTCGAAACGGATTATCGTTTGGCGGTAGCCAGAGATGGGGTGGAGGGCGAGCAATTGGCCTTGGAGTTGATACCTGATTTGATCGTGAGCGATGTCAGTATGCCGATCAAAGATGGCTTCGCCATGACGGAATCCCTGAAACAAGACGCACGCAGCAGTCATATTCCGATCGTCTTACTGACAGCTAGGGCGGAAGAAAAAGATCGCTTAGCAGGTTTGACCTATGGCGCGGACGCATATTTGACCAAACCGTTCAGCCAAGCTGAACTCAAAATCAGAATCCAAAAGCTCATCGAAATCCGTGAGGCATTACGTCAACGTTTTGCCGGACAAGTCAGCGAAGTAGAAATTGAGGCTCCACCGAGCCGAGAGCAAGTCTTCATCAATCAGCTTCAATCCATTGTGCTGGCTAATCTCAATGAGCCAGAACTCAATGCTGATTATCTAGCTGATAAAATGAATCTCAGTTATACGCAGCTCTATCGTAAACTCAAAGCTTTGACCAATCAATCGGCGAGTGTTTTTATCCGTAAAGTGCGCTTGGAAGAGGCTGCGAAACTGCTCAAAGTCGGAGAATATAGTATCGCTGAGATTGCTTATAGCACTGGCTTTAGTGATCCGGCCTACTTTAGTCGCGCTTTTTCTCAGCAATACGAAATGCCGCCGAGCGTATATCGTGATCGCTAGTGCAAACGCAGTCCAAATGACTGTCAAATAAGTCCAAAAAGATCCTTTTTGTCAATTGAGTCCAGTTTTTTGCAAACTGGCTACAAGTGATTTTTTGCTCAATGCGAGATGTTTGTGGGGTAAGCGTATTCAACCATTCAACATTTCACGATTATGATAAAGCAAAAAATCAAAAAACTCGCCCTTAATTATTTGCTCGCGATTATCACTGTTGCTTTGAGCATGAGTTTAGGACATGCGCAGAGTCCTGAATCTGGGCCTCAAGATTCTTCCGAGCAGCTTATGCTCGTACGGACCCATGATGGGGTTGAGTTCTTTGGAGTCGTCTTGAGCAAGGATGCACGTGAAGTACTCATCCTTACTGAAGCTGCTGAAGAAATAATTATTCCTAGACATGAGGTCGAATCGATAGAAGTCTTGGCTCGTGGTAAGATGGTAGATGGACAATTTATCGGAGAAGATCGTTTTGCCACTCGCTACTTTTACTCTACCAATGGACTCCCCATGAAAAAAGGAGAGCATTATGCGATGTTTAACTACTATGGCCCTGAAGTTCATTTTGCGCTTAATGATCACGTTTCAGTAGGCTTAATGACCACTTGGTTAGCTGCTCCAATAGTTGCTTCTGCGAAGATCTCAATACCAGTAGCGGAAAACTTCCACCTTGGGGTTGGAGGCCTTGCTGGCTCAATGATCTGGGCTGGCCCAGAAAATGTAGGAGCCTTAGGATTTGCTTCCGCTACCATTGGAGACCGTCAAAATAATTTTACTGTTTCGGGTGGCTATGCTGCAATCGGGTCCTTTTCAGATGCTGACAACTCAGCCCCGATGATGTCTGTTGCTAGTATGATCAAGGTCAGCCGTCGTACCACCTTAGTATTTGATTCATTCATTTTTCTTGAAAAGGGCGATCAGTTTGGTCTCCTGATCCCCGGGATTCGGGTGAGCGACCGTCGCCAAAGAGGAGCCTTTCAGTTTGGTATGGGCATGTTGTTGAACGATGATTTTTACACAAATATCATCCCTATTCCAATGGCTTCTTATATGATCAATATCCGCTAGTTTCAACCAACACAACCCATCATGTCCCACAGCACAATCAATCCGCAAAGCGAGTCTCAGCAGACTCGCTTTGCTCAAGGCAATAAATCTGACTTTCTCAAGACTTTACGCCAAAAGATCCGCCTCTATTTCGAGCAAAGTGGCAATACTCGTTACGGCAATCAAAAGGTCTATTTTAAAGCAATTTTGATCGGTCTTGTTTTTATTGTTGCCAATATCCTTGCCCTTACGAATGCCTTTCCCGGTGTCTGGGGCTTATTGCCCGCAGGGCTAATCGGCCTGAGCATGACGGGATTTTTGTTCAATGTCGCGCATGATGCTTCGCATGGAGCTTTTTCGGATAAGGCGCATATCAACCGCATCATGAGCCATAGTTGGGACTTCTTTGGCATGAGCAGCTATGTCTGGTCCCTCAAACACAATCTCTCTCACCATAGCCGAACCAATGTCCACGGCAGCGATATCGATATCGAACAAGGCGTTTTATTACGCTTCGAACCACATACTGAGAGACGTTGGTATCATCGTTGGCAGCATTTATATGCACCACTTTTGTACGCTCATTTTGGTTTTTTTGCCATCCTTTTTAGAGACTTTCAAATGATGGGGATGCATCAGTTTGCTAACAAAAAAATCCCCCAACATCCTCGTTCAGCTTGGCGTAGTCTGCTCATCGGTAAATTATGGTTTGCTACTTGGTTCGCACTATTGCCGCATTTGCTTATTGCTCGTCCTTGGACTGAAATCCTATTGGGACAGTATATCACGCTGACTATCGCGGGCATCTATGCGGTGATGACTTTGGTGGTGCCTCATATCAATCGTGGCAACTCTTTTCCGCTGCCTAGCGAGGAGGGGATTATCGAAGGCAGCTGGGCTGAACACCAAGTGGAGGCAACTTTAGATTTTGCAGTAGATAGCAGACTCGCCCAATGGCTCACCGGAGGCTTGAATACTCACGTTTGCCACCACGTCTTTCCTAATATTTGCCATGTTCATTATCGTCAGTTGACTCGATTGATACAAGAGACTGCTCAAGAGTTTGAACTCGATTATCGCTCCTATCGTTTCGGGGAAATTATCCGTTCCCATTTTAAGTTTTTGCGAGATTTGGGCCGTGCCTAGGTTTGGTTTGCAAGCCGTAGCTCCAAGTCATTTTTATTCCCATTGCCGCTTCGCGGAACGCTTAGACACATCGTTCGGCGAAGCCGCATCACTTAGAGCCGTAGAGTCATGATAATCTTCATCTGGATATTATTCTTGGGGTTTGATCTTTATCAAAGTCGGGCAAAGCATAAGTATCAAGCCAAGCGTTCCACCGAAGGTGAAACAGAGATATCGAACCACTTTACTAAATTGGAAACCTAAAACGACTACACTAAGCAAAACCTACTTCAATGAGAATCTTAATATTTTCCCTCACTCTTTTACTGGGATTGCCCATTTGGGGACTAGCCCAATCACAAACCCAAAATGTCAGAGGTACAATCATCGACCTTGACAATCGCCAAGCTATCGAAGGCGTGGCGGTCAAAATCGAAGGCTTGTCTCTAGGGGCATACACAGACTCTACGGGTGCTTTTATGATCAAAAGTGTACCCTTGGGCCGCCATGTGGTTTCTGCCAGTATTATTTCCCATCAGTCTTATACTTCAGAGCCATTTATCGTGCGATCTGCCAAAGAAAGCATCCTCGCCATCGAAATGGTCGAAGGAGAATATACGATCGAAGGCATCACGATTGAGGTCGAAAATTATAGCGCGGATGATCCCGGTTTGAAGCGTATTGACATCGAAAACAGTGAATACAAAGCAGGTGCGATTGCTGATCCTGGACGTATCCTCGCTGCAGAACCCGGCGTTGTGGCACCACAAGACAATAATAGTGATATCGTGATCCGTGGAAATACGCCTGCTGGACTGCTTTGGCGCTTGGAAGGGATTGATATCCCCAATCCTAATCATTTTGCGCGTAAGGGCTCCTCTGGTGGAGGAATCACAGTCTTTAGTGCGCAATTGTTGAGTGAAAGCAGCTTCTCGACCGGAGCCTTTGCTGCAGACTATGGCAACGCGATCTCAGGTGTGATGGATATGCGGTTCCGGAAGGGCAATAGCTTTGAACGTGATTATCGTTTCAAAATTGGTCTACTAGGGATTGATTTAGCCGCTGAAGGCCCGCTTGGCAATAAAGGAGCTTCTTATTTGATCAATTATCGTTATTCGACTTTGGGTATCCTCAATGATTTGGGCTTTCGTTTAGTCGGGCCACGAGTTGACAATACCTTTCAAGATTTATCTTTCAACTTATTTTTTCCTACGGAAAACGGTTCCCTCACGCTATTTGGTATTGGTGGTCTAAGTGGTGAAATCTGGGATGTTGATAAGGAAGACCTTTTTGCTGCAGATACTGACAAGCGTACCACCACGGACTTTCTGACCAATATGGGCGCAATGGGCTTGACTTATACGCGCAATCTTAATGACAATTCTTATCTACGTTTTGCTTTAGCTGCGGTAGGGAGTCAAGTGGTTGATGACGATGATACCTTAAATGTTTCTACGCTTGATCCCAATCTTGCCTTTACTGATGAGCAATTGGATGGCTTGCCATCTACGCCGCTTGATGAAGAAACTTATAATGACAGTAGAATTTCTTCACACCTCTTTTATAACAATAAATTAAACGAAAAACTCAATCTGAGAGTGGGAGGGATGTTTTCGCAGATACAATTTCGTTTTCAAGAAAGTGTTTTAGACTTTGATACCGGTAATCTGAGCCCAAGAGTATCGGGTGAGGGGAGTTCACAATTGGTTCAAGCTTACGGACGATTGCGTTGGCAACCGACCAATCGTTTCACTTTGAATGCGGGTTTACATAGCATGTATTTTGCGCTCAATGGCAGTACTTCGCTTGAGCCTCGTCTATCGGCTAACTATATTTTGTCTCCCAATGATCAGTTGTCTTTATCTTATGGTTTACATTCTCAGGTATTGCCCTTGGGCAACTATTTCACCAGCGTAGATGGCAATATGGTCAATGAAGACCTCGACTTAGTCAAAGCGCATCATTTGGTATTGAGCTATGGACACAGCTTTAGCAAGAGCTTACGCTTACGAGCGGAGGCATATTATCAGTCTCTTTTCAATCTTCCGGTGGAGAACGATCCTAATAGTTCTTATATGCTGCTCAATGAACGGGAAGGTTATGCACGTCAGGCGCTAGTCAGTGAAGGGCGCGGCCAAAATTATGGTATTGATCTCAGTTTGCAGCAAACCTTTGCTCGCGGCACCTTCCTTTTGTTGACTGGCTCAGTGTATCAATCACAGTATATGACGTTGACCGCTGATCGCTGGTATAATACTCGTTTCAATGGCAATTATAGTAGCAGTCTCGCACTTGGCCGCGAATGGAATTTCAAAGAAGGTAAGTCAACCTTTCAGGTTTCTACTCGAGGAATCCTTAATGGAGGCCTTAGAAAGTCCCCTTTGGATGCTGCGGCCTCAGAAGCAGCGGGTTTCTTTGTCCCAATCCATAGTCAAGCTTGGGAGGAGCGAGTTGGTACGTACTACCGTGCTGATCTGAGAGTAGCTTATCGGATCAATGGTAAAAAGGCATCACACCTAATCTCCTTAGATGTGCAAAATGCGACCAACCGACTCAATGCGAGAGAGCCGCGTTATGTATTTGCTACTAATACGCTCAACGACACTCGGACGCAGAGTGGACTTACGCCGATCATCAGTTATCAGATAGACTTTTAAGTTGAGCTCTGCTGCTGCGCAGAACGTTGTGCCTTGGCGCCTATGCTATAAGCGTTCTGCGAAGCAATCTCTCTAAACTAGACGCTATAATGAAAGCCAAAGGATGAGATTTCGTTGAAATCTTCTTCTTTTTTAAATTATTGAGGAAAGCAAACGCAAGATTGAACGCTACTCTCCCCTAGGTGTAACAGACTTTGTGGGAGAGTTTTTATATATTCGGGGCGCAATCGTGAAATCGGAAACGATCCAATAGAAATATGGACTATAAACGTATCAATAATATCGCAGGCTGGGGAACATTTCTCACTGCTTTGGTAGTATATCTACTGACCATGTCGCCAACGGCAAGTTTTTGGGATTGTGGCGAGTTTATCGCCTGTTCCAATGAACTAGAAGTGCCTCACCCTCCGGGTGCGCCATTCTTTTTGCTGTTAGGTCGTTTGTTTGCCTTTTTTGCTGGTCCTGAAAGTGTGGCCTTTATGGTCAACCTATTGAGTGTGCTTTCTAGTGCATTTACGGTACTCTTTACTTTTTGGATTACTACACACCTCGGTCGCAAGATCATGGTAGGCCGCGACGGCAAGCCTAATACTTCTCAAATCATCGCCATCATAGGCGCAGGGCTTGTAGCTGGTTTAGCCAATACTTTTGCTGATTCATTCTGGTTTAATGCAGTGGAAGCAGAGGTTTATGCCATGAGTTCCTTCTTTACCGCCATCGTAGTATGGTTGATGTTTAAGTGGGAAAATTATGCGGATAATCCGGGTAGTGAACGTTGGATCATATTGATTGCCTATTTGATGGGACTTTCTATTGGCGTTCACCTTTTGAACCTATTGACGATTCCGGCTCTTGCCTTTATCTATTATTTCCGCAAGTATGACTTTAGCTGGAAAGGATTTCTCTCTACTGGTGCTATTTCAATCGCCATCTTAGGAGTGGTTCAAACAGGGATTATCGTTTGGACTTTTGACCTTGCATGGCTATTTGAAAGTGTATTTGCAGGAGTCATTGAGAAGCGTGGAGCTGAAACAGGCCTTGGTTTACCGATTGGTACAGGCGTTATCCTTTTCTTTACGCTGCTCTTTGGTGGACTCGCTTTTGGTGTCTATTACAGTCAAGTCAAACGCAAATTATTACTCAATACTGCCTTACTAAGTACAGTAGTTGTATATATCGGATTTGCCTCATATCTGATGATTCCGATTCGTTCTAACGCTAATCCGCCGATTGACGAAAACAATCCTGACAACACACTTACTTTCCTTAGCTATATGAAGCGTGAGCAGTATGGAGATCGTCCTTTACTCAAAGGACCACTCTATAATGCACAACCCACTGGACTTGATAACAATGGCACTGAATACGTACTCGAAGAAGGAAAAGATCGTTATACGGTCCTTGGAGAAAAGCGTAAATACAAATACAATCCTAAAGACCTTAAGTTATTCCCACGCATGTATGATGGTGCGCGCTGGGATGAAAAACGATTTGGAGAACACGCCTACCGCAATTATGTAAGTCGAAAAGGCAAATCACAATACGAAGACAGGCCAACTGCATCGGAAGATTTGCGCTACTTCTTCAATTACCAAATCAACCATATGTATATCCGCTACTTTATGTGGAATTTTGCCGGTAAGGAAGGCGATATACAAGATATGGGATGGGAGTCTGGTTGGAACTTCAGTGAATCCAGTATGGCCCCTGATTATTGGAAAAACCATCCTTCGAAAAACCATTATTTCGCTCTACCCTTATTATTGGGACTTTTGGGACTGTTTTGGCATGCCTTCAAACGGGGAGATGATGCTACTGTTATCGGTTTGCTGTTTTTCTTTACCGGACTGGCGATCATCTTTTACCTCAATCAGTATCCAGCTCAGCCGAGGGAGCGTGATTATTCATTCGCGGGTTCGTTCCAAACCTTTACGATATGGATCGGACTAGGGGTTATCGCTTTGTATCAGCTCTTAGAGAAATACCTAAAAGGGAACGCTGCGATCTTAGCCGTCGTCATTGGTTTGGTTCCTCCAATCATTATGGGAGTCGAAAACTGGGATGATCATTCACGCGCAGGCCGCTATGTAGCTCCTGACTCAGCTTATAACTTACTCCAAAGTTGTGCTCCTAATGCAGTATTGTTCACCAATGGTGACAATGATACCTTCCCACTCTGGTACTTACAGGAAGTGGAAGGAGTGAGAACGGATGTCAGAGTACTCTGTCTCAGTTACGTCAATACGGATTGGTATATCGATCAGATGTATCAGCAGGTCAACGAATCTGCTCCTCTACCTCTTAGTCTAGAAAAAGATAAGTATGTAGGCCAAGCCCGTCAATCTCGCAATATGAAAGCGCAAAAGACGGTTGACTTTAGCCTGCCAGCTAATGCCCAGAGCTTATTACAAAAAGGTATTATTGATCAGGATGAAGTTCCTTTTGTTCAGACTCCAATGAGCTGGAAAGTACCGACTCGAGGTGGTGGTGGTAGCCGTTACCTTGAACTCA
Organism: Bacteroidia bacterium; assembly: GCA_045106675.1. Lineage (GTDB taxonomy): Bacteria > Bacteroidota > Bacteroidia > J057 > J057 > JBCAWW01. The sequence continues at coordinate 10,047 of JBGCFA010000077.1, forward strand.
AAGATGTTCTCCTCCTCAATTTGCTTGAGAATGTCGCGAAAGGCGGTTGGGAACGGCCCGTGTACTTTGCCAATACCGTAACCCCAAGTAGTTATATCGGCTTAGCTCCATATCTCAGACTCGAAGGTCTTGCCTATCGTATCCTACCCGTCAAAAAACCTACTAACAAGGACCTATACGATCCGTTTGAAGGTTCTTTGGACTTGGATATGATGTTCACCAACATGACCACGAAGTTCCGTTATCGTAATCTCAACAATGATGATATTTATTTTGATGAGAACATCGTGCGTATGCTCAGCAATTATCACAATACTTTTCACCGCCTTGCGAACGGTTACCTCCAAAGCATGGAGTCAGCCCAAGGAAATGTTAGTCGTCTGAAAAATCAGTTGTCTAAGGAGCCTGCTAAGGCAGATAGCTTACAACCATTAATCAGTAATAATGAGCAACTAGCTACGGTATTCAAAGCAAAAGCTACTGAGGTCATGGAGTTCACTGAGCAAAATATTCCTTACCAAGTCGCTGAACCAGACCCATACATCATCGCTCGTGGAGGTATGATGTGGGATCGCATCGGTAACCCAGAAAAAGCAAATGAGTATTTTGATTTTGCGAAAAATCGCAGCTTAGAGACGCTCAAATATTATGGTAAACTGGGACGTACTTTCCCTAAAAACCAGATGTATCTCTATCCTTTGCAGATGTTGCAGCAGTATTATTCTCAACAAGGTGAAACGGAGAAGTTGCAAGCATTGAGTGAAGAAATGCAGCAGATCAATCCTCGCTCCTTGAGGTAAGCATCATAAAGTACTCCAAGCGTAGTAAATAGTTTTACTGCCGTACACGATCTTATAAACAGGATTTTAGACCTCGGTCTGAGATCCTGTTTTTGTTTTCCCCTTCTGGGAACGTTCAACTCCCTCCCTTACATTTTTTTATCTATCTTGATTGTTATCTAATAAACTACTGATGAGAACTACTCTACTACTTCTTATAGTTGCCTTTTTAGGGATAGGCAACTTGAGCGCACAACTACGCATGCCGCAGGTATTCTCGGACCATATGGTCTTACAAAGAGAAAGACCTATTCAACTTTGGGGTTGGGCTAATGGTCGTGATAAAATCGAAATCCAAATCGGTGAGAATATCTATAAAACCCGTGCTGAAAAAGACGGTACTTGGCTCATCGCCTTAGATGAAATGAAAGCAGGAGGGCCCTATTCCTTGAAGATCAGCACTAAAAAGGAAGAAATCGTATTTGACGATGTGTTAATCGGAGATGTGTGGATCTGCTCTGGGCAATCAAATATGGAGTGGAGCCTCCGCAATACCAATAACGCTCAGGAAGAAATTGCAAATGCAGACTTCCCCGAAATCAGACTCTTTAATGTTAAACACAATATCCAGTTTAGCCCAATAGATGATCTTGATCAAGAGGGTGAATGGGAAGCCTGTAATCCAATGAATATTCCTGGCTTTTCTTCCGTGGGTTATTTCTTCGGACGAAAATTGCATCAAGAGTTAGACGTTCCCATAGGGCTAATCAGTACCAACTGGGGAGGGACAGAAGTTGAGACTTGGATGAGCCAATCTGCGATTGAGGCAGTTCCCGGATTTGAAGGGATTACCAGCAACCTCAGTGGTGATGCGATGGCTCGCTTTGAAGCAGAACAAAAAGCACAATACGAAAAAATGATAGCCTCATTTGGTGGCTCTAAAGGTGGATTGATTGATGGGAAAGCGGTTTGGGCGAAAAATAATCTAGACGAAAGTGAGTGGGGAGATATGATGATTCCCAATATGTGGGAAGGCGCAGGTTTACCCAATCTGGATGGGATTGTTTGGTTTCGTTTTGAGTTTAACATTCCTAATAACCAAGCGTTGAGCGAGGCTCAGCTCCTACTCGGACCTATCGATGATAATGATATCACTTACCTCAATGGGCAAGAAGTCGGGCGCTATAGTGGCTATAATACCCCCAGAGTTTATACCGTTCCTAAAGGGAATCTACGTAAAGGCCGTAATGTGATCGCTGTCCGGGTCGAAGATACTGGTGGCGGTGGCGGTCTATGGGGTAAGGCTGAGCTGTATCAATTTAAAATGGGCGCTTTATCTATTCCCTTGCAAGGCAATTGGAAGTATCGCGTTAGCCCGCAGGGGGTAGCTTTAAACCTCTCTATGGGGCCCAATGATCAACCTACCTTGCTCTATAATGGAATGCTTGCACCCTTGATGCCTTATGGAATCAAAGGCGCTATCTGGTATCAAGGTGAAAGCAATGCGGGTAGGGCAGAGGCCTATCAAAAGTTATTTCCCGCGATGATTCAAAATTGGCGCGATGACTGGGGCTATGAGTTTCCTTTCTTTTGGGTACAGTTAGCCAATTTTAAAGCTGCTAAAGAGCAGCCCGGCGATAGTGATTGGGCAGAGTTGCGTGAAGCGCAGTCGATGACGCTGGAATTACCCAAAACGGGTGAAGCTGTCATTATTGATATTGGGGAAGCTCGAGATATTCACCCTCGCAATAAGCAAGATGTCGGGCTACGATTGGCGCTTTCTGCCTTGCACGTAGCTTATGATCAAGATTTGGTCTATAGTGGTCCGACCTTCAAGGACGCTAATTTCCGTTTTGGGAAAGCAACGCTTGAGTTTGACAATATAGGCGAAGGATTAACTGCTCATGATAAATATGGCTATGTCAGAGGTTTTGCCATCGCTGGTGCTGATCGCCAATGGCATTGGGCACAAGCCTATATTGATGGCGATAAAGTGATTGTTTCTAGCCCCGAGGTCGAAGACCCGATTGCTGTGCGTTACGCTTGGGCGGACAATCCCGACGATGCCAATTTGTATAATACTGCGGGCCTGCCAGCTACTCCATTTCGTACGGATGATTGGCCAATGATTACGGCAGGAGCCAAAAAAACCTATCAAAAGTTCTAAAGTTTTTATGAAGAGAGAGAGTGTAGGGCTTAGCCCTTCGGGCGAAGGTGTGGAATCCTTTCGCCTGAGCAATCCTTCAGGAATGGAGGTCGTGATCAGTAATTATGCTGCAACCATAGTCTCTGTGAGAACGCCAGATCGTGAGGGACGGATCGATGAAGTATGTCTTGGCTTTGATACCATTGAGGAATATTATGGCTCTCATCCCCATTTTGGAGGAGTTGTGGGACGCTATGGCAATCGTATCAAGGCAGGCAAATTTAGCCTCGATGGTAAGGAGTATAGTCTAGCCATCAACAATGGCCCCAATCATTTGCATGGAGGCTTAGAAGGCTTTGATCGTAAAGTATGGACCGTTTTGGAGGCTGAGGATAATACCGTGCTCTTACAGTACATCAGTCCTGATGGGGAGGAAGGCTATCCCGGCAAATTGATTGCTGAAGTGCGCTATACTTTGACCACAGATGATGGATTACAAATCGATTATCGATTAGAGTCAGATGCTGCTACGGTGAGCAATCTTACCAACCATGCCTATTTCAACCTCAAAGATGGAGGCAAGTCAGATGTCTTTGGGCATGAGTTGCAATTATTTGCAGATTATATCACTCCCGTAGATCCTGATCTGATCCCGACAGGCGATTTACGATCTGTATCTGATTCTCCCTTTGATTTTCGTTTTTCCAAGGCCATTGGCAAAGATATCGAGCAAGCTAGCACCCAACTGCAAAGAGGTAGAGGCTATGATCATAACTATGTGATAAATGGTGATTCTGGCCGTTTACGCAAGTGTGCTGTAGTTTATGAACCCGAAACTGGCCGCCAAATGGAAGTCGAAACTACTGAGCCTGGGGTACAGTTTTACACTGCCAATTTTGTAAATCAGGTGGGCCGTGAGGGGATTCATTTTAAAGCGCGAACCGCTTTTTGCTTGGAGACTCAGCATTATCCGGATAGTCCCAACCAAAGGGGATTTCCTTCTACTGTCTTGAGGCCAGGAGAAGAATATACTTCGACTACGATTTATCGTTTCTCAGCGAGATAAAAAGAAAGACCGTTTTGCATTGCAAAACGGTCTTATAACGTTTCATGACGTTTGTTGGGGTGTTTAGTATCAACGACGCCTGTTTTAATTTATTGTGAGATCTCGAAGTATTCTTCCATTCGGTTTTCAAATCTATCGGCCCATTCTAATCGAGCATCGCCTTTCCAACCACCTTCCCAGCGTAAAATCCCCTCACCTAGATACCATAGTTGCCCCAATATCTCTCCACTTGCGTTTTCCCATTGGAAGCAAGTACCTCTCTCTTTTAATGTATGACCTTGCGACTCGGTCTCAATTCGCAAAGTAGCTTTGATAGGCCCTAGTTCACTGCCATCAGTGATCAATTTAAGCTCAGTCATAGCCTCAGGAGTACCACTAAATATTCTGAGTTGAGTGGCTTGTTGGAGTAGTTTTGTTAAGCTGTGCTGATTAGGTGCCGGATGAGGCGAGACCAGCCAGCGAGCATAATGTCGGCTCAGATGATCTGCTTCTTCATCACTATACTGTATCGGAATTTGTGCGTCTGGGAATCCTGCTTCCTTGGCAGCTAATGCTACTAATAGCTGTTGTCTGTGTCTGCTAACTCTTTGATAGCCAGGATGGTCATTGCCTAGTACTTCACCAAAAGCTTCCAAAAAAGCTTCATAATTGCTTACTGCTGTTTTATATTCTTTTAGGTGTTCGCTTAGCTCCGCGAGTTTTTGATAGACTACCAGTTTTACCTGATCTGCGGTATAGTTGTTTTCCTCTTGTTGGAGCTGCGCTAGTGTTTTTTGGTAGTAGGGTTTCGCCTTGGCGAACGCTTGGGTCTCAAAATATAAATCCGCTAATCCCAAGGCCAGATTGTTGCGATACATCGGATCTTCGGGCGGATGCTGTTCATAGATTTTTTCGCAAGTCTCCAGAGATTGCTTTGCCTCTTCAAATTTACGTGCATCAAGTTGCGCCCTACCGATATAAAAATGAATCAAACCATGATAGATAGTGGTAGAGTCTTCTGACTTCTCAATGGCTTTGAGTGCCTTCTGAGCTTGTTCTATGGTGTTTTGGTATTGACGTCCTTCGTAAGAACGTATGGCTTCCTCTAACCATCTCTGCCATTTTGGGGGACGTTGACGACGTTGACGCATCCAAAGGCCCACCCCAAAGGAGATTACGGCAAGGGAAATTACTAGGCTTAATTCCATGCTTGCAATTTAGTTAATCTGGCAAGAAGTTCCGCTAATTGTGACGATACTATGATTGTCCGTCATAAGTTATAGAAGCATAGCTTTTCCCTTTCTTTGTTTCTATATCAGACTAACCACTAGCGACTTAACCCATGAACTTCCAAATGTTTCGTGAGGGGAAAAAAGGGCCCTTTCGATTTCAGCTATTAGACGACCAGTCCCAGCTCCTCATGGAGAGTATCTCGTTCCCCGATAGGGATACCACCATCAATGCCATGCGCCTTGCAGTGCGGCAATTACGTAATGAAAACCTTGATCCTACTTCCTTAGATAACGGCTATGGTTGGCTGCTTCGAAATGACGAGGGGAACGAATTGATGCGTTCTCAGGTGTTTGATTCAGCCTCGCAGGCAGATCAAGCCCTAGAGTCCCTGCAACAAGCGGCTCAGGATAAGCAAGTATTTGATGTCTCAATGACGGTAAAACAATCAGCTCCGGCTTTTCGCAAGCTGACTACAGAGGTGGATTTTGCTTCATTTTATGACTTTAATTATGTTTCCCCTCAGGGAACGGCCGGCTTCGAGACATTTAATCGAGAAGGTAAGCCTGATCCTTACTACTTCCATTTTAATGATAAAAGTGGTCAAAGTATCCTTTATTCAAGAGGGTTTGATAGTCAGTCAAAATGTACTAAGCGTATTCGCACTGTCTTGAAAAACGTAGACAAACCATCGCGTTACCAAAGGCTAGAAACAGAAAACGGCGTTTATTTCATCCTTAAGGCAAGTAATGGGACGGAGATCGCAAGAAGTCGTATCTATTCAAACCAAGCAGAACGAGAGCAGGCCATCCTTAGCTTACAGCAACAGGCACCGACTTATAAAGCGAGTTTTCCTGCTCCCTCTAAGACAAAGCGTAAAGAAACTTATCGCTTAGATGTCGCTTCTCAAACTGGATTAGCTGGCTTTGAAAGCTTTCAACATAAAACGGATCGTAGGCATTATTTTCATCTAAATGACCCTGATGGCAACGCCTTGGTCTTTAGTCAAGCCTATCTTTCCAAAAAGAGCCGCAACAATGGTATGCGTGCTTTGGCACAAAATGGAAATCAGGCAACACGCCTTGACCCTCAAGAAAATGAATCAGGATATTATTTTCTTGTGAGAGGCGGTAATCGACAAGCGGTCGCGCGGACTAAGTATTTTGCCAGCGCTGCTGAACGCGATAATTGGATGATATGGTTCCAAGAAAATATTCGTCAGTATGCCACTGCTTTCGGGATCAATTTGGTGCCTGCTTCTTCTACAGAGGTGTTTTCGCTTGAGGTTGAAAAAACAGGTAATTCCGCAAGCGTGGGGACGCTAACTACTGCCGCCACTGCTCTTGGTGGATTAGGCGCTATCTCTAGCAATGGTGCATCAACAACAGTAGAGGCGCCTATCATAGAGACTCCCATTGTCGCTGATAGAGAAGTATTGGAAGAGTCAAAAGATGATATCCTCACCGCGGAGGATGGAGATGAAATATCTCCTTGGTTAAGCAATGATCCTGATCCGGTTTTGCTTGATAATACTGCGAAACGAAGAAGTTGGTGGCCTTGGTTATTATTAGGATTGCTCGCTTTAGTGCTATTGTTCTTTCTATTCAAAGCTTGTGGAGATAGCAATGTAAACATCCCGCCTTCTGCTGATGTAGAGATTGGCAATACGGGTGCCGATCCAGAAATCGCGGCAATACCGCTAGATTCTGATGAGAAGGAAACGTTTGATTCCTCTCAGGCACTTGAGACAGACGGAAATATAGCCTTGAACGAAGAATCAGAAGGTGGAGACATTAAAACTCCACAAGCTTTAGGACCAGATGGCGCTGCTTTAGGCTTTAGAAAAGGAAGCATGTTGTTTTCGCTCGCGAACTTTCTCAGTGAGCCAAGTAGTAAACTACCCAAGTTGTTTAAGCTGGATAATATCAATTTTGGGTTTAACTCAGCTCATATGAATACAGGAGCCTATGGTGAGGTAGATGGGCTTGCCAAGCTAATGAAAGCCTATCCAGCAGTTGAAATTGGCATCTATGGACATATCGACGATACCGAAAGTGATGATTACGATGGGCGTTATGCAGATGAAATTACAAGCCTATCTGGTATTCGCGCTCGTTGTTTATACAAAAAGCTCAATCAAAGAGGGATCTCATTTGATCGAATGACATTTAAGGGTTTTGCTTCTACAAAACCATTAGGCGCTGCCAATAAGCAAAATCGCCGTATAGAGATTGTTATTACAGAAAGATAGAGCTTCGCCTTAGCTGTCTTCAGCTAGATAAAATTTGGTCGATCAAATGTATCATTTGGTCGACTATTTTGTTTTTATAATCCCGTTTCCGGGTGGTTCTCGTAAAAAAAAGAGGAAGTCTTAAAATATTATAGGTCTTCATGCGACTTCCTTATTAAATGGATCAAACAGATCAATCACATACTAACCTTCCTTTATGGAATAGCTTATTAGCACAGCAGGATAAGCTCTTAGGGTTTATTCGTAAGCGGGTAAGCTCTTGGGAAGACGCAGAAGACGTGATGCAGGACGTGTACTACCAACTAGCTGATAGGCTGGAAGATGATACCAACGATGCATTAGATAATGCAGGAGCCTGGCTCTTTGCAGTGGCGAGAAATAAAATATCTGATCTCTTTCGCAAAAGACGCCCCTCATTACTAAGTGAAGACCGAGAAGATTGGTTGTGGGATTTGCTGAGCGAAGAAGATGACGATCCTGAGCAGCGCTTTTATCGAAAGTGGTTATGGAAATCACTAGAAGATGCGCTTTTGGAAATTCCGTCTGAGCAGAGCGAAGTATTTGTCTGGCACGAAATGGATCGCAAAAGTTTCAAGCAGATTGCTGAAATGACCGGAGTAGGCGTAAACACGCTGATTTCTCGAAAAAGATATGCAGTGCTCCATTTGCGAGAGCGTTTGCAGGATTTGTATGAAGAGTGGAACGACTAATAATCAACAATGAAAAATAAACATATAAAAATGAAGTATAAGCGTTGTGGGCAAGGCCCCCGCGGATTTAGCCTAGGAGGATTTTTGATCAAAGGCTTATTGGTAATGTTGCTTTGGAATGCCATCGTACCCGCATTGTTTGCAGGACCTGCCATCGGATTTTTGCAGAGTGTCGGTTTGATGATATTGGGACGCCTATTGACTGGCGGCATGAGAAAAGGCTTTGCTAGAGGAGGAGGCCATGATAAAATGCGACAACATTGGAAGAATAAAATGCGCGAAAAATGGTCTGAAATGAGCCAAGAAGATAAAACTAGCTTTCGCGATAGTTTTCGCAAAGGGCCAGTAGAGGTAAATGTCTTCGATGTGGATGTCGAAGAGGAGGAAGAAGATAAGTAGTGTGTATGATGTCGTCTACGGAAAGCTCATTCCCGCATAATCTTTAAGATTATTGGGGGGGAGCGTTCCGGGGAAGGCGGCAAAAGCATTCATTGAACGAATAAACTGATTAGCGATCAAAGCGTTCCCCCGAGGGGTAAGATATAATCCATCCAAATTGAAGACGCCTCCTGTAAGATGGTCGGCCGAAACAAAAACACCAGTCTCAAATTTGCCTTCAAATACTTGGTCGAAAGTGCGATCTAAGCGTACAATGCCAAGCACATTTTTGCCTTCCTCAAGATTGATGCGATCTACCAGATCAATTAAGAAGGTATTATAAGAATCGATATAGCTCTGTATCTTTTCTACTTCTCCTGCATCTAACACTAAGGAATGATTGACGGGAATATCTTCATATACGCCATAAATTTGCGGTATATCTCCTTTTCCAATCTGAGTATGGGCGTGGAGTAAAATACGGTCATAAGCACTGGCTTCACGTACTACTTTATTGCTGTCTTCCCATGTTTCTATATAAACGGTTTTGGGTATTGCTCCGCAATTGACAAAATCTACATAAGTCTTGGGTACTGTCCTGAATAAAGGAAACTGAGTGACATCTGGAATTGTCCCTATCATCCCCATCTTACCATCGTCAACGAGCGCTTGTACAAAGCTTTGGTATTCCTCTGCAAACCGCAAGGGATTGGTCATACTCTCCAAACTTTGCTCTCCACCAGCTAATGCATAGTTGAGGACTTCATTGATACCTACCCACATCAAGAAAAAGTCTGCCTCTGTCTTTACCGCTAGTTCTTGATAAGTAAAGTTATTGTTGGGAAAAACCCGGGCAACAAATGGGTTTTGGTTGAAGCTAGTGAGATCATTTAACTCACTAGAGCTTAAATAGGGGAACGAAAGATTATGAAAACTTTCATCCGCAGCAACCTGCCATGATGAGCTAGCTTCTATTTTTTCTGCTAAGGCGTAGGAGGGAAGGTCGTCGCAGTTAGAAGTAGCAATAGAAGTTGCTTCTAAGTGCCCAGAGCCGGCTTCCAAGGCAAGGGGTTGTTGAAATGAGATGGTCTTATAACCAAGTGTATCACGTAACTCATTGTATCGAGCTACTATTAAGCGAGGAATAGAGTTGATTTGGGCATTATGGAAGAGACCACTCTGCGCCTCCATATTGTCGCTATTGCGTTCCGAATTGGTAAAACCCGCCATATAGCCGTCTCCAAAGGCAACAATTTCTTCAATTACCAAATCTTCTTGTGGTAAGATTGGTCGATCAATAGTAAATCTGCATCCAGCTAAACTCAGCGTAATGCTTCCGATCAATAATAATACAAGTTTAAAAAAAGGTAAACGTAATCCCATACAAGTTATCTTCACTCTTTATAATCGAAAAGGATGAATCATTAGGTTGCCGAGGGGAGGAAATATTTATAAATATCTCGAATAATCAGCAGATATCCCCTTACAATATTTCAAAATTGATAACGTAAGCCAGCTCCTAAATGAAATCCATAACTAAGATAGGTACCCCCAAAGGCGGCTGGACGAAAAAAGGAACTCCTTTCCCCGGCATACTCATATAAATATGCTAGGTCCAATTGTAAACCTTTGATAAGCCTCAAGCCTAAACCAGCACTCAGTCCTATCCGGTTTGCATCCGGTAATTCAGGCGATAGCAGCCCTTCAGGGACAGGTGTTAGTTCGTAATACCCGCCAATGCGTACCTGTAACACCTCGTTTAATTCAAATTCTGCGCCGAGTCTGTAACTCCATGTGTTTTTAAAACCTTGAACGATGGCAGTATCTTGAACTTGTTGCGATTCCTCGCTAAAATCTAACCTTAGAGAATCCCAAGTAGACCAATTTTGATAATTGATTTCTGCAACCACCATGACTCTTTCGTTCGCTTTATAGGACAATCCGGCATTGATCGTATACGGTAAATGGATTTGAGTCTGAAAATTACCATTGGGATAAAGGCGTTGGAGAGAAAGGGGGACCGTATATCGGGCTTCTCCACTGTCAATCTTCATGGTCATTTCGGACTTATAAGATATTCCCAATTGCAATTGGTCGTTTGGCCTGATGGCGATGCCGGCGTTGATGCCATAGAGATTGCCACTACCACTGTATTGTAGATTGGCGTCGCTCTCATTTGGGCCATTTTCGGGTAAAGCTTTGCGAACGAGCATACTACCAAACCCTAAGGATACGCCAAGGCCAACACTTACTTTAGAATTGATCTTCCAGCTGATCGTGGGTTGCAGGGTGAAAAAAGTAAGCGAAAACTCTTGAGAGAGTTGGTTGCCTGCCCAATCATCAGGCCAGCGGGTATTGGTCAAATATGGCGTGTTTAAGGCTAGCCCCCAACGAAGGTCTTTCCATATTCCCTCTTTACCCATTCGAAACAAGGCATAAAAAAAGCTAGGAGTCAAGGACTGCTGCGTCATGTTGGCTTGGTACAAGCTTGGAAACTGCTGTAAAAATTCAGTATGAGGAAAAACGATGGTAGAACCAATCAAGAGTTGATTACGGTCAATAAATGCCGCTGCTCCCGGATTGAAATACAATGCGCTTGCATCTACGGAAAGCCCCGTTCCAGCATGGGCCATACCTAAATTACGAATTCCATGAAGATTGAGGTGGGGTCCCCCAGCTAGTAGGGAAGAGGATAAAATAAGGAAAACATAGCTTAAGCAGAGAAGGTGTTTCATAGTATTGTCAATTTCTCCCTTAGAGAGCAAAAAACCAATCCCCTTTAATATCCCTATGATCCTTCGCATTATCAACGACTAATAAAGATGTGAGCAGATCATTTACTAATTTGCGACGCAAAACCGAAGATAATCGGCACTTTTAATCACCAATTCAATCCTTGAGTAATTCTTCACTATGGTAAGGGGGAAAAAAGTAGTAGTGGTCATGCCCGCCTATAATGCGGCCCAGACCTTGAAAACAACTTATGACGAAATACCATTTGATTTGGTAGATGAAGTTGTCTTAGTCGATGACCAAAGTCGCGACAATACCTTCGAAGTAGCGCAAGAATTAGGGATCTCCGCAGTAATTCGGCATCCCCAAAATCGAGGCTATGGCGGCAATCAAAAAACTTGTTACCAAACTGCTTTGGAGCTTGGTGCTGATATCGTAGTAATGCTTCATCCCGATTATCAATATACGCCAAGACTAATTGAAGCGATGGTGTTTCCGATTGCTCATGGATTATTTCCGGTAATGTTGGGCTCACGCATCTTAGGGCGGGGAGCCTTACAAGGAGGGATGCCACGATATAAATATGTCGCCAATCGCTTTTTGACCTTCTTTCAAAACGTTTGGATGGGACAAAAGCTTGCGGAATATCATACCGGATACCGAGCGTTCTCGAGAGAGATACTAGAAAAGCTACCTCTGGAAGAAAATGATGATGATTTTGTCTTTGACAACGAGATGTTGGGTCAAATTGCCTATGCTGGATATATTATTGGTGAAGTAACCTGTCCGACCAAATATTTTCCCGAGGCTTCGTCCATCAATTTTAAACGCAGTGTAAAATATGGTTTGGGCGTTTTGAGGGTTTCAATGACTTATCGCTTCAATAAATGGGGTATTTTAAAATCTCGCATATTTGACTTTGAACAAGGGCGAAAATTATCCGTAAATTCTGCTGTCAAAAACTCCTAAACTGCTGTTGAACCGATGAAGACTGTTCTCAAAGTGTTGCTTTTTCTTATCCTCTTGGGTGCGGCCGCTATCGGTGGCTATATTTTTATTGACACAGGAGATGAAGTACACAATCCTCTCGACCTTGTACCGAAGGACGTGATCTATGCGATCGAATCAGATCGTCCCATCAAAGATTGGCAAGACCTCAGTAGTAGCGAAGTATGGCGTTACCTAAAAGGGAACGAATCTTTTCTCGAAATCACTGAAATGGCCGACTATCTTGATAGTTTGCTGACAGCCAATCAAAAGCTGGTTGATGCCGTTCGCTTAGGCGATATGGTAATCTCTGCCCATATGACGAGTCGTGACAATTATGATTTTTTGATTATCGTCGATCTCAAAGGCAAAGGCCGTAAACTGGCCAAACTAAAGCCCGTGGTGGAAGAAACTTTTTCTCAGCTAGGCTATGAGGTAAGCGCAGATGAATACTTCAATATTAACGTTTATAAGCTCTACGATCCGGTTGCGAAGGATAATTTAACTCTCTCGATAGTAGACAATGTCTTGGTGGCTTCCTATACCGAAAAGTTGGTGCGGGACGCAATTATTCAATCCGAACAGCCTTCACTGCTCGTAAATCCTGCCTTCAAACAAGTGCGGGACCGCGCTGATCGGGATGAATTGTATACCCTCTATCTCAATTATGATCAACTTGATGAGTATATGGGTGTTTATACCAACGAAGCTCCAGAGATGTTGGGTGATCTCAATAGGATTGTCCGCTATTCGGCCTTTGATCTGATGATGGACGATGACGAAATTAGGCTCGATGGATCACTCAAGCAAACGGATAGTATTGCCTCTTATCTGACCATTTATAAAGACGTCGGTATGGGGAACTCTCATGTTGAGAACGTCTTGCCGGGGCATACTGCTATGTACACTTCGGTTGGCTTTAATAATTTTACAGAACTCTATCAGCGTTTTGAGAATCAATACAAAGAAACCGATCCAGAAGGCTATAAAACGATATTGACCACACGGACTCAGTTAGAAAAAAGGCTCGATATCGAGTTTGAACGAGACTTCTTTCAATGGATGACCGATGAAGTAGTGACGGCTGTCGTTCCCTTAGGGGAAAATTCTAATGAATATGCCTACTACGCACTGCTCCATTTTGATGACCTTGAACTTACCGAGGAACGATTGGATTATGTAACGAAAAAAATCGGCAAGACCCTCGTCAAATTCAAAGAGTACGACTACCAAGGATTTGACATTAAATACCTAAAGTTAAAAGGCTTTTTTAGTCTCTTCTTCAAAAAAATGTTTGCTGATATTGATAAACCCTATTTCACCTATTTAGATGATTATGTGGTGTTTAGCAATGATACGACGGCATTACATTATTTGATTGACGAATATCTCCAACAAAATATCCTGCGCAATAGAGAGGGTTATGATGATTTTATGGACCAGTTCAATAGTCGATATAGCATCTTTACCTATATGCAGATGGAGCCGCTTTATCCTTATATCCGCGAGAGTTTGGACAGTGAGACAAGGCGTGATTTAGCCAGTAATAAGCAGTACTTATTTAGTTTTCCTCAGGTTGGGCTACAGGTCAGACCAGATGGAGAGATGTACGAGGTACTGATGGAGGCTGAGTTTAGCCGTTTCACGGAACGTCCAATTCCCTAAGTAGAAGCCTAAATATTAGTATAGACCATGGCCGAAAAACTCCCTATTATCTTTTTGGTAGATGATGATGAACAAGTATTAGCATCCATCCGCCGCGATATCCGTAAGCAATACCGCAAGTCTTATCGCGTACTCGCTACTAGCTCTGCCAATGAGGCTTTAGAAACCCTACACGAGCTTAAAAAGCGAAGTGAAGCGATCGCAATATTTTTGTCCGATCAGCGGATGCCGGAAATGTTGGGAGTTGACTTTTTGGAAAAGGCCAAAGCGATTTTTCCCAATGCAAAAAGAGCGCTCCTCACCGCTTATAGCGATACCGATGCGGCTATTCGTGCGATCAATGATGTACAGTTAGACTATTATTTGACTAAGCCTTGGGATCCCCCTGGGGAACGCTTATATCCAGTCCTTGATGATTTGTTGGGGGATTGGATTGGCAACTTTAAACCGGAGTATGATGGCTTACAAGTGCTTGGTTATCAGTGGTCGCCGCGTTCTCACGAAGTGAAAGACTATCTAAGCGGCAATCTATTTCCTTATCAATGGATAGATGTAGAAACTTCTGAGAAAGCGCAAGAATTGATGCTTTTGCATCAACTAAGTCCCAAAGATTTGCCTGCGCTTTTTCATAAAGATGGAGAAGTACAACGCAATCCGAATATCAGGACCATCGCTACCAAATTGGGACGTCAGGCCGAGGCTACCGAAAAGCTTTATGATGTCGTAATCATTGGTGCTGGGCCTTCGGGTTTAGCCGCAGCGGTATATGGTGCTTCTGAAGGTTTGAAGACTTTACTGATTGAGAGGCGTGCACCAGGTGGACAGGCGGGGACCAGTTCTCGAATAGAGAATTATTTAGGCTTCCCCTCAGGTTTGAGCGGATCAGATTTGGCTCGCAGAGCGATCACTCAAGCGACTCGTTTTGGTGCAGAATTTTTGTCCCCGACTGAAGTCGTTGATATCAAGGTTAAGGATCAATATAAAATACTGACTCTTGCTGATGGTACAAATATCAATGCCAAGGCTGTCGTGATCACTACAGGAGTTGATTACCGCCGTTTGGAGGCCAAAGGCATGGAAGAGTTTTCGGGAGCAGGCGTCTATTATGGAGCTGCTACTACAGAAGCTACGGCTTGTATTGATAAAGATGTTTATATCGTTGGGGGAGGAAATTCTGCTGGTCAAGGAGCAATGTACCTCTCCAAATTTGCTTGTAAAGTCTTTATCATAATCCGTAAAGATGATTTGAGCGCGACTATGTCGCAATATTTGATCGATCAGATCGCGGCTACCGACAATATCGAATTATTGCCTCAGACGGTGGTTGCGGAGGCAAAGGGTGAAAACAGTCTCAACAGTCTGACACTAGAAAATTACCATACCAAAGAACAACGTGAAGCAGAGGCCGGAGCCTTGTTTATCTTTATTGGGGCTCGTCCTTATACTGATTGGTTAGGTACAAGCGTCATCAAAAACGATCGTGGCTACATTATTACTGGCCGTGAACTCTACCAATATCCGGCATTCAAAGAGGCGTGGAAAATAGATCGTGAACCCTATCTACTCGAAACCTGTAATCCTGGAGTTTTTGCTGCCGGAGATGTTAGAGCAGGCGCGATGAATCGTGTGGCTTCAGCCGTCGGAGAAGGTGCGATGGCTATCAGTTTTGTGCATAAATATCTAGAAGAGATATAATACCATGGCCTTTACCGTAAAAAGTTGTTCTCACCTCAAAGCAGTAGATTTTGAAGCCTCATTGCCCACAGATTACGAATGTGCCGAATGTATAAAAACAGGAGCCGAATGGGTGCATTTGCGCAAATGTACGGATTGTGGAGTAGTGCTTTGCTGTGATAGCTCTACAAATAAACATGCTCGAAAGCATTTTCATGCTTCCGAGCATCCGGTTATTATCTCAGCCGAACCCAATGAGCGCTGGGCTTGGTGTTATGTCGATGAGTTGTATCTGAAGTATTAAATAGCTTCCCAGATCGCATCGACAAAATATTCGCGATGGTCTTGATAGTTAGGTCCTAACTTAAATCCACTAGATAGGGCGAGGTCTTCCATCATCCTGAAATCATACTTTTGTGATAATTCGGTCCAGATGGGTTCCCAGGCTTCGAAATGATAAGTTCTTTCTAGGGCTTCAATCCATATCTGTTGCTTACGCTTACTGACGATATAGGAACGTGCTTCTCCACTTAGAGGATCATAAGTCTCCCAATGATCAAAGCTATCCAAATCAAAATTACCGCCTAATTCACGGTTGATTCGCTCTAGTAGATTGATATTGAATGCTTTGGTGATACCCGTTTTGTCATTGTAGGCTTCCAAAATCACAGCCGGTTCCTTTTTGAGGTCGAGTCCAATCAGCAGTAAATCTCCTTTGTTGAGGTGACTACGTAAGCCTTGGAGAAAACTAATGGCTTGCTCCCGCTGAAAATTGCCAAGATTAGAACCTAGAAAAAGCACCACTTTACGCTTTTGCTCTTTTTGTTGCTCTAATTGTTCTAGCGCACTAAAGTACTCCGCTTCAAGTGGCTGGATGTTGAGCTTTGGAAAGTCTTGCTTTAATCCAGCCGTGAGTTTTTGCAGAGCATCTCCAGAGATATCAATCGGTAGATATTCAAATTGGGCTCCTGCTTGTAAAAAATGTTCGAGTAAAAGGCGGGTCTTTAAACCGTCGCCTGCTCCAAATTCGATCAATTGAAAATCGTTGCCATCGGTAGCAAATTGCTCCAAGAGATCGCCGCGATATTTTTCAAATATTTCGTATTCAGCATTGGTGAGGTAGTAAGAATCCATCCGCATGATCTGGCGGAAGAGTTCGCTGCCTTTGGCATCATAAAAATAGCGAGAAGAAAGCCTTTTGGGATATTTACTTAAGCCTTCATCTATATGCTGAGCAAATGCTGAAATTTGAGTTTGAGTGGGCATTTTGAATGTTTGTTGTTATAGAGTTTCTGCCAAGCGTAATCCAGTATAATGCCAACGCATTTCGGCTTGGAAGAAGTTGCGATAAGTAGGTCTGATGTGATCACGAGGCGTCGCACAAGAGCCTCCTTTCAAGACCATTTGGTTAATCATGAACTTACCGTTGTACTCCCCAAGCGTTCCCGCAGGGGCCTCATAACGAGGGTAGGGGAGGTATGCACTTTGAGTCCACTCCCAGCAGTCACCATAAAACTGATGATCTCTGCCTTGACGAGCGATGGGACGAAACAATTCTTTATCAACCAAATTGGCTACTTCGGGAATGCTAGGTGCGTGTTGTAAACAAGCGGCTTCCCATTCAAATTCAGTGGGTAGACGTAATCCCTTCCATTTAGCGAAAGCCTGTGCCTCATAATAACTGATATGGGTTACGGGCGCATTGAGATCTAGGGCGTGCATGCCTTGCATCGAAAACTGTTGCCATTGGCCATCTACCTTAAACCAGTACATGGGGCTGTCGATCTGATTTTCGTTGACCCAACGCCAGCCTTCTTCTAGCCAATGCTGATAATCAGTATAGGCCCCGTCCTCGACGAACGCTAAAAATTCAGCGTTCGTGATCAAACGATCCATAATACGATAAGGCTCCAAAAAGACCCTATGCTTGCCGCCTTCATTGTCAAAATGAAAGCCATCGCCATTATGCCCTACTTCATAGATTCCTTCAGGCATCTCTAACCAATCGAGACTAGGCGTTCCAGCATGGGCCGCTAAAACCACTCCCTCTTTGTAGGTCGGAAATAGTGGATTGTGGCCCAGGATATATTGAATATCATAAAACAATAACTCCTGATGCTGCTGCTCATGATGCAAGCCAATCTGTACGATATAGGCGATCTCCTCGGTGATTTCCACCGTTTGGAGGAGGCGTTCGACATGGCGCTCCACATACTCACGATAAGCATAGACATTGTCTACGGTAGGACGAGTCAAATTGCCTCGGTCTGAGCGATGCACTCTTTCGCCTGCTCCTTCATAATAACTATTGAAAACATAGGCGTAACGAGGGTGAAATAATTCATAACCCTCCATAAATGCTTGCAAAAGAAATGTCTCAAAAAACCAAGTAGTATGCCCTAGATGCCATTTAGGCGGGCTAACGAACACTACCGGTTGTGCGACATAATCTTCCTTTTGTAGGGGAGCACAGATCTTTTTGGATTGTGCCCGAACACGCTGAAAATCAGCAATAAGTTTAATATGTGGTTCCTTTGTAAGGGTGATCATGTATTATTATTCGATTCCTAATTCTTCTCTTAGATGACTGTCAGCCAAATCATGCTGCCCCCAATAAGGGCTCATCAAAGTTTTTTTACGTTTCGCTAGCGTACTGAGTTCAGACCCATTAAATGGATTGCTAGAAGTCTCCTTCCATCCGGCGATGCGATAGGGCGATGCGGATTCATAGACGACAATGAAACTTCGTTCAATATTGTTAAATTCCACGGTATAAACCATTAATTCTGGTCCTTCAAACTCATTGCCTGTATAAGCTTCATTAGTTGCCTTGGCAGATAGAGCTTTCATGGGTTTGTGTAGCAAACGAGTATAGGTAGCAGATGGATAGAGCTGGATCTTGCCAGTGGGCAGAGCCTCCGGATTGATCCGCAATAGATTCATGATCTCATCTTCCAACAGTAAGTCTGGAGCTACGGTAAAATCCTGATCCGCCTCCTGTTCAAAGTAAGATCGTACTTCTACCTCATAGCCTTTACCCTTTCGATTGAGCTGCATAAAGCTTTGCCCACACCAATCTTGAGCCGAGAAAGTAACTTTCAAGGCATGAGGATATTTGCGCGTATCTACCGGATTGAATACCGAAGTCATCAATGCATAATCATAAATGCCAGTCGTAAACTTGCGTAAATGATTAGTCTTGAGGATTTTGGTAGAACTCTTGCTTTGGTAAGATTCGTTTTTGACTTGTTTGTCAGTCAAAAAATCCTCTGTTACAAAAACCAAAACAGCATAGCCCGGATGGATTTCGCCATAGCGGGATTGCTGTAAATCATAGCTATTTACCTCAGCTTTGCCTTGATACCAATAGGGATCGAGATCTCCGCTGCTACGATTGGCAGTAGCGATTGCAGCTACATCGCTATTCGCGGAACGCTGCGACTGATCTTGCGGTTGGCAAGCGGTGAGTGCGAAGCCTAATGCTAGGCTAAAAAATGTAAGTTTGTACATTCTGTGCTTATTGAACCACTTCTACCCCTTTCCAGAAAGCTACGTATCCTTCAATATGTTTGGCGGCATCTTTGGTCGCTGGATAAAACCAAGCGGCATTTTGATTGATACTACCTTCTACTTCAACATGATAATAAGAAGCCTTGCCTTTCCAAGGGCACATGGATGCGTGGTCGCTTTCACGGAAGAAATCTTTCTTCACAGAATCAATGGGGAAATAGTGATTTCCTTCGACAATTTTGGTCTGATCGCTCTCGGCGACAACTTGATTATTCCAGATCGCTTTCATTTCTATAGTTTTTTATTAATTCAACTAAGTATTTTACCTTAATTTTGGACTAAATGTTTTCGAATCGGGCATTCTACATATGATTAATTACAACAGCAAAAATTGGTTTGAGGCGATTAGCCATTTCCGGAGGAGTTATGTTATCCGTCGTACTGTCCGTATGGTGTTTATCGTAGGACTTTATACAGTCTTTTTGGCAGTTGCGGATTGGATGTTTCACAATCATCCTGAAATGGTCCCCTTGGAACTCAGCATTGAAGTTGAGCCTTCTATTTTTACCCTCTTGGGTGTCTTTTTGTCCTTGTTGTTGGTCTTTCGTACCAACTCTGCTTATGATCGTTGGTGGGACGGTCGCAAACAGTGGGGGGCGCTGATCAATCATACGCGTGGTCTGGCAGTATTGGTCAATGGTATGACCCGCAAAGAAGATTCCTCGAATCGCCGCTTTTTCGCAAATGCGATTTCTGCTTATGTGTTGGCTTTGAGTGATCATCTCCGTAACAAATCCAATCATGATCTGATTTTACGTTATTCTGAGGAAGAAATAGGTGATTTACGTCAACTGGCCCATGTGCCCAACAAAATCGTCAATGATATGTGGAGCCGTATCGAGAGTATGTACGCAGATGGCTTCATCGATGGATTTCAATTGACTACTCTTAAGCCCGAAACGCAATCCTTTCTTGATATCCAAGGCGCCTGCGAACGTATCAAAGCTACTCCTATCCCTTTCGCTCATAATTTCTTTATCAAACTGTTTATCCTCGCATATTGCTTATTGGTACCATTTGCGATGATTCCTATGGTCGGATTTTATAGTATTCCGCTGAGTATGTTTGTCGCCTACGCGCTAGTTGGTATCGAATATATCTCTGTGGAGATCGAAGAACCCTTTGGATTAGACTGTAATGATCTTCCGACCCATAATCTTGCACTAAAAATTGAGAAAAATGTCCATGAAATCCTCAGTGTTGAGCTAGATCGACAAGAGAATGAACAGAAAGAACAATACATTGTGATTAGCTAAGGAATGTTTGAATTTATCATACAGCTATCCATATACTTAAGAATCCAACCCTACACTAATTCCCATTGAGCTTATTTAAACGCTTGGCCGGGCAAACGGCTGTTTACGGTATTAGTTCCATATTGGGGAGAGTGCTCAATTTGATTTTGACGCCCCTCTATACCTCCGCTGGTATGTTTAGCCCAGAGGAATATGGCATTTTCGTAGATATCTATTCCCAAGTTGCTATTGTCATCATTATTTTAACTTTTGGGATGGAGACGACCTTCTTTCGCTTTGCGCAAGATCATGAAGATGAAAAAAAGGTGTATGGGCAGGCCTTTATGTGGGTGAGTTTGTTGGGAGGTGCATTTCTTCTTTTTGGACTCTTGGGGAGGCAATGGATCGCAAGTGGTCTTGGCTATGGCAATCATCCCGAATGGATTGCCATGACGATCTCTGTGGTCTTCCTAGATGCAATCTTGGCTTTACCGATGGCTCGTTTACGTTACAAAGATAAGGTCATGCGTTTTGCCATGATCAATCTGGTTACCATCGTTTTGACAGTCATCCTTAACCTCGCCTTTCTTTTTGGAATCGAAGTAGACCTCACCTATGTTTTTCTTGCGAATCTAATTGCTTCAAGCGTAAAGGCGACTCTTGCATTTTGGGGCAATCTACCAGCATTTCTAAAGCCGGACTCCGCCTTCATGAAGGAGTTGGGTCATTATGGTTTTTTCATCATGTTGGCGGGGGTAGCGGGAATGTTGACGCAGATGTTAGACCGTATTATGTTGACACGTCTCTGGGATACCGGGGCCATTTTTGAAGAAATTTCCCGCACTGGAGCAGAAATGACGGGACTCTATGGGGCAGCTTATAAAGTCGCGATATTGATCCAATTAGCGACCCAAGCGTTCCGCTACGCGGTCGAACCCTTCTACTTTAAAGAGGCCAAAGCCAAAGACTCCCCCGAAACTTTCGCCAAGGTCTTTCACTATTATCTGATCGCTGCTTTGATTGGCTTTTTGATTTTGGCTTCCTTCACGAGGGAGATCGTGACTTTCCAGATTGCCGGTTATAGTTTTATTGGCGAAGCATATTGGGGTGCGCTACCCGTCGTGCCGATCCTCTTATTGGCCTATGTGTTCAACGGCGCTTTTGTCAACCTTTCCATCTGGTTCAAAATCAGTAAACAAGTACGCTTTGCCATCCTCTTTACGGGTGTTGGGCTTGTGATTGTCCTCTTTGGCAACCTTGCTACCATTTCTACTTATGGCTATTATGGTAGTGCTTGGACGACTTTGGTCGCCTTTGCAGTGATGAGCGTATTGGTCTACTTTGTCGGACAGCGATATTATCCGATTCCTTATCGGATGGGCCGATTGTTGGCTTATTTGGGCTTGGTAGTCGCTGCTTATTTCTTCAATCGTTGGATAGGGCCAACTGATGGTTATTATCTTAGTTTTGTGATCAAAGCGGCTGTCTGTCTCCTCGCTATTGGAGGCATTTTTGCGGCTGAGAAGTATAAGTCGGTATTTTAAAGTAGCCAGCGGTTTGCAAACCGCTGTTACGTTCGAAAGCATTTTTCTTCAATATTGGATATTCTTTACTCTTGCTTCGCGGAACGCGAGAAACAAAAACGCAAACAGGCTTCTATGCATAATGCTTAGAAGCCTGTTTGCGTTAAACGGCCTATGGCCAAGTGACATCGTTCCGCGAATAGCGGTAAATATCTAAAAGCTACTATTTATTCATCAACCTTTGATACTTCCTACGATCGAGTCCAATGGCCAAGATGCGCACAGAGTCTCGGTTGTGAAGGTGTGAGCGCCAAGGGACCATTGCGTAGGCCGAGAGACTTTCGCCTGTATAAGCATCACAATTGACTAGATAGCGAGCCGACATTTTTTCGCCTTGTACGATATGAAAATACTCTTGTAGGTAAAAATCTGTAGAACCCGTCTTGCGTTCGATAGCAGATTGCAGTGTTAGTTGCAAAGAATCTAGATCGGTATTCCAAGGCAGATTGTTGAGGTTGAGCATGAAAAATCCATCGTATTCATATTGCTTTACGTCCTCGTACCAGTATATCTCAGGGCTGCTACTGAGCGTGTTTACTGCTTTTTTGAGAACGTTCAGGTCACCGAAAGAAATGCGAGACCAAGATATTGAATTAGCCTGATTTTTCAGTCGCTCAAAATTTTCGGGAAAGAAATGATAACTCCTTCCTTCGATGGTAACATATCCACAGTGTAGATTAAGTAGGACAGTTTTGACTAGTTGCTTGTCCTGATAAAACTTCAGTGAATAATGGTAATCACAATCATCTTCAAAGGTTGGCTCAAAGTCCCATTCAGATTGTAGGTCGTTTAGCAAACTTTTGTTTGTCGTAATGAAAGTCCCCAGTTCTTGTTGCATGGGGATCAATTGATAATTGTGCAAAGGAACGCCTACGAGGGCCCATTTGCCTTTTTGAAGGGCTAGGTCTCCGAGGATATTTTTTGCGGTAATGAGGTTAGCAGAGAGCAGGAACGCCAGAAATATAATAAATCGCATAGGATGAAATGTGGTGGTTAGGGAACGTATCTGTGTCCTATAGCCTAATTAGCAAAAGCTGTGCTAGTCTTCTCCTTCCTCTACTTCCTTGATCAATACCTTCTCTGCAATTGCTTGGGCTGTTGGCGTGCTAGCAATGCCTCCTAAGGCTGTCTCTTTATATTTTTCATCCATCGATGCTCCTACTTCCCCCATGGCATCGATCACCTCATCTACTGGGATAACAGCGCTATCACCCGCCAATGCAATTTGGGCTGAAGCAAAGGCAATGACTGCCGCAGAACCATTGCGTTTGACGCAGGGAACTTCAACTAATCCTGCCACAGGATCACAAATCAGACCAAGCATATTCATGATCGTAATGGCTACCGCTTCAAATATCTGATCAAGGTCTCCTCCGAGCATATAGACGATCGCTCCTGCACCCATCGCAGCGGCGGTACCTGTTTCGGCTTGACAACCGCCCACTGAACCTGCAATAGAGGCTCTCTTTTCGATGATGAGGGCAATCCCAGCAGCAACTAGCATACTTTCGTAGAGGGTTCGCTTGGGGATCTTATGGAGGGATTCCATGGTCGTCAATACGCCAGGCATGATCCCTGAAGCACCGGCCGTTGGGGCAGCCACCACACGTCCCATGCAGCTATTGACTTCTTTGGCGGAGAGGGCAGAAGCGATGAGCATCTGAAACTCTTTACCCAAAACTGAAATTTCGCAATCGCGCACCTTTTTTGCGCCATTGTTGATCATGCCGCTCAAAGACTGCATATCACGCTCTAGACCCGTCTGCACTGCATCTTTCATTACGGCATAGGCTTGCGCTAGCTTATCCCAGATTTCTCGTTCGGCTCGGCCGCGCTCTCTTACTTCG
This sequence comes from Bacteroidia bacterium, assembly GCA_045106675.1. Classification (GTDB taxonomy): domain Bacteria; phylum Bacteroidota; class Bacteroidia; order J057; family J057; genus JBCAWW01. The sequence goes on from JBGCFA010000077.1 coordinate 33,880, forward strand.
TAATCGAGTACTGGCTGCCAAACACTTTCTTGATGCTCAGCTAAATAGCCTCCCCACTCTCCAAAACTGTCAAATAATACTGCCATGAGCCTTGAAATTACCTAGATCGAATAATCAATATGAAGGGGAATAAATTAATAGACCACCAATTTTTGTGTGTAACGACGATTGCTGTTGCTTAGACTTTGAACCCTTACCTCATAGATACCGGGATTGAGTCCTAGATTGAGATAATAAGGAGTAGCGTTTGGCGTCAGTTCGCTTTGAGATTCAAATACTTTGCTGCCTCGTAGATCAAAAATATCGATCTGCGCTTCAAATGCTTCTACATCGGAAGGGAGAGAAATCATGAAGCCGCCTTGGTTAGGGTTCGGAAAGATCAGGAGTTCGCCAGCGGCGAACGGATCGTCATATATTTTATCCTCCGGCAACTCACCGATTAGGGCCTCTAACATAAGTCTAGCGTTCGGGACACCGTATCCATAAAACTTATCAGGGTTTTGATAGCGATCTGCTGATTGAATCAGTGCATCGTAAACTTCTGACCTCGTAGCCGCTGGAGCGGCTTGTACTACGCAGGCTAGCATGCCGGAGAGCACTGGGCAGCTAAAGGAAGTGCCGTTGCCACGGGCCAAAGTACCGTCAGGCAATAGGATATAGGTTGCTGAGCCCATTGCGGTTACGTCTGGCTTGATGCGTCCATCCACAGTCGGTCCCTGACTCGAAAATGGAGAATATTCTTCACATTGATCGACTGCTCCTACTGCAATGACTAGATCACCATCCGCTGGCGCGTTAACGCCTCTGTTAGAGCTATTGCCAGCACTATTGACTACAAGTATCCCCTTTTCTCCAGCCAGATCAGCAGCACGGGTAATGATGGTCGTATTCCCGTCAAGATCGGAAAGAGAATAATTGCCTTCCCCAGCATCAAAATTGAAATAACCGAGAGAGGTCGTAAAAATTTGTGCACCAAGGCTATCAGCATATTCGGCTGCCGCTAACCAATCATCTTCTTCTTGATGGGTTTCAGAATTATCGTTTTCTGTCCGTAGGAGGATATAGCTCGCTTCTGGAGCACTACCCGTTAAGACTCCTGGTTGGTTGGCTGCAAGAATGGAAAATACATTTGTGCCATGGCGACAATGCACACATGGACCATACACATCTTCGTCATTATCAACATAATCTTTGGTAGCAATGATACGTCCTTCTTCAAACAAATGATTGAAGGCGCTCAGAGTATCAACACCCCTATATCCATTGTCAAAGACTGCGACGATGACACCTTTGCCTGTATAGCCAGCTCTATGGAGGGCATTGAGCTCGAGCATATCGAGTTGGCGCTCTGGAGTATCTGCTAAACTAACTTCAGGACAATTTTCATCCAGATAGTCTGCTACTCTGGATACACCCTGTACCGCTCTGATGTCTTTGACAAAAGGAAGCGTGTAAATACTCAATTGCTGCTGATAATCAAGCTCTACTGATACCATATTAAACCACTTGCTGATACGCAAGGGTTTGATTCCCAATTGCTTGAGTTGTTTTAGGTACTCTGGATTGACTGGATAGTCGGTAAAGTCCAAGGAAATGCCTTGTTTGGCACGATTGGCGAGGGCCTGAGGACTGAGTAGGTCTGTCGCTTGGTATTGGCTGATGTCGCCTTTATCAGTCAATTCGAGCCAGAATTTTGACTGAGCGTTCCCCGAATAGGGGAGAGCTATGAAGAGAGCGAGGAGAAAATGAAGCAGGTATTTTTTCATGAATGCAGGTTCAGAAATTTGATTGTCTATATATAAGACAGTCTTCGACGAACGATTCCCTAAAATACGAAATCGTAGGCAAACAAAAAGGCGATAGAGCTTAGCTCCATCGCCTTGATATGTTCAGTACAATGAGGGATTAACTCATTGTATGTTGTGTTAACTAGTTTTGCTCTTCTTTGAGCATTACTGCCAATTCAGGATCATTGACATTGCTAGCTTCTACCGTTTCTACGCTTTGCGTAACGGTAGCAGGAGCAGGCATGTCAGCGCTTTGATTGTCCGTGAAAAATCCACCGCCTTTGATACTCGGAGCAATGACGAGGGCCACTACTGACATCAGTTTGAGGAGGATATTGAGAGAAGGACCAGAAGTATCTTTGAATGGATCACCAACGGTATCACCTACAACCGCCGCTTTGTGAGGCTCAGAACCTTTGTAGTATTTTGTACCGTTGATATCAACACCTTCTTCAAACATTTTCTTAGCGTTGTCCCAAGCACCACCAGCATTGGACTGGAAGATCGCCATCAAAACACCACTAGAAGTAACACCCGCGAGGAGGCCACCTAGCATCTCAGGACCACCAACGAAACCTACTAAGACTGGTACAACAATAGCCAAAAGACCAGGTGAAACCATTTCTTTGATAGAAGCGGTAGTAGAGATTTCGACACATTTGTCATATTCTGCTTTACCATCTGCAGCATCAAAAATGGCGCGATCTTCTACCGTAGCATTAGTCAAGTCTGAGTTGTATTTGCGCATGATCGTGAGAGCGGCTTTCAATTCAGGGATATCCTTGAATTGACGGCGAACCTCTTCAATCATTGACATAGCAGCACGTCCCACTGCATTCATTGCGAGGGCAGAGAATACAAATGGAAGCATAGCACCTACCAAAAGACCAGACATAACGCTAGGCTTGGCGATATCAATCTCAGTGATCTCAGCTTGCTGCATGAAGGCTGCAAAAAGAGCCAATGCAGTCAATGCGGCCGAAGCAATCGCAAATCCTTTACCGATGGCAGCAGTAGTGTTACCAACTGCATCTAGTTTATCAGTACGCTGACGTACTTCTTTAGGTAGCTCTGCCATTTCGGCGATACCACCTGCATTATCAGAAATAGGACCATAAGCATCTACTGCTAATTGGATACCCAAATTGGCCAACATACCTACCGCAGCGATGGCGATACCATAAAGACCGGCAAAGTGATGAGAGATCAAAATCGCAGCTACAATCAATAAGATCGGGATAGCAGTTGACATCATTCCTACTCCGAGACCAGCAATGATATTGGTCGCAGAACCCGTAAGGGACTGACGTACAATGCTAATAACAGGCTTGGTATCAGTACCTGTATAGTATTCGGTTACTTTACCAACGGCCAGTCCAGAGACCATACCGGCGATTACAGCATAAAAGACACCCCAAGAGGTATAATCAGTACCATTAGCGCTCCAAGTAGCTGGTAACATCCATTGGATGATCGCACCAGCGACAAGTAACATAACTGCCGCGGAGCCAAACTCACCCATATTGAGGGCTCTGTGAGGGCTACCACCTTCTTTCACTTTTACAAAGAAAGTACCCAAGATAGAAACGAGGATACCAGCCGAAGCTAATACGAGTGGTAGCAATACTGCACTAAGACCACTGAAGTTATCTACGAAACTAGCGTCAGCACTCATAAAGGCTGCACCTAGTACCATCGTACCAATGATAGAACCTACATAAGATTCGAAAAGGTCAGCACCCATACCGGCAACGTCACCAACATTATCACCAACATTGTCGGCAATCGTGGCAGGGTTGAGTGGGTGATCCTCAGGGATACCCGCTTCTACTTTACCTACAAGGTCAGCACCTACATCAGCAGCTTTGGTATAAATACCACCACCAACACGAGCAAAAAGAGCGATTGAAGAAGCTCCTAATGAAAAGCCTGAAATCACATTGATCAGGATATTGGTTTCTGCGAAAGCGAGCGTTTCCATACCATCACCACCAAAATCCAAGGCTTTGAATAGGATGAAAAGCAAACTGAGGCCTAAAACACCAAGTCCTACAACTCCTAGTCCCATTACAGAACCACCAGCGAAGGCAACTTCAAGTGCTTTGCCCAGCGAAGTACGGGCCGCTTGAGTAGTACGAACGTTGGCTTTGGTTGCGACACGCATTCCAATATAGCCTGCTAATGCACTACAGATCGCACCAACAATGAAAGAAACGGCTACCCAGAAGTTCGATTGTTCTTCATAAGCACCTTTAAAAGCAAGTAGACCCGCTACCGCAACTACGAAAATAGCAAGAACCCGGTATTCGGCCTTAAGAAAGGCCATGGCCCCATCAACAATATTTGCGGCAATACGCTGCATTCGCGCATCCCCTGGATCTTGTTTAGCAACCCATTTTGAGCGTAAGAAGGTATATAACAGACCTATCAGACCTGCTAATGGAAGGATATAAAGCAAATTCTCCATGTAGAAATAAGTAATAGCTTAGAGTTTAGTCCAAATTTCAAAATAGGCCCAAATGTAGTTGAATAGGAGTAATTTATCAACCAATTAGCGAAGATTCGCTTGCGTCTTTGGTCAAAAAATAGAATTTCGATTAAGATCAATCATTTGGTATGCCTTTTTTATCTTCGCAACATGAAATTGAAAACCCCAGCAAAAATCTCACAATTAGCGGCCCTATTAGACTGTGAGTATGTAGGTGAGGCTGAGCATTTAGTCTCTGGTATCAACGAAATACATAAAGTTGAGCCGGGAGATTTGACCTTTGTAGATATTGAAAAGTATTATGACAAAGCCCTCAATAGTGCTGCAACTACTATTCTGATCAATAAATCTGTCCCTGCTCCCCAAGGCAAAGGCCTGATTATCAGCGATGATCCTTTCCGAGATTACAACCGTCTGACGGAACACTTCCAACCGAGTCTCGACTTGGACAATACAGGAGAGCCAATGCTTGGAGCGGAGGTGAAACTGGGACTCAACCTAGCGTTCGGCGAGGCCGTAAGCATCGGAGACCATAGCCCAATTGGCCACAATTGTGTCATCGGTGCGCGAGTTCAAATCGGTAATAATTGTCGTATTCACGCCAATGTGACAATTTATGAGGATACGATCATTGGTGACAATGTTACCATCAATTCAGGTACCGTGATTGGCGGAGAAGCATTTTATTTCAAAGCTAGACCCTATGGTAGAGACAAGATGTTGACCAAAGGTCGAGTCGTCATCGGCGATCATGTCGATATTGGTACCAATTGTAGCATCGATAGAGGGGTAAGTGGCGACACTGAGATTGGAGATTGGACCAAATTGGACAATCTCATCCAAATTGGACATGATACCGTAATCGGTAAAGGTTGTCTCATTGCTTCTCAAGTAGGGATAGCGGGAGTAGTGATCGTAGAGGATGAGGTGATCATGTGGGGCCAAGTGGGCGTCAATAAAGACTTGACCATAGGTAAAGGCGCGCAGCTATATGGCAAGACGGGAGTGATGTCTTCACTAGAAGGAGGCAAAACTTATCTCGGGATGGTGGCAACCGAAGCGAGACAAAAATTAAGAGAGATTGCAGCAGTACATAAATTACCTGATTTCCTTCGAAAGTGGGATCGTTAAAATATGGGTCATATGTAATTTTTTGTATGTAAAAAGATATGAGAAGTAGAGACATTTTTATAATTTATCGGTCTCTATTATTTATCCAAATGTATCAAATAGTTTACCTGAGTTCTGCTACCCGACCATTCTCAGAGCAAGATCTGAACAATTTGTTAGAAGAATGTCATTTCAATAATACCCAAAATCGTATTACAGGGATCTTGGTGTATTTGGATGCTTCTATCATTCAATTAATCGAAGGCGATGAATACGAAGTGCAGCGTATCTTTCGAAAAATCCAAGCGGACGATAGGCATAAAGGCATCATAACGCTTTATAGTGGCAAAGCTCAGGAACGGCTGTTTCCCAATTGGTCAATGGCCTATAAAATGCTTTCCCAATCTGAATTTGTTGAAGGGCTAGGCGTCCAAGTAGACCTCAATGAGAAAGATCTGCTTCCTCAATTTGAAAGCCAAGATGCAAAGGGGATGAAACTACTCCGCTCCTTTTATATCGCCAACCAAGGGATTTATTAATCAACGATCTCGCCCAAATCTTTTTTGACGCCTTCACCGTTTATTTGCCTCGGCTATTTTTTCGATCTTGGTTTCTTGTTTAGTTTTTTACTTTCCCTACCCGCCTTGCGGAACGCTAGAACGGATCGCTCAAAGCAAAACTCCTGCTACTTTTTAGATACTTGTTTCTTGTTCAACCTTTTTACTTTCCCAGCCCGCTTCGCGGAACGCTTAGATGGATCGTTCTATGCAATAGGGCTCTCCCCCAATAAGCAGCGCTAAGGCTTAAAATTGAAACTGCGACTGCCTTTTTATCGACAGCCGCAGTGCTTTAAGGGCGTTTTAATTCTTATTCTTCGATCAGTCGGAGGCTCACGACCTCAGTATAGCTGCTCCCACAATTGTCTGCATAGCACGACCACAGGGGAGAGAATCTGCTTATTCCTTTTTCACGATGGCTTTGAGGTAGTGGAGGGATTGTCTGCTCAGGCGCAGGTAGTACAGGCCCGTGGGCTGATCGCTGAGATCAAATGCTACCGGCTGTCCTTGCGCAATAATCTCCCGCTTGAGAATAGATCGTCCTTGCATATCCAAGACCTCGAGCTGGTAGGTACTGCCCAGCGGGAAGATGTCTTTGCTGTCTATCGAATACAGGCCTGAGGAAGGGTTCGGATAGACCTCAATCAGCTCGGTGATTCCTGCTTCCAGACTGGTAACTGCGTTTAGGTCAGGCCAGGCTATCACATCATCAAAGTACCATAATTCCGTGGTAGTGCTAAAGTGATTATACGTCAACCGGAGTTGGTCATAGGTTTCGTCGGGCGCCCCTGTGAAATCGTAAACCATTTGAACCCATTGGTTGGCGTCGGCAGGACCATAATTCATGTCTATCTTGAGTCTTTCCATTCCTGTTGTCTCGTCGTCAAGCATGAATCGGACAATGCCTGTTGCACTGGAATAGACTTTTTGAGTCATCACGGGTCTGAGGCCCAGCGCTATTTCAAAAACGTCCGCCTCGATTCCTGCAAAAAACGAGGCTCCAGACATTTTGTTCACTCGGCCTACGCTATCACTCACATTGATCCCGGAAGGGGAAGGATTGGCTACCTTTTTGAATACCGCATTATCATATCCGATGAATTCCAAATCTGTGCTGTCAAAATCAACGTAGAGAAACGATTCTTCAATGACGAAAGGAATGTCGTAGGTGTTTGTTCCGCAAGGCGTCACAACTGTCACACTGATGACACCGGTAGTATTCCCAAAGTCGATCTGGATGGCAGATGTACCCAGTCCTGATATGATGCTAACATCAGAGGGAACCGACCAGGCATAGGTGGCGCTGGGAATTTCAGCAATAGAATAAGTACGGTTGCTGCTACTGGGTAGGACGGATGTCTGACCGCTGATGGCGTAGGTCGGCAGGGCTACCGGCAGGGTGTCGTTGAAGGTAGTGCCACAGGAGCTGTTGAATGCAACGATCACTTCCCCCGGATCACATCCCCAATCCACCACAATCTGGTTATTCCCTTGTCCGGAGATAATGCTGGCCCCAGCCGGCACTTCCCAGCTAAAAGTGCCGCTACTTGCCTGCGAAATGGCATAGGTGATGCCAGATTGATTTTCGATAACGGTATTCGGACCAGAGAGGGCTGGGACTGCGAAACCGGACACATCATAGGAAAGGGTCGCGGTGTCGCACAAGGTTTGCAATTCGAGATCCACATTTCCGAACGTACATCCCCAGTCTACTGTAACTTGATGGGTTCCCTGTCCGGATATGATCGAGGCATCGGAAGGGACAGTCCAAATATAATTTGCTCCAGCTATGTCAAAGGTGCTGTATTCGAGCCCAACAGCCTCCACCATGGGTTGATCGCCCTTAATAGAAAGTCTTTCCGGGCGGTTATACACCCGCACATAATCTACCTCCATGGTCTGAGGGAACACGGTGGTGGGGTCCACCGGGCCAGGCCAAGTACCACCTACTGCCAGGTTCAGGATGAGATGAAATTCTTCCTGAAAAGGCGCCCAAGGACTAATGTCATTCGGAGTCAATTGATGGTATTTGATTCCATCCACGAACCAGGTAACGGAATCCGGCTCCCATTCCATGGTGAAAACGTGAAAGGTGTCTGCGAATGTTTCGCCCGGAGGTAAATCATAATATCCGGAAATATAGGTGTGAGGTAAGCCTGTGTGGAGGGTGCCAACTGCTTGGCTAGGTTTACTCCCAATCATCTCCACGATATCCATTTCCCCACTTTCAGGCCATTCTCCGTAGACTTTTTCAGTCGGGAGCATCCAGAAGGCGGGCCACATCCCCTGCGTCAGGGGGAACTTCATGCGGGCTTCGAAGCGGCCATAGCGGAAGTCGCCTTTTCTCAGGCTGGTGATCTTGGCGGATGAATAGGACATCAAACCCAGACTATCCTCCCGTGCGGTAATCACCAGTCGGCCATTTTCTACTTTGATATTTTCGGGCGAATCTGAATAGTACTGTTGCTCGTTATTGAATTGTGCGTTTCCAATTTCGTAGTTCCAGAGATTGGTATCGAGGGCAGTACCGTCAAATTCTTCGGACCAGATCATTTGTAGACAAGGCTGTGCCTGCATCCTAAGAGGGATGCTTGCCAATAAGTAGCCAAGCAGTAGGAAGTTAAACAGATGGGTCATTCGCTTCATAGAACAGTTGCTTTTGGGTAGTATGAAAGAGAAAGGATATGGGGTGGGGCAGGTAAGAATATTCAAAGATGATGTCTTCTCACAATGAGTGAAAAACCATCTCCAATCTTCTTCACGTATTCCCCATTTTCCCTTTAATTCTAGCACATATTTTGCATCAGGCAGAAATGGGCTTTTCTATCTGTATGAATATGAGTGTTTTATGAAAATGGTTCTGTGAGGGCGATTTTCTGGCGAAAAATCGTATTGAGTTTTAATCAGTCATCTCCCCCAACTATCCTTTGAGATACCCGCTTCGCTAAATCGCCATTGGCTAATGCATACTATAATAGCTCATTGCCTGTATCAATTAGATAACAGATATGAGCCTTATGAAACGATTTACCTATTTGAGTCTTTTGCTATTTCTTGTAAATAGCCAAAGCCTATCTGCTCAAAGTCCGATCGTCGGTGGTGATTTTGAAAATTGGACCACAGATACCCTCCTCGAAACATTCGCTCCTTTTCAGTCTTCGGCTGCACCCAACTATTTCGAAATCGGTATTGCCAATGTCCGAGCGGTCAATAATGACCTCAATGGTACCGCAGTACATTTGGAAAGCTATCTCAATGACGATAGTGAGATTGTAACTGGGCTTTTCTGGTTAGGAGATTTTGGGCCTGCTGGCTTAGTAGGAGGAGAGGTCTGTACGGCGATGCCCGATAGCGCATTTGTCAGGCTGAGGTATTCAATGGAGGGAGCCGATGAATTTTTGCTGGGATGGCGATTTGAACAAAACGGCCAACAAGTAGCCCTTACACTAGAGACGGTTCCAGGTGTGGATACTAGCTTTCATTGGGTCGGATTTAATCTCGCAAACTATAGTGCTACTCCTGACAAAATTAGTTTTCTCGCTGCTTCTAGTAATTTACTCAATGGCAGCGTCAATGAAGAGGGCTCTTGGGTAGAGATTGACTCTATGTACTTTTCCGATGGCAACACTTGTATTACAAATTCAGGTTGGGAGACCTACGAATCCCTTGACTTTGACGAGCCAAATGATTGGCATACCACCAATCGCTATACCCAATTGCTCGGCTATAACCAACAAGCTGCCAGCCAAGAAACCGACCCTAATCTCATATTTTCTGGCAATAGCAGTTTGCGTCTTGAAACTATCTCCGATACTAATGCTGCCTTTTTTGATACTACAGGCTTTGTTTGGAACGGTAACGGTTTTGGCGAAGAAGGTTTTGACGGTGGTCAAGCAGTACCTGCTAGCAATCCTATGCCAAGTAATATTTCTGGTTTTTATCATTATCAAGCCGTCGGAGGAGCTGATACTGCCTTGGCTTATGCACGCTTTTGGTATTATGATGCAACATTGGATAGCACCTTTGAACTTGAATCAGCCATTGCCCTAGCGCCTACTGATAGCTTCCGATATTTTGCGATCCCTCTGAATTTGAGTTTTGCACCGGATTCCTTCTCCTTGATCTTCGCGGCTAGTGATAACGATCATATTCTTAGCCAAAGCATAACAGGCATTGGTAGCACCCTATGGTTGGATCAGCTATTTTTTGACGGAGTCAACGCCCTGACTCCAGCTTTAGATATCAGCCTTGATTTTAAGGTCTTTCCCAATCCTACTGCCGATTTTGTTAGGGTCCGCCTCGCGGAACGTCATGCCGAGCCTTTGCAGCTTAAGCTACTCGATCTACAAGGCCGTGTTCTGCAAAGCTATCAACTCGATTCCCTTGAACGTCAAATAGACCTCAGAGCCCTTGCCGCAGGGACATACATCCTTCAAGTACAAAACCAAAACGGGCAACAGCTAGCCTTCCAAAAACTCGTCCTAATGCCCTAGGAATAGCGAATAACCGATATCGAAATTCAATGTTGAATGGGTTCAATTGACCGTTGGATGTTGAAATTCGATATTGGACATTTATCGGCGTTCCGCGAAGCGGTGTCGTAAAGTGAAAAGTCCGAATAAGAAGCCGAATCCAGCCCAAACACCTACTTGCATTTAAGCTCATGAGGGCCGAACTTCCTTAGCAAAGCAGAAACCAATCTATCCAAATCGTGAAATCAATTATTCTAAGCCTATTAATTATTTTGCCTGCAAGTTTACTCGGGCAGAATCTAGCGCTTAGTTTTCAACATTTTGATATTAAGGAGGGACTCCCCAGCCAAAACGTTCAATGTCTTTATCAAGACCACTTAGGATATATATGGATAGGGACTTGGGATGGTCTGAGTCGCTACGATGGTTATAGTTTTCACAATTATCAACGAGAACCTTTTGATAGTACCACTTTGGCTGCCAATGATGTCAAAGCAATTATTGAAGATGGGCAGGGGAGGCTTATTATTGGTAGTCAAGGCGGTCTGAGTAGATACGATCGAGAAAAAGATGAGTTTTACCAGTTTCCCGTTCCGGAAAAGTTGGGTAGATCTTGGGCAATAGAAGAAATGAGCCGAGATGAGCAAGGGAGAGTTTGGTTGAGCAAATTTCAAACTCCAAGGTATTTCATTCGCCTAGACACCGCGAGTAATAAGGTGGATAAAATAATGGGTGGGAATAGCCGATCGATGTTTTGGACTGGAGATCATATGTGGTCGACTAGTCCGAAAGGAATCAATAAATATCTTTTTACGGGTGATACTTTACTTCCACAGCAGTTAGATGAATTTAGTGCTATTGCCGAACTTAAAACTTACAGTCTTCTTCGAGATCGACAGTCACGTATATGGGTTGGAAGCCATCGAGGATTATATTATTACGAAGCAGATAGTTTAGTGGCAATTGAAGATAGCACTCTAGGCGAAAGCATAGTTATTTGTTTAGCGGAAGACCATAGTGGACGAATTTGGGCGGGTACTAACAATGGATTATTTGTTCTCGATCGAGATGGAACTGTTTTGGGGCATTATCTCCCTGACCTGATATCAGGTCAGGGATTACGCGATAAGATTATCCTTTCCCTTTTGGTGGACACCGGCGGCAATTTATGGATAGGTAGTTATGATGGAGGACTTCACAAAGTCTCACTCGCTAGTCGCCCTCGTTTTCAAGCTTTCCACACGGGACATTTTGATGTCTCCAGTATAAATGTTTTTGCGTTCGCTGAAGGCGCAGATAATCGACTCTGGCTGGGTACTACCCATGGACTTTATCTACTTGACAAAACGACTAAGGAAGTTAAGCGGCACTTCGTCAAAGGCTCCGCAGATTCACTTGGGCTTAGTCAAAACGGAATCATGGGACTCCATGAAACCCCCGATCAAAAACTATTGATCACCTTTGGGCGTTCGCCTTCACTTGATGTTTTAGATTGGCCTAAACAAACAATCACACATTGTGGCAAAAAGGCGAATTTAGGCGTGATAAGGCGAATCTTACCATTGAATTATCCTGCTGATAAATATTTACTAGTAGGCTCTTATGTCAGTTATTTCGATCTGAAAACGCTTAGTTCGAAAAGAATAAGCTTACGTGATACCTTAAGCCATACTAAATTACCTAGCTATTCATGGGATGCTCATCAGTCCGCAGACTCTATCATTTGGGTTGCCAATAAAAGAGGACTGTTGAGTATTGACCCCACAGATGGAGTGGTAAAACTATTTCCAATCTTTCCCGATTCATATCGTGCAGACAATATTGTGATTGCGATTTGGCCTGATTACGATGATAGTTTTTGGTTAGGCACTTATGGGGCTGGTCTCGCTCATGTAAATCGTAAGGGGGAGGTAATTGACATATTTACCAAACAGGACGATCTACCCAATAATTTTGTAATTGGTGTGTTACCCGATACTGCAGGCCATCTTTGGATGAGTACCAATCTCGGGATAGCACGTCTTGATACACAAAAACGCATTTTTCAAAATTTTAGCACCCGAGATGGGCTCATGCACAATTCTTTTTCCACTGGAGCCTATCACCAAAGCTTAGATGGGGAAATATTTATGGGAGGAGAAAACGGTTTTGTGGCATTTTATCCGGGGCAAATTGAACGAAATTCCAGTAATTTTATACCACCTTTACATCTAAATCCCCCCAAAGTATCGGCCCTTCCTTTGCGCCAAGATAGTGCTGGACTACACTTTACGGCTTATCGTGGACAGCGATTAGATTTGAGTTTTGTGGCCCTTGATTATAGCGCACCCGAGGATATTCGATATCAATGGCAGCTAGTCGGTTGGGAAAATGATTGGCATCACCCCAGCCACGAGCCCAAAGTCAGCTACACCAATTTGGCACCTGGACAATACACTTTTCAACTCAAAGCAAGCAATAGCGATGGGATTTATCTAGGGCCTACTCTTAGTTTGCCTATCGAGATTAGACCTCGTTTGGACCAGCATTGGGGCTTTCGTTTTGGGATGATCAGTTTAGGGATATTGTTGGTAGGTGCGATAGTCTATTTTTATGTATTACGCTTACGCGAACGCGAAAAACGGAAATTAGAATACCGTATTGCTCAAACCAAGCAAGAGGCATTGGCTTCTCAGATGGATCAGCACTTCTTATTCAATTCACTCAATTCGATCCAACGCTTTGTGATGGAAAATCGTCCCAAAGAAGCGGGCAAATTTATCTCACGTTTTGGCCGTTTGATCCGCTTGCAATTGCAGCAGGCTAGTCAAACGCTGGTAAGTGTAGAAGAAGAGTTGCAAACCTTAGACCTCTATTTATCCTTAGAGCAGCTACGTACCCGAGACAAATTTCAATACACGGTAGAAGTCGATCCGAGTTTGGATATATTTATGTTGGAGATACCGCCGGGCTTACTACAGCCTTATTTAGAAAATGCTATCTGGCATGGTTTGATGCCCAAAGAGCGAGAAGGTGATCTAAGGCTTAAATTGGAGGCTGAAAAACAGGGATATAGAGTCGAAGTAATTGACGATGGCATCGGAAGAGAAGCCTCTCGTAAACTCAAGGAAACCAGCAACTATCGACCTCCAAGCAAAGGTATGGCCATCACTGAGGAGCGAATCATCATGCTCAATGCTTTACATGAAATGAAGATATCGATGTTGATCGAAGATTTACAAACTGTTGATGGCCAAGCCGCTGGTACGAAAGTTTGTTTACAGGTCGCATTTTGATTTCTCACATTTCCTCACAATTTTGTCATAGGAGAACTGCCTATGGCGATACGAACCATTTTGATAGACGATGAGGAAGATGCCCGTTTTTCCTTGCGTAATTTTCTTCAGACCTACTGTGAGGATGTCGAGATATTAGCAGAGGCGACTACGGTAGCGCGTGCTTTAGAGATTATTCCGCAATTGGAGCCGGATCTAGTGTTTTTGGACGTACGTCTGAGTCCCGGGAGTGGTTTCGATATCCTCGAACGCTTGGACTCAACGCCCTTTGCGGTGATATTTGTTACTGCCTATGACGAATATGCTTTGAGAGCCATTCGATTTTCGGCCTTAGATTATCTCCTCAAACCCATCGATCCTGATGAGCTGGAAGCTGCGGTTGAAAAAGTTCGCCAAGGGCTGACCCAAGAAAATGCCGCTCCTGATCCTCGTATTTCTCTCTTCAAATCTCAACTCCAAATGCCTCAGCAGGAGGGGCGGATCGTATTGCCTACGATGGATGGTTTCGTACTACGAGATGTGAAGTCCATCGTTCGCTGTGAAGCGGAAAGAAACTACACTCACTTCTACTTTGTCGATGGTACTAAAATGTTGATCCCTAAGACCTTGAAGGTGTATGATGAGCTTTTAGGTACTTTGGGTTTTTATCGAGTCCATCAGTCTCACCTACTCAATCTACAGCAGATTGTAGAATACAAACGTCGCAAAAAAGGAGGCATCGCTCACCTCAATAATGGTGAAGAAATCCCCGTCTCCGAAAGTCGTAAAGATGGCTTTATGCAGCACTTCTTAAAATAAGCTTTGTATTTTTTTTAGAATTGATGTTACGTTTTTACGGAGCAGAGATACACTTATGCATACTACTTCCCCTAAACTGGTCAAATGCATATGAACGTTTTCTACAAATCCCTACTTACTTGCTTACTCACATTTATTTTTGCTTCCCTACACGCGCAACCAGCAAATAACACTTGTGCCACTGCTACTGCTATTACGGTAGGAGGCAGCTGTGTCTATCAAAATTTCACTAACCTCAACGCTACGGACTCTGGTGATGCCAGCCCTAGCTGCGGTTTCTATAGCGGGGCTGATGTGTGGTTTAGTATCGTTGTACCCGCTTCAGGTCGGTTGGTGATTGATCAAGACAATGCGGGCCTCAGCAATACTGCCATGGAGGTCTATACAGGCTCTTGTGGGAGTCTGTTTAGCTATGATTGCGACGACAATAGCTCGCCCAATGGTAATATGCCTCAGATATTAATCAATGATGTCTCTTTAGGCGGGCAGACAATCTTGGTCCAAGTATGGCGGACCGCAAGTATCTCAGGTGGTACTTTTGATATTTGCGCTTTTGAGCCCAGTATCCCAACTAATGTAGACTGCGCTAACGCTACCACTATTGCAGTTGGCGGTAGTTGTATTTATCAGACTTTTACTAACGAATATGCTGGCACTTCTGGCGACGGAAGTCCTAGTTGTGGCTTTTATAGCGGTTCTGATGTCTGGTTTAGTATGAGTGTTCCCGCTTCGGGCCAGCTCGTAATCGATCAGGACAATCTTGGTCTCAGCAATACTGCAATGGCTGTCTATACCGGCGCTTGTGGAGGACTGACAGAGTATGAGTGTAATACCAATGCATCGCCTAATGGCAATATGCCACAGATATTGATCAATGATCCTACACTCGCTAATCAGACGATATTGGTGCAAGTTTATCGAGAAGGCAGTGTCAATGGGGGCACTTTTCAGATCTGTGCTTTTGAGCCGAGCATCCCCGTTAATCTAGACTGCGCTAACGCTACTCCTATCACTGTTGGAGGCAGTTGTGTTTATCAAGCCTTTACCAACGAATATGCTGGGACTTCTGGTGATGCAACTCCTAGTTGCGGATTTTATAGCGGTTCTGATGTTTGGTTTAGTATGGTCGTTCCCGCTTCGGGACAGCTCGTAATCGATCAGGACAATCTCGAACTCAGCAATACCGCGATGGCTCTCTATACTGGCACTTGTGGAGGACTTACTCAGTATGAGTGTAATACCAATTCCTCTCCCAATGGCAATATGCCTCAGATATTGATCAATGACCTTAGTCTCGCTAATCAGACTGTGTTGCTTCAAGTGTATCGAGAGGGTAGTGTCAATGGTGGTACTTTTGATATTTGCGCTTTTGAGCCAAGTATTCCAGTTAATGTAGACTGCGCTAACGCTACCTCTATTACGGTAGGCGCTACTTGTACCTATCAAACCTTTACCAATGAATATGCAGGAATCTCAGGTGATGCGAGTCCTAGTTGTGGATTTTATAGCGGTTCTGATGTCTGGTTTAGTATGAGCGTTCCCGCTTCGGGCCAGCTCGTAATCGATCAGGACAATCTTGGTCTCAGCAATACTGCAATGGCTGTCTATACCGGTGCTTGTGGCACGCTGACAGAGTATGACTGTAATACCAATTCTTCGCCCAATGGTAATATGCCGCAGGTATTGATCAATGATCCTACACTCGCTAATCAGACGATATTGGTGCAAGTTTATCGAGAAGGCAGTGTCAATGGGGGCACTTTTCAGATTTGTGCTTTTGAGCCGAGCATCCCAGTTAATCTAGACTGCGCCAACGCTACTCCTATTAGCGTCGGTGGAAACTGTACTTATCAAACCTTTACCAACGAATATGCCGGAACCTCAGGCGATGCGAGTGCTAGCTGTGGTTTTTATAGTGGTTCAGACGTCTGGTTTAGTTTGACTGTTCCCGCTTCGGGGCAGCTTGTGATCGACCAAGACAATCTTGGTCTCAGCAATACTGCGATGGCTGTCTATACCGGCGCTTGTGGCACACTGACAGAGTATGACTGTAATACCAATTCTTCGCCCAATGGTAATATGCCGCAGGTATTGATCAATGATCCAGCACTCGCTAATCAGCCCCTTTTAATTCAAGTTTATCGAGAAGGGAGTGTCAATGGAGGTACTTTTCAGATCTGTGCTTTTGAACCGAGTATCCCTGTCAATTTAGATTGTGCCAATGCGCTAACGCTTACCCTCGCCAATGATCTGGCTTACGGTTTTTATACCAATGAATACGCAGGGAATTCTGGAGATGGGGCACCTAGCTGTGGTTTTTTTAGTGGGTCTGATGTCTGGTTTATGGCTGAAGTTTCGCCCAGTGGCAAACTCACCATCGACCAAGACCAAGGCTCTCTTACCAATACAGCAATGGCTGTTTATACGGGGACATGTGGTACGCTCTTTCAATATGAGTGCAATACCAATAGCTCTCTTAATGGTAATATGCCCCGAATTGATATCAATGATGTCGCATTAGCCTCTCAAACTGTCTACATCCAGGTATGGCGTGAGGGCAGCGTCAATGGAGGCACCTTTGGGATCGTGGCTTATGATCCTGATAATCCGGTATTCCCAGTAGAATGGTTAGACTTTACTGCAGAGCTAAGTCCAGAAGCACAAGTCTCTCTCAATTGGTTTACTGGCAACGAAGTCAACAATGATTACTTCTCCATTGAGCGTTCTGTCGATGGTAAACTATATACTGAGATTGGTCAAGTAGCCGCTGCAAATACTCAGACTGATACGCATGCTTATGACTTTGTTGATGCTTCCCCGCTTCGCGGAACGAACTATTATCGCATTCGCCAGATAGATTTTGATGGAGAGAGTAGTTATTCGAAGCAAGTTCAGATCAACAATTACGCTTCGGCCATGAGCATGTCAGTTTTTCCAAATCCGGCAGAGGATAGATTGCAGGTAGAGTTGTTTTCCCCTCAATCGGGGAACGCTGAATTGTTGCTGACTGATCAGCAAGGCCGCATTATTCTACAAGAAAACGTTCTGCTGCAGCAGGACCAAGAAGCTAAACTTGTACTACAACTGAGTCATTTGGCCGCGGGTATGTATCAACTGAGATTACGACAGGAAGGCTCCGTCAAAGTCTATTTTCAAAAAATAGTCATCCGCTAGTAGGTTCGGCTTGCAAGCCGGACCCCACAAACCCAAGGCTTGCAAGCCGGATCGATCCGGGAAAGAAAATATCCAATATCGAAGTCTAATGTAGAAGTTACTGCATGGATATGTAGTCTTGAAGTTCGTTATTGAAAATTCCTAAGAGGGATGGTTTTTTAACCATCCCTCTTTGTTTTCGTTGAAGCTAATGCATACAACTCCCTTTTATGATTCGCACTATCGCCTACTTATTTTCTCTTCTTAGTTTGTTTAGTCCTTTCCTGCTCAAAGGGCAGGAACCCGAAAGACCTAAAATCGGTCTCGCCCTCAGTGGGGGAGGGGCAAAGGGTTTAGCTCATATTGGAGTGCTTAAAATATTGGAGGAAAACGGTATTCGGCCTGATTATATCACTGGTACCAGCATGGGGGCGATTATTGGTGGGCTTTATGCGATTGGGTATAGTACGGATCAACTCGAAGCAATGGCCTATAGCCTCGAATGGGCAAGCTATTTTAGTGATCGGGTGCCTGAGTATTATCGCCCGATTGAAGACAAGATTTCTCCCGCCCAATACCAATTGAGTTTTCCGCTATTTGAAGGCAAGGCCGAACTCCCTAAAGGTTTGATCGGTGGCGCGAAGTTGCGGCTACTTTTGACCCATCTGACGATACCAGTTCATGGCGTCAACAATTTTGATGAGTTTGGGATTCCCTTTCGTTGCGTGGCGACAGATCTGGTGAGTGGTAAAGGCATCGTCTATCGAGAAGGAGACTTGTCTGATGCGATTAGATGTAGTGCCTCTATTCCATCTGTTTTGGAGCCTTCTCAATATCTCGATGCCATGCTAGTAGATGGCGGTTTAGTACGCAATTTTCCGGTCAGTGATGTGCTGGAGATGGGCGCTGATTTTGTGATCGGAGTAGATGTTGGCGCACCTTTATATAAGGCTGAAGAACTCAATTCATTGATCAGTATTTTAGATCAGACCAGTAGTTTTCGAATCGTGGAATCTACTGCCGAGCAGCGCGAATTAGTGGATGTGTTGATTCAACCAAAGTTAGAAGGCTTTAATGCACTTTCTTTTGAACGTCCTGATAGCCTCCTTTTGTTGGGTAAGTTGGCTACTTTGGAAGTTTTGTCTGCGCTTAAAGATTCGCTTCGTAGGCGAGGTATATCTGATTTTCGTCCTTTGGAGAAGGTTGAACCTTTACGCTTACCTGAGACGGTGAGCATCAGTGAAGTGGTATTTGAAGGCGATACCGAAGCCACCAAAACCACCCTAGAGCAGCTTTTTCGTTTACCTGAATCTAAAGAAATGAGTCTCGACCAGATTGATGATTTGGTGAGGCTATTGTATGCGGCAGAGTATTTCAAGCAAGTTGATTACCGTCTATTACCCAGCACCAATGGCAGCAAACTTTTGGTACGAGCGGTAGGCAGTCGTGAAGCGTCTATCAAGATTGGCGTAAACTATGATGCTAATCTTAAAGCGGGTTTACTATTCAATTATACTCGCCGCAATTGGGGGATCCAAGGCTCACGCTTATCGCTTGATCTCAAGCTTTCGGAGTATCCGATATTTTATGGTAGTTATCGCTGGCAGACGCGGGGGAATCCGAGTCTCGGCTTGCGTTTGCAAGGCTTATTTAATTCATATCCAGGCTTTCGCTATGATCCTGAAAATCAGCGTGAAAGCATTTTGGCGATGTCATATACTCGATTTCGTTTGGAAGCCTATTCCGGATTGAGTCGCAATTTGTTTTTAGGTCTAGGGATTGGAGTCGAAGGGCGAATTGAACGACAAAAATTTTTCCTCTTTAATGCGGATGCTCGTATCCAGTTTCAGCCTCATATCAGTCTGTCTTTGTTGGCGAATACGCTCAATCGACAAGTATTTCCTACAGAGGGCTTTCGAGTTGATCTACATGCCGTCTATTCTCCCTTTGGGAACGTCAGAATCTTTGATGCCGTCAGTCAGGATACTACAATCAAGCAAGTGCAAACCAACCGAATCAGTCTGGGTTATCTCCAAACTTGGACCCCAATAGAACGGATTACTTTCGAAGGTTTTGCCCAAGGCGCATGGTCCAATAGTACAGATCCTCAGTTTTTTCAACTCTTTTTCTTAGGGCGTCCAGTGCCATATTTGGAGCAATATTTATCCTTTAGTGGTTACCGTCATATGGAACGTCCAGCAAGCGCCTTTGCCTTTGGTGGGATACGATTAAGAGGCGAAGTCTTTTCTAATACTTTTGCTGCATTGGTTTTTAACTATGGATACTTTCAGCAAACGGCCTATCCGATCCTATTGGATGGAGAGCCGATCGTTCGCGTAGCGGAACAAGGAAGTATGACAGGCTTAGGAGCTGAAATCGGTTATCTCAGTCCCGCTGGACCGATCCAATTCAATCTTGAATATACGCCCGACTTCAATCGCTGGACCATGGCTCTGAGCCTAGGTTATGTGTTTTAAATGTCCAATATTGAAGTTCAATGTAAAAGATAGAAGTGTTAGAAAACTTGAGCTCTAGAAATTGAAAAATGCTGTCTTCTTTTTTTAGAGAGAAGCGTTCCGCGAAGCGACTATCTAATCGGTACAAACTTGAAAAGCGGTAATATCGACCGAGTTAGGTGCTGGTCTGGGCAACTCTGGGACGATGGATAACTCCTAGATCTTATAGGCAGCCGTTTTTTAAGTTACCGATTTGTCCTCTTTTTAATTCATATCGGTTTACCGTCTGATGAAAATTTATCCACCCAGGAGTTGTCTCATAAGTGCGAACTAATTCAAATCCCAATTTTTGTAAGACTCTATTGGGAGCAATATTTTCTGATTTTGGTTCACAAATCAACTTTTCCAGTCTGAGGTTTTTAAAATAATAAGGGATAGTAAGTCTTAAGAAATCAAATCCAAGCCCATTCCTTCTTTGATCGTTTTTCCAAAGATGTAAATGCATTGTGGCGATATTCCCAAATTCAATTTTATTAATATTTGAATGGCCTATTGCTTGGTCATCAAGCAACCAGATGATATAGTAAAACTCTTTTTCCGAAGGTTTTTTTTCTAATTCGGATTTCAGCTTTTTAATCCATTCTTCTCTCTTAGGCAGTTTACTTTTATCTGCTCCCATTTCTTTAAGGAATCCAGAATCTGCGTTGACGAAGTAATCAACTACCTTCTCAATGTCATTGGGTTCTATTTCTCTGACTGTTATTTGCATTTCTGTTTTTTCTTGGATAGATCACAACGACTGGGCTAGGTGCTGTGCTTAGGAGTTCATGACGAAGACAAAGCCCATGCTTTACACCTGTTTTGTTCTTTCAAAAGCTAAGATTTTGAAAGTAGCCCTTTTGGACTACTTTTGTCCCAAGTTCCATTCTTGTAATGTAAAAACTAATCGAAGTGAAACACTATTTTAAACTCTTTGTAACGCTATTGGCTTTTTCTTTAATCTGCCTTCCTAGCATGCTTCTGTCCCAAAATGGATTGAACTTTGATGGGACAAACGATTATGTTCAGACTACATATAGTGGGATCCTCGGTTCAGCAAACAGGACTTTTGAGGCCTGGGTAAATGTAAGTCCTAGTGCCACTGCAAATACTGCGATCTTAGACTACGGTTTGAACGCTGTTGGTTCTAGAAATACATTCTTAATAAATCCCAATAATCAATTGGTGTATATTTCTGGCGGAACAAATGCCAATATTTCTACTTCTCAAAATGCTATTACTTCAGGTCAGTGGACCCATGTAGCTTTTGTCTTGAATAATGGAACGGGGTTTTTGTATGTAAATGGGACTCAGATGGGGACAGGTTCTCTGACAACCGTTAATACGCCTTCAGGAAATGCAACTCTAAGGCTAGGTCAACGAGTCTCAGGTGGCAGTATACCCTTTAGAGGAGCTATCGATGAGGTGAAGGTGTGGAATTATGCCAGAACCGCGGCTGAGATACAGAATGATATGAATGCGGAGTACTGTACGGTACCTACTGGTCTGATGGTATATTATCAATGCAATGAAGGACTAGCCGGTGGAACGAATACTGGTCTCAGTAATTTGCCTGACCTTTCTGGAAATGCCTACAATGGTACCCTAACCAATTTCGCTTTAACTGGTAACGTCTCCAATTGGGTGATCGGAGCGAGTCTCAGCATTGGTACAGCGACTACGGCTACAATAAACGTTTCTTCATGTGGGAATTATGTTAGTCCCTCAGGCAATTATACTTGGAATACGGCCGGAGCCTATGCTGACACAATTAGTAACAGTGCAGGATGTGATAGTATTCTGACCATTAACCTGACAATTGAATCAGCTACTTTTGGCAGTTTGACGCCGACCGTTTGTGATAGCTATCTGTCGCCAAGCGGTACTGCGATGTGGACCAGCTCTGGGACCTATACCGATACTATTACAAACGTGCTAGGCTGCGACAGTATCATTAGTATAAATCTGACCATTCTTGCCAACTCTACATCCAGTCTGGGTGTCATCAGTTGTGAGTCCTATCTTTCTCCCAGCGGAACTCAAAGCTGGAACGCTAGTGGAGTCTATACCGATACCATTGCCAATAATGTAGGATGCGATAGTATCATCACTGTGAACCTAACTATTGCATCCAGCACTTCTGAAACTATATTTTTAACTGGCTGCGACTCTGTTGTCAGTCCGAGTGGTAATTATGTCTGGAGCTCCTCGGGCTCCTTTTTAGATACTCTGAGCAATGCAGCTGGTTGCGATAGTGTGTTGATCGTCGGAGTTCAAATTGAAACCTCCAGCAGCAGTACTATCCCTATTTCACGCTGTGAATCCTATACTAGTCCGAGCGGGAATTATGTCTGGAATAGTTCCGGTACTTATCTCGATACTGTATTGAAGGCAAACGGTTGTCCAGATTACCTTACCATCAATCTTACTGTTACCGATATTGACACCACAGTGAATCAGGATGACAGGACTCTGATGGCTCAGGCTTCAGGGCTGGCCTATCAGTGGTTGGATTGCAGCAATGGGTATGCATTTATCCTTGGAGCAACGGACTTTGCATACACACCAGTAGATCCCGGTGTATATGCTCTTCAAATTACCCAAAACGGTTGTGTGGATACTTCTGGCTGTCATACCATCAGCAGTGGATTGTCCTTATTTGCTCAATTTCCTTCCCCTATCTCTCTCTATCCCAATCCCGGTCAGGAGCAGTTTATCGTGAATATGGGCAAACGCTATTCAGACATAAACGTGGAAGTCTGGAATCTAGCGGGTCAAAAAGTGCTAGAGGAGCGTTTTTATAATCAGGCCATTCTTCCTGTCTCAATGACCGAAATGGTGGAGGGACTTTATCTGATCCGACTTCGGACAGCTAAGCACTCGACTGTTTTGAAGTGGCAGAAATGGTAGAGTTATTAGTCGCTGTTTGATTATTTGAAATGTCCTGATGATTCTTTTTTCGGAGAATCATCAGGATAAATCTTATGATCGGAAGTGATTCTTTCTGTGCGAGAATTTAGTTGCTTGATAAGATTCTTAGTGTCGGATCAGTTTTTTTGAATCCGGAATATCAAATTATGGAATCTTTTATTGATGATACAGAATGCTACGAATACGCGCCGATGCAAGCACAGCCTAGCACTGGTTCTCATAGACAATGTTAAAAGCATTTATTCTTCCAACTTTGCTTTTAAGACTTCTAATAACCTTACTTCAAAATCCTTAAGTATTATTTTTGCCCAAAAATTGGCATAGGAATTCATTTTAGACTCAATCGAATAATTACAATTTAGCCTTAGTTTAGAATCCCCATTTCCTAATGCTGTTATTCGATAGGAGATGTCCACAAACTTGAAGTAATCACTCTTTAGAAGGTGTTGATCTGTAGGAGTATCCCTTAATTCAGACTTGTCTATTTCGATTTTAAACTTCACAAACACTAGGCTATCTTCCTCAATAATTGTTTCATACAATTTCAAGCCTTCACTAAAATAGCCAATCCTATATTCCTCCCCCTTAATTAATTTAAGCTCTGATTTTATTGGACGAGGTATACCTAGCCGATTTAGTAATCCTGATCTATATTCATCTTTACTTATCTCTGGAACTTCTATGATATTATCCCAAATCGCTTCCTGAGAAGCTTTGATGATTATTGACTGTTCAACATTGAACATTTCTTTAGAATTGGGCAATTGATTTTCAACTGGACCCAATAACAACGGCAACAAAAGAAGTGAAAACAGTCCATTTTCGTTCCTTTTATTTAGAAGATATCCAGCTAATAGGCCAACTAGTCCTGCTGCAAGCAAAAATGGAAATGCAATAATTAATATACATATCCAGTCTTCTACTCCACTCGTCATTGCAATGATGAAAAAGAGGAAAACGCTCAATATTGGGAAGAAAAATTGTTTCCATTTTGAACTCAAGACCTCTTCACCACCAATTAGAATGGGTAGTATGCTGATTACAATTGGAAGTACCCAGAGAAATGAGATAGAGTAAATATTATAGTAATCATCCATCCCATCAAAAAGGGTGTTCTCACAGAGCAGCCGATAACTAATTCCATAGATTGCTCCAAGCAGAATTCCTAGGTATTGTCTGTACTTCATATTTATTGCATAATAACGCTTAGTGCAATGGAGGTAGACGCGTTTAGCAGCTATAGCTGTTTTGCACGTTGTTGTAGGCCGTTTTATTTTAGTTCATTACTCCCTTTCCAAAGTATCAGCATTTTGATTTTCTGCTTCATATTGAATTGCAGTATATGATATGATTTTCCAGGCGTTTGCTTTTTTTACTAAGGTAATGGTTGCTTTTGCCACAGTTTTTTCTCCTGATTGGTTTGTCCAAGCTTGGTCAAATGCGACCCAAGCCAAATTGGTATCATAAAAGATAAGATAATTGGAGTTTACGAAAGTAGAAGTTATGGGCTCAGGATTCTCCTTAAAAAATGATTCTAAATGTCCACCATTTTTATCCCATCCTCTTTTTTGAGCGAAACCTGCTTTTGATACATCTAATCGCAATACATCGCTGCTATG
>JBGCFA010000078.1:0-3034 GCA_045106675.1 Bacteroidia bacterium
AAAACATGGCCCTGAGTTTCGCAGTGGGCAATAACTTCTACCTCGAAACGGCCAAACTAAGAGCCTTTAGAGTACTTTTTCATAAAGCAGTAGCCGCTTTTGGCGTGGAGGATGAAACGCTGCTTTCCCCCTTTGTGATCAGTCGTACAGCCCGCTGGCCTCAAACTCAATACGATGTAAGTAATAATCTGCTGCGTGCGACTACCCAGTCGATTTCGGCCATATTTGGCGGTACAGATGCTTTGATCATCCGAGACTACGACTTGCCAGTCGCAGCACCCACAGGACGATCCAATCGCCTCGCTAGAAATATCCATCACCTATTAACGCATGAGAGTTATTTGGATCAAGTGCTCGATCCGGCGGGTGGGAGTTACTTCTTCGAAGAACTCACGGAACAATTAGCTTCAGAAGCTTGGCAGCTTTTTCAAGAGATTGAAGGCGCAGGAGGCTTTTACGTGGCTTTAAAGACAGGTTTTGTTCGCAAACAAATCAATGCCTTCAAAAGCCTCCAACAAGAATTCATCGCCAAAGGTAAGCAAGGCATCGTAGGCATCAATCGCTATGCGGACCCAAATGAGACATTAGCAAAATCCAACCAATTGCCTAGTGCCGCCGCTGCCTACGAGCAACTACGCAGTCGCATCGATCAGTGGAGCGCCAAAAATGGAGCCAAGCCCAAGGTCTTACTCCTTACTTTTGGCGATGTCAAAATGCGCAATGCAAGGCTTCAATTTGTCAGCAATCTACTCGCTAGTGCCGGTTTTGCGTTCAGCGAAGCTAGTCCTGAGACATTAAGCGACCACAAGGTCCCAGACTTTGTGGCGTTCTGCGCCGCAGACCAAGACTACTTTGAAAACGGCGACGCCCTAATCGCTAAAGTGCGTAAGCAACTGCCTCAAGCCAAAATCCTCATTGCTGGTAAACCCGAAGGCATCGAAAAGCTGCAAGCAGATCATTATCTCTATGCGGGCATGCCCATTCTAGCGTTCCTCGAAGAGATCAGCACACCTTATACCTCCTAAGCCAAGACTATGCGTCCCAATTATAAAGATATAGCGTTCCGACCCGGCCGAGAAAAAAGTCCCGACCCGACAAGCAAAGAGACAAATTTTCAGAGTGCGGAAAGTATTCCGATCAAGCCGCAATATGATGCGGATGATTTGGTGGGTTTAGAACATTTAGGCTTTGCTGCTGGCATACCACCTTATTTGCGGGGGCCTTATAGCAGTATGTATGCCGTCCGACCTTGGACAATCCGCCAATACGCAGGTTTTTCGACCGCCGAGGAGTCCAACGCTTTTTACCGAAAAAATCTAGCCGCTGGACAAAAGGGTTTATCGGTTGCATTTGACCTAGCAACCCACCGAGGCTATGACTCCGACCACCCACGCGTCGAAGGTGATGTAGGCAAAGCAGGGGTAGCCATCGATACCGTTGAGGATATGAAAATTCTCTTCGACAAGATCCCTTTGGATCAAATGTCAGTCTCCATGACCATGAATGGTGCTGTGATACCAATCATGGCTTTCTACATTGTAGCAGCTGAGGAGCAAGGCGTTAGTCCCGAAAAACTAAGCGGCACTATCCAAAATGACATCCTCAAGGAGTTCATGGTCCGCAATACTTATATCTATCCGCCATTGCCATCGATGCGCATTATCGGAGATATATTTGGCTATACTTCGCGGCATATGCCTCGCTTCAACTCGATTTCGATCTCGGGTTATCATATGCAAGAGGCGGGCGCGACCGCTGATCTCGAACTCGCTTATACTTTGGCCGATGGCTGGGAATATTTGCGTCAAGGCGTTGATGCAGGCTTGGATATTGATGCTTTTGCGCCGCGACTATCTTTCTTTTGGGCTATCGGCATGAACTTCTTTATGGAGATCGCCAAGATGCGAGCCGGACGCCTCCTTTGGGCCAAAATCGTCAAGCAATACAATCCCAAAAATCCGAAGTCTCTCTCCTTGAGAACGCATTGTCAGACCTCTGGATGGAGCCTGACCGAGCAAGACCCGATGAATAATGTAGCGCGAACTGCTGTAGAGGCTTTAGCCGCAGCCTTTGGGCATACGCAGTCTCTGCATACCAATTCATTTGATGAAGCGATAGCATTGCCGACGGATTTTTCGGCTCGGATTGCGCGTAACACCCAACTTTATCTCCAAGATGAGACCCATATCACCAAGGCGGTTGATCCTTGGGCGGGGAGTTACTACGTAGAACGCTTGACTCACGAATTAGTCCATAAAGCTTGGGCGCTGATTGAAGAAGTAGAATCTTATGGCGGTATGGCCAAAGCCATCGAGGCGGGCATCCCCAAAATGCGGATTGAAGAAGCAGCGACTCGTAAACAAGCACGGATAGATTCAGGCAAAGAAACCATCGTTGGCGTTAATCGTTTTCGCGTCGAGACACAATCTGACTTTGAAATCCGTGAAGTTGACAATGATGCCGTCCGTATCTCTCAAATTGCACGCCTCAATCGTGTCAAATCTGAGCGTAATGAAGTAGCCGCTCAGGCAGCCTTGCAAGCGATCAGTGATGCAGCAGCTTCGGAAGAAGGCAATTTGTTAGGTTTAGCCGTTGAAGCAGCGAGACAAAGGGCTTCTCTCGGCGAGATTTCCGATGCGATGGAAAAGTCCTTCGGACGCTATCAACCGCCTATTCGTGCCGTATCTGGCGTATATATACAAGAATCCATGTCCACACCCGCGATAGTAAAAGCAAGACAACTCACCGATGAATTTGCGGAAGTCGAAGGCCGTCGTCCCCGTATCATGGTGGCCAAGATGGGCCAAGACGGGCATGATAGAGGAGCCAAAGTGATCGCCACTAGCTTTGCGGATTTAGGCTTTGATGTAGATATTGGACCCTTGTTTCAAATCCCAGCAGAGGTAGCTCTACAAGCAGTGGAAAATGATGTGCATATCGTCGGAGTCTCGAGTTTGGCAGCAGGCCACAAAACCCTAATGCCTCAGCTGATCGCTGAACTCGAAAAGCTAGATCGAGGAGATATCATGGTAGT
>JBGCFA010000079.1:0-43569 GCA_045106675.1 Bacteroidia bacterium
TACTGTACAATACTCTGTCAACGATGGTTCCGGTGGATGGAATGCTGGTCAGGGTGAAGTATTGAACTTCCCTTATAAAAGTGGTGCTTCTCCAGGTGGTTGCTGTGGGTTTTTCCAGCCTACACAGGAGTTTGTTAACTCCTTCCGTACTTCTAACGGTCTGCCTTTACTTGACTATTCATACAACGCTGACCCTGTTCTTAATGATGAAGGGATTCCTGCTGGTGGTGCTGGTTATACTGAAGATCCAGGTCCATTAGACCCACGTCTAGACTGGACTGTTGGCCGTCGTGGCATCCCTTATTTAGACTGGGGAGATCATACAGGTCAGGACTGGGTACGTGATCAGTCTTATGCTGGTCCATTTAGCCCTAAGAAGCAGGTTTATAAGAAGGCTCAAGAAGGTAACCTTACTGAGGTTGGTAACTGGACTTCTGGTTGGACTGCCAATGGATATCGCATGATTCGTTATGCTGACGTTGTCCTACTTATGGCTGAGTGTCAAATTGAAACTGCAGACTTAGGTGGCGCTTTAGATAATATCAATGCAATCCGTAATCGTGCGGCTAATGCTGACGGTTTTGTCAAAGAAGATGACGGAACTACTGATGCTGCTAACTACGTTATCTCTCCTTACGCTGCTTTTGCTAGTGCTGACGAAGCGCGTAACGCACTGATGATGGAGCGTAAGCTAGAATTAGGAATGGAAGGACACCGTTTCTTCGACCTCGTTCGTTGGGGTGTAGCACAGACAGAGATCAATCGTATCCTCGCATACGAGAAGCCTCTTCGTACTTTGCTTTACAACTCTGAAACTACTTTCGGAGCTGAAGACGTAACTTTCCCAATTCCTCAACGTCAGATTGACTTGAGCAATGGTAATTTGACACAGAATCGCTAGTCGATTCGTTATATATGATTTAGGAGGCTTACCTTTGGGTAGGCCTCCTTTTTTTCTGCCTTAACCTGATATGAATAAGCTGATTTTTGTATTGCCTCTTTTATTTTTGCAGGCTTGTACGCAAACGGGGCCTTCCTTTGAACGATTGCCAAGTAGTCAGACAGGAATTGATTTCGTCAACGAAGTTATTGAAGATGATAGTTTCAACATCTTCCAAGACGAGTATATGTACAATGGGGGAGGCGTTGGCGTAGCAGACTTCAATCTAGATGGTTTACCTGATCTGGTCTTTACGGGCAACAAAGTCCAATCTCGGATTTATCTCAACCTAGGTGATTTTCGTTTTCAAGATATTAGTGCGCAGTTTGAAGGATTGAATGCAGATTATTGGGTGAGTGGTGTTTCGATTGTCGATATCAATACTGATGCTTGGCCCGACCTATATTTTGCGATTACTTCGAGTGCCGACTCTGTCGAACGTCAGAACCAATTGTGGATCAATCAAGGTTTAGACACTCAAGGGCTCCCAACGTTCCGCGAAGCGGCCTCCCAATACGGCATAGCAGATCAGGGTTACTCAGTCCATAGTACTTTCCTCGATTATGATCTCGATGGAGACCTTGATCTATACGTCCTTAACAATATCGTCAACCAAAATGTACCTACTAGCTACCGCGCCAAACTGACAGATGGGAGTGCTACAAATAATGATCAATTTTATCGCAATAATGGAGACGGGAGCTTTTCCAATATCACCAAAGAAGCAGGGATTATCTATGAAGGCTATGGTTTAGGAATTGCCATCGGAGATGTCAACAAAGACGATTATCCAGATATCTATATCTCCAACGATTATATCGCCAACGATCTGCTTTATATCAACCAAGGCGATGGCACTTTTGTCAATCAAGCGGATACTATCCTCTCATATAATTCGAAGTTTTCGATGGGCAATGATATGTCCGATATCAATAATGATGGCTTAGCAGATGTGATGACGCTGGATATGTTTCCAGAGAAATATCCGCGTAAAAAACAGACCATCAATGGTTTTAGCTATCAGTTTTATATCAACGACCAAAATTACGGCTACCAACATCAGTATGTCCGAAATATGGTTCACTTGCACAACGGATTTACACAAAACGAAATTTTACCTTATAGCGAAGTCGGCCAATTGATGGGCGTTTTTGAAACAGAATGGAGTTGGTCGCCTTTATTTGCCGACTATGACAATGATGGGGACCGCGATCTTTTGATCACCAATGGCTTCCCCAAAGACTTGACGGACAAAGATTTTACCAACTACAAAGCCCAGATGGGAGGCTACCTTGCCACGGAAAAGCAATTGCTAGAACGTATTCCTGTCGTCAAAGTCTCCAACTTTGCCTACGAAAATAAAGGCGATCTCAAATTCGAAGACAAAACCCAAGATTGGGGCATTGACATTCCTTCCTTCTCCAATGGTGCTTCTTTTGTAGATTTAGATTTGGACGGCGACCTTGATTATGTCGTCAACAACATCAATGATCCAGCCTTTGTCTATCAAAATAATAGTAAGCCAAGCAACGAAAATCCCGCCCACTACTTACGACTCAATCTCAAAGGTGCTCCCCAAAACCCTGCTGCTATTGGTGCAAAGGTGGAAATTTGGAGTGGTGATCTCTACTTATATGATGAGCACTTTCTCTCCAGAGGTTATATCTCTTCGATTGAACCCATTTTGCATTTTGGATTGGGCGCTCATGCCATGATCGACTCTATCAAGATCATTTGGCCCGGAGCTAAACTACAAAGTCTACTCAAAGATGTGAGTGTAGACCAAGTATTAACAGTTACGATCGAGGGAGCTACTCCTAGGACTGCTTCGCAGAACGCTCACCCGCAGCCTACTATATTTAGCAGCAAAACGGACCTCATCGATTATCTCCATCAGGAAAAAGATTATATAGATTTTTTCCAATCTCAGCGCATTATTCAACACAAATTCTCACAGATTGGCCCTTGTCTTGCACAAGGAGACCTTAATAATGATGGTTTAGATGATCTCTTGATTGGCGCCACTGATCTCAGTCCGACTACTGCTTATCTTCAGCAAGATGGCCAGTTTGTTGCCGCTGAGATAGAAGGACTTACCGATGAAAAGGTTTGCACGGAATCGGACTTATTATTGATCGATTTAGATGGCGATGGTGACGATGATCTCATTGCTTTGGCGGGCGGTTATGCTAATGAGAAGGCCGAAGAATATCAACATTATGTCTATTATAATGACGGTAATCACTATCGTAAAGACTCACTAGACCTGCCTTATTTCCCCGCTTCTGTGGTAAAAGAGATAGACTTTGATCATGATGGTGATCTTGATCTATTTATCGGGGCGAGAGTAGAAAAAAACAATTTTCCTCTAGCCGGACCTTCCTATATTCTCCGTAACGAAAATGGTCGCTTACAAGCTGATGAAGCCATGAGTTTTGAGCTTGGAATGGTGACGGATGCGGTTTGGAGTGATTATGATGGAGATGGATGGGAAGACCTACTGATCAGCCGTGAATGGAATAATCTAGTTTGGTTGAAAAACCAAGCTGGGCAAGCGTTCCACGAAGTGGCAGATAAAGAGATGGCCAATAAGAAAGGTTTCTGGTCAGCGCTAATGGCAGTAGATTTGGACCAAGATGGTGATGATGATTATATCCTTGGTAACCTTGGACAAAATCATCGCTTCACGATTGATGATACTTATCCGATGCGATTGTATGCGATCGATATCGACAATAATAGTACGCTAGACCCAATTACGACGGCCTATTGGCAAGATGAACAAGGGCAGATGCAGGAGTATCCCGTCAATTATATGGACGAATTGATATCGCAATCTCCATATTTTAAGAAATATACCACTAGCTATACGACCTTCAGTAAGAGTACGGCCCGTCATATCTTCAATACCGATAGTATCCCTTCAGAGCAGATATTTATGGCTAATACGGCCGCAAGCTATGTGATGTGGAACGATGGGGGAAACTTCCGTTGGGAACTTTTACCGATTGCCTTACAGATAGCGCCGATCAAAGAAATGCTGGCCCAAGATTTTGATGGTGATGGTCATTTGGAAGTCTTAGTCGCGGGCAATGATCATAGTTATGATGTGGCAACTGGCTACTATGATGCCAATAAAGGTTATCTACTCAAAGTCAATGCACAGCAACAATTAAGCGTTTTGCAACCAGCCGAAACGGGCATCTTACTCAATGGACAAGTTGAATCCCTTTTGTATTTCGAGGGAGAGCATTCGTATCTTGTCGCGGGTATCAATCGTCGTAAAATCGCGGTCTTTGAACAGCGAAAAAGCCAAGCACAATAGTCAATGGAAAACCCTTGGAAAATCAAGTCTAAGCAAGAAATTTATAATAACCCTTGGATCAAACTCACTGAACATCAGGTAACTACCCCCGGTGGTAATCCCGGCATATACGGTACCGTCCATTTTCACAATCGTGCGGTTGGGGTAGTACCTTACCAAGACGGTTATATTTGGATGGTAGGCCAATTTCGTTTTCCCTTAGACGAATATCATTGGGAGATACCCGAAGGTGGTTGCCCTCCTGAAGAAGATTTGCTCGTTTGCGCGAAGCGTGAACTTAAAGAGGAGACTGGCTTGATCGCCGAACGCTATGAACCCATTGTGGAAATGCACCTTTCCAATGCGGTGAGTGATGAATGGGCCATTATCTATCTGGCTACTGGACTGACCGAAGGCGAAGCCGAACCCGAAGAATCCGAAGCCATAGATATCCAGAAATGGACTTTAGCAGAACTATATCAAAAAGTAGAAGCTGGGGAAATTACGGATTCTATGACCGTGGCGGCTATTTATAAGATGCAACTATTGAAGCTGGAGGGCAAACTATAAGATGGGATCTATGCAGAGGGATTTCAAGCATAGAATCTCATTCAAAAAATCCATTCCTTTTTTGCTTAGAAACCCGTTCCTTTGTGGGTAAAAATTACCCCGCCCCTATGGTAAAGAGCCCGATACAATACAATCGACGTAATCTTTCGGATAAGTTTCTTCTCAATTTATATCAAGACCTTCTCCTACCACGGATGGTAGAGGAAAAGATGCTGATCTTATTGCGTCAAGGTCGTATCAGCAAATGGTTTTCTGGTATTGGTCAAGAAGGCATCGCAGTCGGTCTGACTACAGCTTTGCAAACGCAAGATTATATCCTGCCTTTGCATCGCAATTTAGGAGTCTTTACGAGCCGTCGGATTCCATTGCGTCGTTTGCTCGAACAATGGCTCGGCAAAGCCGAAGGCTTCACCAATGGCCGCGACCGTTCCTTTCACTTTGGTTCACCCGAGCACCGCATCTTTGGTATGATCTCTCACCTTGGTGCTATGCTACCAGTGGCAGATGGCCTCGCCTTGGCGAGCAATCTTGATAATCAAGACTTCATTGCTGTCCCTTTTTCGGGTGATGGTGGTGCCAGCGAAGGAGATTTCCATGAAGCGATCAATGTGGCTTCAGTATGGGATATTCCGGTATTATTTGTGATCGAAAACAATGGCTACGGATTGAGTACGCCGGGACGGGAGCAGTTTCGCTGTGAAAGCTTAGCTGACCGTGCTCATGGCTATGGACTCAAGGGCTATTCTATCGATGGTAACAATGTACTGGAGGTTTATCATGTTGTCAGTGCGATCGCGCGCCAGATGCGTGAAGACCGTAAGCCCGTTATTTTAGAGTGTAATACTTTCCGGATGCGTGGACATGAA
The DNA here is from genome assembly GCA_045106675.1 of Bacteroidia bacterium. GTDB lineage: Bacteria > Bacteroidota > Bacteroidia > J057 > J057 > JBCAWW01. The sequence continues at coordinate 5,681 of JBGCFA010000079.1, forward strand.
GAAGCCTCCGGAACCAAATATGTCCCTCAAGAACTATTTGACGAATGGGGCCTCAAAGATCCAGTCAAAAACTATGAGCAATTTTTGCTCGAAGAGGGAGTGATCAGCGAAGAACGGATAAAAGAGCTGCGTAAATCAACCAAAGCACATATCAATGATGCGGTCAAAGAAGCCTTTGATGCGCCTTCGATTAGTATCTCACTCGCACAAGAAAAGCAGGATGTATATGCTCCGGCTGATTTTGCTTTAGCGATTCCCAATCCTGCTCAGAGTAAAGAAATTCGCTTTGTGGATGCGATCGGTGAAGGCTTGCGTCAAGCCATGGAAAAGCATGATGACTTGGTCCTTATGGGCCAAGATATCGCTGAGTATGGTGGCGTATTCAAAATTACCGAAGGTTTTGTAGAAGCGTTCGGCAAGGCCAGAGTCCGAAACACCCCGATCTGTGAGTCTGCTATCATCGGAGCTGGGATGGGCCTATCACTCGCTGGACACAAATCTATGGTTGAAATGCAATTCGCCGATTTTGTGTCTTGTGGCTTCAATCAAATCGTCAACAATCTCGCCAAAAATCACTATCGCTGGGGGCATGCACCTGATGTGGTAGTACGGATGCCGACTGGTGGCGGGATGGGCGCGGGGCCTTATCATTCGCAGAGCAATGAAGCTTGGTTTACCTCAGTTCCCGGCCTCAAAATCGTTTATCCTTCCAATCCTATGGACGCCAAGGGATTACTGACTAGCGCGATCTTAGACCCTAATCCGGTTCTGTTTTTTGAGCATAAGGGTCTGTATCGTTCTATTACGGGCGATGTGCCGACTGAATATTATAATCTTCCCATCGGAGAGGCTAGTGTAGTGCAAAGTGGTGAAGATGTCAGCATTATCACTTATGGGATGGGCGTGCATTGGGCGCAGGCAGCAGCCAAAAACTTAGCTGATGCAAGTATCGAAATCGTGGATTTACGCACTTTGATTCCTTGGGATGAAGAGGCGGTATATCGTTCGGTGCGCAAAACGGGTAAATGTATCGTGTTGTATGAAGACACGCATACGGGAGCATTTGGCGCAGAGATTGCGGCTAGTATTGGGGAGCATTGCTTCGCAGAACTCGACGGCCCAGTAGTGAGAGTTGGTTCATTGGATACGCCGATACCTTTTCATGCAGAACTAGAAAAGCAGTTTATGGCCAGTGCTCGTTTAAAAGACAAACTGAGAACATTGCTTGAATTTTAGGGTCTAATGAAGTCAATTCCGTCAGTTGTTTGGCTAAGCCTTGCTATTGTTGTTTTGGGACTGAGTCTGTTTTTTTTCTGGCCACAAAAGGCTAAACAAAAAAAGATTGAGGCAGTCGAACTGCCTAGCCTTGGCCCAGAAGCCGATTTGGCTGTCCCAGTGATATGGGATAGCATACCTTCAGGGATTTTATTTAGAGCAGAGCGCTCTGATTGGGATGTTTACGCCCGTGGCGAACGCTCCATTGTGGTATATGACTTTAGGGCCGAGGCAATGTTTACCCAAGCAGCTGGAGATGAAATTAGATTTCATTTGTCTTTGCTAGATGAGGCTGATGCTGTCATTCGAGAGCGAGATTATTCGCTGGTTTTTCTTGATGCAAATCTTGTTGGGGATATGATCCCTTTACATTGGCGTTGGCAGGATACCATTTCCACTGATGTAAGTCCAAGCAAACTCAAAGTCAGTCAGATTCAAGTCCAATCTGCTATGCCCAGTACTGATAGCTTGGATAATATTGCCCTTGAGCACATATGGCGAGACCAACAGCCTCCTAATTTAGATTTTGAATTTATCGCTCGCCAATTTCAAGTGCTCAACTTTGACTCAGTGGAAGGGATGAGCTTATTCCTCGTTTTAGCCAGTCATTTAAACGCTGAGCAGCCAGTCGAGTATTTGAAGGTAAATCTAGATTTATACGATAAACAGGATTCCCTTTTAGAATCTATTGAGCGAAACCTTATCGACTCCTACGATCCCCCTTTACGCAATAGGCATACGCTTGTCAATCGATTTCTGATCTCACTTGATGCTGCTGGCTTTAGCGCAGAGGAGGTCGAAAGATTAGGGATTACAATATTGGAAGCTGATTACTAGTAAGACCAAATGAAAAAAGGAGTCTTCCTAAGAAGACTCCTCAAAGAAATATCGTATTTACTTATTGCCAGATAAATTTCTTCGCAAATATCGGATAGCCCACCGGATCAAGCACTTGCAGGATATAAATGCCTGCTGCTAATTCAGCATATTGCAATGGTAAGTTGGTTTGACCAGCGTAAAAAGTTACCGCTTGTCGCTTATATTCACGACCGGACAAATCCAAAACGCTGACATAGCCATCCAGTCTTTCGGGAGCAAACCACTGTAATGTGAGAGATTTACTACCTGCTTGATTGATTAAGCTGCCAATTTCTTGACCGTTATTAGGATTTACATTGACGATAGGGGAGTAGGAAAAAGCGCCGTCGAAATCTGTTTGTCTCACACGATAATAAAGCTGATCATGGATCAAAAATGGATCAGTAAAGCGGTATTGCATTGGGCTGTCAGCAGTACCACGTCCTTGGATACGGCCGATTTCTTCAAAAGCACCCTCTCCGATCTGTCGTTCAATCGTGAAGTAGTCGTTATTTTCTTCTTTATTCACATCCCAAGTGATGTTGATGCTTTCGGATAGCACCTCTGCATTGACAGATTGCCACTCTACGGGAAAACTGCTATTGAGATCAATCTTCGTCGCAAGACAGTTGAGCATACAGTCAGTATAAGTCTCCGTACAATTGCCGGGTATCACATTACAGTTACATGGGTTGGTCAAACCAAAACCTATTAGTCCACCAATATCTGAGATACCAGCACTAAAAAAGCTTTTACCCTCAGCTGCAGTAGTTACGATAAAGCTCACATCATTGAGACTCATACCGTTGGGAATATCAAGGGCTGCTATTGGCAAATAAATGGTATAAAAGGTCGCTTGGTAAGACCCACTACAATTAGCTGAGTTATATTCGGCATAAGCAATCTGCCAGTTGCCGGGAAATAAATCGATTGGCGTGTGTGTATCATCAACACTCTGTATCCCATCTACATTATAGATGCCTAGGCTGGGATCGCTACTGCCCGGTGCTTTAAAACGAATCTCTCTTTCAAATCCGGCATTGCCGAACACATAATTAGTATCAGCACTAGCGCCCATCCCTCCTAGTAAACCATCATTGCTCAGCAAAATATTGAAAGCATGATCATCGCTAGCGTTCTGCGCAGCACGAACTCTAAACGCAATGTATTGATAACCAAGGTTCTCAAATACGGTATAATAAGCAAAACTACCACTACTCATCCCGTCTGCTACTAAGTCGCCTCCATTACATGGACCTCCGTTGTAAGTGTCTCCACTGTTTTCTAAATCAAGTCCTTTGAATTCTGTCCAAGGCAGGATGAGATCGCTACCGATAGCGAGTGGTTCAAACTCCGCTAATTCTGACACCCCGTTTCCGCTGAAGGTACCATCGATGGTAGCCGCAATAGAGCAATTTCCGTTGGGATCTAACATACTGTTTTGACCCAAAACACAGGAGATGCTTTGACCGCTACTATTGATTTGAGCGATTTGTCCGCCGTCTTGGGCAAACAATGAGGGGGTGCTAAGTAGGAAACAAAGAAAGACTAATAGCAAGCTGAGGTGCAAACGTTCTGAAGAGGGCATGTGGTTTAGGTGTTTGGTTTGATTACTGGGAAGATGCTAGAGGAAAATAGGTTTGGGAAGTGTTTTTGCTTTAAATGTGTTGTTGTTTCGTATTGAATACAGACACAAGAAAGCCTTTAAGTCCTGTTTTTGACAGGGCTTATGCCTAAATGGTAATTACTGAAGAGAATTCGGTGAATATTTTGTACCGACTGAATGATCCGCTGTCTGAACTATTATCTTTTTGAAACCTTTTAGCCTATTGAAGGCTCACACTTTCATTGATAATGGAGGAAAGAGAATCTAATTGATTCCTCTCATAGAGTTGCCCTAGCTCGGCCGAACCACGCCCTGCTTGAAGCTCTGCTTTGTAGTTGACATAGTCTTGAAAACGGATACCGCCAAGCTCTCTAGCGTTGTAAGCCTTTCTAAATCGTAAACCTCCACCGTCCGTGGCATAGCTATAAGCCAGATAATCAAGGGTGTGATTGTTTTGCTCAAACCAATACACAAAGATATCATCAAAGTCTTTTCCGCCCCCTTCTTCTTCAAATGTTACTTCAATCTTATGATATTTTTTCCCCTTATTACTTTCTTCCCCTAGATATTTCTTATTGGCTGCTGGATCATTAAGTCCATGAGGTAAGCGGATAAAATAAAACACAGAATTAACGCTATTGCTATACATTGAGTCCTGTTCATGGGAAGTGAGGATGCGTTCCCCGTTAAGGGTCCGATAAAAACCATCATTAGAAAGATGATCTACAATCTGCCCGCTGCTATCCTCAAAAGAGCGAGTATAGAGATAGCGACCTTCCCCTGTCTGCCATGCGTAGAGCTTGCCCCTAAACTCGAATTGGTATTTGCTATTCGCAAAACGATCTCCTCCATGAGCCTCAATGGCTTGATCTATGATAAGTTGGGCTTGATTGCTTGCTGCTGGACTCGTTTTCTCCCCCGTACAGCCTAAGGCCAAACTCAATACAATAAGACTCAATGTGATCCTGATCCAATACATACATCTAAATTTGAACAGCAAATTACACCATCCTTGGCAAAAAAATGTCTGATGAGCGTCAGTGAGTAGTTTTTAGGGAGGCTGTTGGCTAAAATGATTGAAGGGAGAGAGACTGATTGTTTGTTTTCTTCACCGCTTCGCGGAACGTCCCGCTCCTCCAATAAAAAACCCTATTCAAAAGAATAGGGCCATTGAGAGAGGAGTAAAAAGAATTTTCCTATGTGTAAAGGATTTTTTCTTGTGTTTTGAAAGATTGCCGTAAGGACTTCATGCATCTCTATACATCCTTATTGGCTATTTAGGGAAATTTGTATAAAAGCTCTATCAACATTTGGCCGAAAGTTGATTTATCTCACGAAATAATTCGCTGCATAAAAGCAATTGCATCTTTTACCGTCGTAAATGACCGATCAGGAAATAGGGGATAGGGAGGATTGATCCGCTTCAACAAACGACTTTGGTAGGTCCGAACGGTATCTTCTGAATAGCCCGTACTATTTGCAATCTCCTTAATGCTATGTATCCCTTCAATGTTTGCCATTAGCATTTTTGCTTCATTGGCAGGTAAAAGTTCAAGCATTGCAGGCAGCATAAAGGCCTTTAAAACGGCAAAAAGAGAGGCCGTCTCTATGTCTCCCTTAGGATTGATTATATCTGAAAAAATCGCTCCATTTTGGGAAATGACACTTTGATAGGAGTTGAGAAAAGAATACTTATTTAGGTGAGCCTGGATAGTCTTGTCAGGTGTCAGCCGTAAAATCTGAGCTGTCTGTTGCCACCATTCGTATATCCTCTTATTTTCAGTTTGCTCTATATCTCGACAAATAGGCAAAGTGAAAACATATCTCAATTCCAAGCCCTCAGACAACATCTCTTTTATGGCAGAATGTTGCATTGTCATATAAGATGCTGTGCCAAACCAAAGGTAGGCTTGCTGGTAATCAGGGTGGATCGAATCCACAAAATACCGAAAACTTAGTTGGTTGGGTTTGTCAAAAAGTGCCTCATGCTGGATTGGCTGTGTTAAAACAGGGCCTTTCCCTAGTCCTACAAGATCTACTACAAATCCCATTTGTGGGTTTGAGTTCACTTGCAATTCCTTCCGGAATATATCAATGCGTTCCTTCTCTAAGGCAGTTAATTCAAACTTACCAATTGAAGGGCTCGCAAAATGTTTTAGGCAATATTTGACGATTCCCTCATAGGTGAAAATCGTGTTTTCCATGAATGCTGTGTGATTACTCCTCTGCTTGAGTGAAGCTACAAAACCCCTTATCTCAAATCAAGCTAATTAAGTATTGTTACAATACTTCTATCTGATTCTAAGCTAATCCACTAAGGCTTGCTTGATCTCTTGTAGCTTGAGCAAGGCTTCAACTGGCGTCATGCGGTCTATATCACAGCCTGCCAATACTTGTCTGATTTTGAGCGTATCCGAATCTTTTAACTCAAACATATTGAGTTGCACGGTAGGCTTTTTGACAAATTTCACTGATTGGGCGGATTGCTGATCACTGAGACGATTTTTTTCAAAGTGGCTCAGGAGTTGTTTGGCTCGTTTCACGAGAACGTTAGGCATTCCCGCCATTTCGGCTACATTGATCCCGAAACTATGCTCTGAACCGCCTTCTTTGAGGGTACGGAGAAATAATATCTTGCCTTTGATCTCTTTGACGGAGACATTGTAGTTACGGACCCGATCTAGACGGTTTTCCAATTCATTGAGTTCGTGATAGTGAGTTGCGAATAAGGTCTTGGCTTGACAGTCAGGGGTGCCATGCAGATATTCCACCAAGGCCCACGCAATCGAAACGCCATCATAAGTACTTGTACCTCGCCCTATCTCATCCAAGAGGATCAGGCTATTGCGGGTCGCATTATTGGCGATTTGGGCAGTTTCGTTCATTTCTACCATGAAGGTAGATTCACCAGAACTAATATTGTCAGAAGCGCCTACGCGCGTAAATATTTTGTCCACCACGCCTATTTCGGCTGACTCTGCCGGGACAAAGCAACCCATTTGGGCCATCAAAGTGATCAAGGCGGTCTGTCTCAATAAGGCAGACTTACCCGCCATATTGGGGCCAGTGATAATGATAATCTGCTGCTCCTCATTGTCTAGATAAATGTCGTTGGGAATATAGGGCTGATCAGAAGGCAGGGTAGTTTCGATCACAGGGTGCCGCCCTTGCTTAATCTTGAGACGACCATCATCCGTTACCAATGGTTTGCTATACTGGCGCATCTTAGCCACCAAGGCAAAACTCACCAGCATATCCAACTCCGCAATCTGGCGTGCATTATGCTGGATCGCATGGATATGATGCTGCAAATGCCCCAAAAACTCCTGATAAAGCTGTACTTCTAAGCTCAGGATACGGTCTTCAGCATTAAGAATCTTCTCTTCGTATTCCTTTAACTCAGGAGTGATATAGCGTTCTGCACTAGTCAGAGTTTGCTTGCGGATCCACTCTTCTGGTGCCTTATCTTTATGAGCATTGGTTACTTCTAGGTAGTAGCCAAAGACTTTGTTGAAGCCTATCTTGAGGGAACTGATCCCCGTATTGGCGATTTCTCGTTCTTGCATCGCCAGCAACAGACTTTTACCATTCTTTTTGATACCACGTAATTCGTCCAATTCAGCATTGACGCCTTCGCGGATGACATTACCATCGCTGATCGTACCCTTAATTTCGTCTTGAATGTATTTATTGAGTACTGCGAGTATTGGATTTTCATCAACAAACTGGCCCGCTTGCTTTTCTAGTGCGGCCGAGCCGAACGATAGAAGTGTTTCCTTGATCGCGGGTAACATCGTCAAAGAGTCGCGCAATAGAGCTGCTTCCCGAGGATTGATGCGTTGAGTCGCAACTTTAGAAGCTAAACGCTCTAGGTCGCCAAGTTTTTCAAACTGAGCCGAAAGCCTATCCAAAGGCACTGCTTGGGCGATAAAAGTCTCGACTCTCGCTAATCGATGTTGAATCTGGTCTATATCTTTGAGCGGCAATAAAATCGCTCTGCGCAACATCCGCGCCCCCATAGAGGTGAGCGTTTGGTCAAGGACCTCCACCAAAGGTTTGCCATCGGGATGCAAAGGATGGATCAACTCAAGATTACGGACGGTAAACTGATCTAACCAAACATAATGCGAATCATCAAATCGATAGATTCGGTTAATATGTCCTAGCTCGGTTTGGCGGCTTTCATTTAGATAATGTAAGACCGCTCCTGCTGCGATTTGCCCTAGCAGTTCATCTTCAATCCCAAAGCCCTTGAGAGACTTAGTATTAAATAATCCTAATAGCTTTTCTCTAGTGTAGTCCGGCTGCATGACCCATTCGTCCACGCGACTGAGGTAAAAGCGTTCCCCGAAGGCGGTCGTAAAATGACGCATCTCATTGCGGGCTACGATAATCTCCGACGGTTGCAAGGTATTGATGATCTTGCCTACATACTCAGTATCGCCCGAAAAACAGAAAAAATCTCCCGTCGAAAGCTCCAAAAAGGCGACTCCCAATTCCTTGGCATTACTAAAGTGAACACAAGCCAGATAATTGTTGCGATTAGCTTCGAGGACTTTGTCATTGAGTGTTACTCCCGGACTGGCGAGTTCGGTGATACCACGTTTGACTAGTCCCTTGGCCTGTTTGGGATCTTCGAGTTGGTCGCAGACCGCTACTCTACGACCTGCTCGGACCAGACGGGGCAGATAGGTATCCAGAGAATGGTGCGGAAAACCAGCCAATTCTACCTCAGAAGCAGAGCCATTAGAACGTTTGGTCAATACAATACCAAGGATTTTAGACGCTTCAACCGCATCTTGCCCAAAGGTTTCATAAAAATCACCGACCCTAAACAGCAATATTGTCCCAGGATACTCAGCCTTGAGAGCAAAGAATTGCTTCATCATGGGCGTAACCTTCTTTTCTTTCTTCTTTTTGGTAGTTCCGTTTTTGGGGGGACGGGCCATAGTTTATGTCGCTTCAGTAATTTTATGAGCTCAGGATGACAAGGGAAATATGAACTAGCTACTTCCTCACCAATGATCATCCTTTCGAGCTTGTAAAGATAAGAAAGCTTCCCGATTGCGGAAATTACGTAACTTGCTCGCCGATGCTAAAAAAAGATGGAAATAAATGGTCTCAATGGCTCTTATTGGGCTTGTTTCTGGCGATTGCCTATGGACCCTTGTTTTTGCATCTCGATGTACAGCCTCTCAAAAATTTTGATGAATCCTTTTTTGGCTTGAGAGCCTATCGTTTGGCGGCTTATGGGGAGTATCTTTATAACTACAATCAATTTCCGGAAGGGCCTTCTGCATCCAATCTCAAGCCACCGTTTTTTAGTCTGATTCAAGCAGGCTCTTTCAAGCTTTTGGGCTATAATGAATTAGCACTCCGCTTGCCAGTGGCCTTGACTATTTTGGCATTGCTGCTAGGTATGCTTTGGATCGGCAATCGGCATTTTGAGTCGACTGCTTATGGGCAATATTCAGCTTTGGCTTTATTGACGTCTACTGGTTTTATCAATGTACACGTTACCCGTACAGGGGATCAAGATGGCGTTTTAGCGGCGATGGGCTTTATGGCATTGTGGTGTCTCTATCGTTACCTCCAAGGAGAACGCAAGAATCCGCGCTGGATGTACGGCCTTGCTGCCAGTTTGGTGATGGCGACTTTGACCAAGAGTGTGGCGGGTTTGTTTTTTGCTCCGGGTATGTTGGTCTATGTGCTGTATAAACGTCAGTTTGTCGCCTTACTCAAAGACAAACACTTTTGGTTCGGAATAGGAATTTTTGTGTTCTGCGTAGCAGGATACTATCTCTATCGTGATTGGGACGCCCCGGGCTTCCTGCAAAAACTGCAAAAAGGCGAACTCGGTGGGCATTACCTCAAAACACGCGATGGTCATGTGCATCCTTATCTATGGTATTGGGATCGACTGATTAATTTGAAATATACCTATTGGTGTTTCCCTGCCTTATTTGGCCTGTTGGTGAGCTATCACCCTCGCTTCAAAAAATGGCGTGATTGGCATACACTCCTTTGGATGGCTTGGCTATCGTGGATGCTGGTGATTTCGAGTTCCCAGACTAAGCTAGAGTGGTACGACGCTTCTTTGTATCCGATCATGTCTATGTGGGTCGGCCTCGGCCTAACGCTTTTGTATTACGGTCTTCGCGACTTCCTCAAGCTCGAAAAAGGGGCTTGGGCCTATGGTATGAAGGTGGCTTTTGTATTGCTGTTTTTTGCTTGGCCTTATAAAACTATCATGCAAAAAGTCTACGAACCTACAGACAATGATTATCCGGGTGAATACTATGGGTATCTGATGGAGCAAGCTGAAGAAAAGTTGCCGGAGCTCAAGCAATACACCTTAATGTTTGATGGCTATAGTTTCCATTGCCTCTTTTATCAACTGGTTTATAACCAACAAAAAGGCTACAAAATCCGTCGCGAGCGTAAAGTTATCAATCTACAAGTCGGTGAAACCGCAATGCTATGTCAGCCACAGACGATCTCTTATCTCGAAGAGAATTTTGTCTTGGAGTACCTCACGGGTAAGCAGGGATGTAAATTGGTGAAGATCGTAAGGAAACGATAAATCCTATAAAAACGTTCCCAGTTCATTTTTCAATCCATAGGGGCTAAATTCAAATTGAGATAATTTTTGTAAATTAATGTTACAAAAGGGCACAATGATTTATGGTAAGCTAGCTTTACTAGCCTTGCTCATAACTATTTATGGCACTAGGGGATTGGGACAAAGTAATTCTCGATAAGAGGGTAAAGGCACTGACTACTACTAAAACTACTTAAATGATATCATATAGCACCGGCATTGTCGGAGCAAAATCCAAGATGTGGATTTTCTTAATCGTGATGGTTTGCCTCCCCGCATTTTTGTGGGGACAAGATGTTACCGTTTCTGGCAAAGTATCGTCTGGAGATGAAGGTTTACCTCTAGCAGGAGCTACCGTATTTGTTCAGAATAAGGGTAATCAAGGCACCTTTACGCAAAGCGATGGGAGTTACCAGATTCGTTGTGCGGTAGGGGATACTTTGATGTTTAACTTTATTGGCTATGAAATCAAGAAGGTGGGCGTAGGTGAAAATACGACTATTGATGTCGTCTTGGAATCTGCCTCAATGAGTGTGGATGAGGTGGTGATTACCGCTTTGGGCATGAAGCGGGAAAAAAAATCATTGGGTTATTCGGTACAAGAAGTTGATGGAGCTGCTATTGCCCAAACCCGTGAATTAGATGTCGTCAATTCGCTTTCTGGTAAAGTAGCGGGCGTAAATATCACTCAAGGCGGCGGTGGCTTAGGTGGTGGTGGAGCTAGGATTGTAATACGAGGAGAAACTTCACTTGCTGGTAAAAACGGTCCTCTCTTTGTGATTGACGGCATTCCTGCAAGTTCCAATGATGTCGCTTCTGACGATATTTTATCTATTTCGGTACTCAAAGGTCCTGCTGCGGCTGCTTTGTATGGATCTCGAGCAGCGTCTGGAGTGATCTTGATTACGACTAAATCTGGAGCTAGCGGTGATAAAAATAGGGTAGGGGCTGAAGTGAATTTAAGCGTTAGTGCACAAAGGCCCTTTATTTTACCCACTTACCAAAATGAATTTGGGCAAGGTTCAGGAAGTATCTACCGATATTTTGATGGTAACAATGGCACTTGGCCTGATGGCTCGATCTCCAATGATGATTCTCGCATCAACTGGGGCCCTGCTTTTGATGGACAAGCCCGCGCCCAGTTTACCGGTCTTGAACCATGGGTAGCCTATCCCAACAATGTGAGAGATTTTTATGAAACTGGAATCATCAGCAATAACAATTTTGCGGTTTATGGATCCAATGATGGAGGAGATTTTCGCCTCTCCTATACCAATATTGTGCAAAAAGGGGTAATCCCCAATACTGGATTACAGACTGATCGAATCGATTTTTCTGCCGGGTGGAACCTATCTGATAAGTGGGATATCCGAGCCAATGTCAAGTATATAGATTCGAGGAGCGACAATAGCCAAGGTTATGATGTTCGTTTATATCCTCGCAACATTGATGTTCAGGCGCTGCAAGACTATTGGGTGCCTGGCCTAGAAGGTTCACAACAACTAAAATGGCGTAATAGTGCCAATAACCCTTACTTTGTCTTAAATGAAAATAGAAGAGCATATAATAACCAGCGAATAATCGGTTATATCGTCAGCAACTATCAAATTACCGACCATCTTTCATTGATGGGACGAATTGGTCAGAATAGGAACTTTCGAGATCAGAATTCCAGATCTGCTTTTAGTACTGTCGGCAACGACAATAAGTTTGGCTCTTTCTCCACGGGACAATCTCGGTCGCGAGAACTAAACGCGGACTTTTTGCTGAGGTATCAGAGAGACTTTGGCAAAAATTTCAATATGATCGTTTCTGCGGGAGGAAATCACCTTCGGATCGATGGATCTAGTATCAGTAGTACGGTAGATCAATTATTGGTGCCATATGTTTACAATCTTGGCAATAGGAGGGTATTTCCTCGAACTTCAAACAATATCTACGAGAAAGAGCTGAATTCACTTTACGCTTTTACCAATCTTGCCTATAAGGATTTTCTATACCTTGATATCACTGCGCGGAACGATTGGTCCTCTACCTTACCGGTTGCAAATAATTCCTACTTCTATCCTTCTGCGACCTTAAGTGTGGTCCTCAATGAAGCGATTAAACTGCCTAAGGCTATCAGTTTTTGGAAAGTAAGAGGAGGTGTTGCTCAAGTTGGAAATGATACTGATCCCTATTCTTTGCAAGATGAATTTGCTTGGGGAGTGGGGGAAAATGGCGTGGCAACTATTATTCAAAGTAATGTTAAAGCTAATCCTGATCTAAAGCCGGAAATCACTCAGGCTTGGGAAGTGGGGACAGACATTCGATTTTTTAATAATAAATGGGGCTTAGATATTACCTATTATAACTCATTGACCTTCAATCAGATCCTACGTGTAGAGGTTTCTCCTACGACTGGCTATGACTTTTTTCTAAAGAACGCTGGTAAGATCAGAAGTAGTGGTTGGGAAGTGATGTTAAACGGGGCGATTATTGACAAGAAGAAATTTAAGTGGAATACTACCCTCAATTGGTCTAGAGATCGTTCGATTGTGGTGGAATATGATCCGGAAAACCCAGAAGCCTTTCTCTCGCGGAGTATAACTACTCACCTGTTTGTCGAAGACAAGCTAGGGGAAAGACGAGGGGCCATGTATGGCAAAGGCTATGAAAGAGCACCTAACGGAGAAATTTTATACACCAAGTCGGGCGATACCCAACGCAGTGAAAAAATCTATCTGGGTAATTATAATCCCGATTGGATGGGCTCATTATATAACCAAATAGAATGGGGACCTTTAAACCTGTCCTTCCTTTTGGACGTGAGATATGGCGGTGCCTTTTACTCTTCAACCAATTACAACCTCAATATTAGAGGACTTTCAGAACCTACCTTATTAGGAGGGACTGATGCCAATGGTAATGCCACTCCTCGAGAAAATATTTTGCCAGACGGCATGTATCTCGACGAGGGAACTTATCGCGAATTGACTAAAGAAGACTTAATTGAATCAGGACTCAGTTCTGGAGGTTTGACGGGGCAACAATATTGGGAAAATATTATGGACTCTGAGATACCAGAAGCGGTAATGTTCGATGCTACTTATTTGAAGTTTCGAGAGCTAAGTTTCTCTTATACGCTTCCTACTGCTTTTTTAGCTAAAGCTAGAATTCGCTCTGCTCGTTTAGGAGTAGTAGTTCGTAATCTCGCAGTATGGACTGAAGTACCCAATGTTGATGCCGAAACCTTTAGTTTCTCCGATCAAGCAGGAGCAGTTCCTGGCTTGGACCGAGGAGGTATCCCTTCTGTACGCAACATCGCATTAAATCTGAATCTTAAATTTTAGATAAATATGAATTATCGACGGAATAGTCTTTCTGTTCTATCCTGGAAGAAGATGCTTCCGCTATTATTGATCGTCTTTGGTTGCAATGGCTGGGATGAAGATATCAATATCAATCCCAATACCCCTAATGGAGTATTGGAAGGGGCCAATGGCAATGATGTTGATCCATCCGTTTTTCTAGTACCTATGCTTTGGTCAACAGTGGATGGATTTGACTATTTGGCATGGAACGTGATTCCCGCCGTATGCGAATACCATGGTAAGACCAAAAGTTTGAGTCAAGGTAATCGCCATAAATCGTGGCATGCCTTTGACGATTCAGGATTCTGGGTACCTATGTATAGTGCCATTAGAGTCGTGAAAAACCTGCGCAATGCGGCCAAGCAGGCTGGGGACACACGTTATGAAGCGATCGCTGATATATGGGAAAGTTATACTTTTTCGATGATCACCAATCTCTACGGAGACATCCCTTATTTTGATCCTATTTCAGAAGATCCACCTTTGCTAAGCCAATACGATAAGCAAAGCGAAATATATCCTGCGATCCTGCAAAAACTAAAAGAGGCTGGAGAAAGGCTAAATCGACAAGAAGTACCCATCAATCAAAGCAGTGATCTGATTTTTGGCGGAGACATTCTTAAATGGAAAAAGTTTTCCAATACCCTGCGTATTCGCTTAGCTATGTATATGTCTGATGCTGATCCAGAAGCTGCTAAAGTTATTTTGCAGGAAATCCTCAACGATCCAGAAGCATATCCAATCATGGAGTCCAATGAGGACAATGCCGCTTTCAAAAATGATCCTATCCAACGCCCCTCTGTTCTATACAATATTAGCAAAGGTAAGATCGAAGAGGCACCTTTTAGTAACGTCTTCATCGAACGCCTAATCTCTTTGCATGATCCCCGATTACCCGTCCTCGCCAAGCCCGTACGCCAGGTCCATAACGATCCCGATACTCATGTGCTTCCAAGTAATCCCGGACCCGTAAAATATGCCGGCCATTTATATGGAATCACCACAGACAATGCGCATGCAGCCCTTTGGAATGGCGGCTTTCCCTTTGCCTCGGCTTTAGGAGATTTCTTTAGAAAAGAAGATGCCACTGGTTTGCCACTAATCGAATCTGCTTCTACTCCAACCCTGATCGCACTATATGCAGAGCAGGAATTTTTTATTGCAGAAGCCATTGAAAGAGGCTTTGCCAATGGAAATGCTCGCCAGCATTATGAAAATGGGATTAGCGCTTCTATTGATTTTTATGGTGCAGGATTCAATGATGATCTATACAAAGGCGCCTATGCCGAATTCGGTTTTGATGATGTAGATGGATATTTACAACAAGTCTCCGTCAACTATGATGGAGGGAGAGATAAATTACTCCTGATCGCAGAACAAAAATGGTTGGCTTCCTTCTTTCTAGGTCTAGAACCTTACTTTGATCACCGTCGCACGATGCTGCCACCGCTTAGAGCTTCGTCTGGAGCTGAGAATTTTGGCCCCAATGGGAGTGGTTCTCGTTTCCCTAGTCGTGCTGCTTACTCTGATGCAGAGTTAGCCAATAATCCTTCTAATGTTCAAAATGCAAGAACTTCTGGCTTTGATATCCCTATTGCGAGTGATGAAAGCAGGAATGAGGCACTGATGTGGATTTTACAGTCCAATGATTTACAAATGCCTATCTACCAAGAGCCCGTTTATAGTACTGACTATCCAGTGATAGAATCTATTCCAAGCTCTGGTTCAAGCTTCAAAACTTGGGCAGACTCACATTGGAAAAGCATGTTTTGGTGGTAAAAATAGAACCTAATAGAATAATGAATCTCTCCCCTTTAAAAATAGTCTGTTCTTTGATATTACTGAGTTTTAGCACAGCCTGCTTTGATCTCGTAGATGAAGGAATTAGGGTTGAATATCCCGCCTCGAATGCTAGCATGACTGTTGAAGCCATTGCTACTGAAACTGGGGCTGAAAATGATATGATCAGCTATGAAATTACCGTTTCCTCTCAGGTTGATATAAAATCTTGTGTAGTACAAACTACCAATGAAGGGCAAAGTGGCACTGGCTACAATGTCGCAGACCCAAACTATGATGATCCGTTTGCGGATCATGGCTTTGGTACCATGCGCAAGAATGTCCAATCTTTCAAAATCCGCTATGATTATATCATCCCATCAGGTATCAATAAGAGTCGCCTGACTTTCTCAGTGGTCGATGAATCAGGTATCGTGAGTGTAGAGAAAACCCTAGAAGTGGTACCGGGTATTGAGAGTTATTCGGACAAAAATATTTATGCCCGTGATAGTGATTTCTTCGATGGTTTTGCTAGCGTTGATGGTGTAGTCTATCCAGATATCAAAACCAATTTCAATGCTGTTTCAGAAGAAAACCTAGTTGTTCAGAAAAAACTAGATATCGTTTTTTACTACGATCCAGTGGCTAAGCGCTCGACGCTTACCTCGCCAGCAGCAGACAGAGCAGGCCTAAACCTAAGTGTTGAAAATAAGACGCTGTTTAAAAGACTCAATAATCAATCTGGCTTAATACTCTCGGAGCTTAGTCCCGGAGAGTTGATTAACCTTAGTGGAGGGAGTTCAGCTATGCTGCAAGATGGAGCAGAAGCAATATCTCAGCTAGTGGTAGGAGATGTGATCGCCTATATCACCGATTTGAACGCTGACTATAGTCTCAAGATTGGACTGTTAAAAGTAACTGGTCTACACCCGGCTTCTGTCCCCCACTACTCCGGCGTCTCTTACGTATTAGAATGTGACATCATTGTTCAGAAGTAGTTTTATGAAGACAATTATACCCCGTATTCACTCATTTGTTCTCCCTGCACTATTGATCTTCATTTTACTGCCGGGCAGAACGCTTAGTCTTTCCGCCCAAAGTGACTATAAGTTGGCTGAGCAAGACTCATTAGCGCTTGTGGCTTTCTATTGGGCGACAGATGGTCCCAATTGGATTTCCAATCAAGCTGGATTTGGATTCAATGATCTTTCCTCTGAGTGGCAAGCAAAATATGATGGTTCCTTTAACCCTTGGTTAAGTGGACCTGCAAAAGATTGGTTTGGGGTTCGGGTCGAAAAAAGAGCTATCCCCAATTCACTTGATTCGACTTATCGTGTTACTTGGATATGGCCGGTCATCGGTCGAAGGACGGATGGACAAAATCAACTCAATGGCTATTTGCCAAGAGAGGTGGGACTATTGACCGCATTGGAGCAATTGCTAATCAATGGCAATGATGGTTTTACCTGGGAACTGATACCTGATGATCTCTACCATCCTTCTCTACAATACCTGGACATCGAGTCTTGCTGGTTTGGTGGAGGACTCTCAGATCAGTTTCGCAATTGCACAGACATCAGAAAGATGAATTTGAGATACAATAATCTCGACTATATGCCTAATTGGGATTTCTTAGATGAGGATGCCCTGAGAAACCTAGATGGTACCCAATGGCTGTATAATTCACGCTTTTCTTTTGCGATCCTCGAAAAAATCATTACTTATTTCTACTCGATCTCACCCAATCCACAAGAGTTTCGGATGGAGATGCGAGATATGTTCGACGTCGGTGACGAACTCGAAGTTGTGGCTCCATTAGGTTCATCAGTAGTCTTAGACTGTAATGATGCTGGACAGCAGACTTCCTTCATTACCTACCAGTGGTTTAAAGACGGTCTTAGTCGATTTGGCCAAACACAAAAAACTTATACGATTCCCTCTGTCTCAGCTGGAGATTATGGCGATTATAAAGTCAGAATCACCAATGATTATGTAAAAACCTATGACCTCAATACCAATTACGGAGAGGTCTTTACCAAAGAAATCCATTTAGTTGAGCAGCCCGTTCCTCCCGTGATTGAAAATGCTACGACTGCCTATAATGGACAATATATAGAGCTTTATTTTTCTAAACCAATGGCTGCTAGCGCGCTGGCTGCTTATCAGGATTTACGTATTGCTGCTGATGGAGATACTATTGCGGTACTAGGGGCTGAGTTACAGGGACGACTAAACAAGCAAGTCCGTATCCAACTGGATTCTCCACTCAAATTCGGGCAAAGTATCACACTCTTATTAGCTGGCGCATCAAACATTGAAGATCATAATGGTGGTCTTCTACAGTCTTCCTCACCTTTTTCAGTGGCTAACCGTGTCCGTCAGGCACCTACCATCATCGCTGCCAAAACCACTTTGGATGGATTTGGGATAATACTTGACTTTGACGACTATATGGATAGTGAATCCTTGGCCGGGAGTGCCTTTGCCATTACTGGGAATACCAATTATCAAGTAGTCAATGTGAGTTTGAGTCCTGGTGAAATTGATGCTCACATTTCTAAAACGGTTTTGCTTACCCTCGATCTAGCCATAGAGGATACTGCAGAGGTGATTTCTATGGCGTATTTGTCTGGTAACATTAGTGGTCTTTATAGCGGAACGACTGAGGCTGGAGATACTTTATCCGTATTGAATCAGATTTCTACGGATCGCTCTAGGGTTACCCTCATTTTTGAGGATGGGAGTGAAGCGCTAGAAAATTTGTTCGTCCAAGGTTCTTGGAAAATCGCTCCTCAAAAGATGTTTGACGATGGGCAAAACGGTGGAGATGCTATCGCCAATGACCATGTTTGGACTTATACCTCCCAATTAGCAGCCTCTGATTATAGCTGGAATGTTTTTGAAAGAGAGGAGATTACGGCTTATGACAGTGTCCAGACAGTCGATCCTATTACCGGAGTCGTAACGATCACGCTCATACCTAAGATCATTAATCAAGATAGCACTCTCAGCGAAAATATCATTTTAGCTTTCTCTGTTGCCGATCAGCAAGTGAGTGGAGATACTGTATTTGGGATATACAATCGAGATGTGATTTTCAATGTCAATACCTTTAACGGTAATGATGATGTGTATTTAATGGGGATTAATGATGATTGGAATGTAGGTCGCCAAATGCTTGAACTGGATCCCGGCTTATTCTATACGGATACCGTGATCAAACTTACAGCGGGAGATATCATCGAATACAATTACCGGATTGGCAGTGATTGGGAAAATCCCACTCCTGAACCACGTACTTATGTCGTGAAAAACGGTCCCAATATCATCGAAAATACATTTGGGATTTTTACTGGATTGGCACTTCCTGCCTTAGTGCCTTTGTCAATCTATCCTAATCCCAACTCAGGCAACTTCTCGGTCAAAGGCACTGAGCAAATATCAACTCTTGAACTCTACAATATGTCTGGGCAGTTGATGCAAACAATTTTACCGAAAGGAGAAAATCAGATATATATCAAACTCTCTAAGCCTGCTGCTGGCTTGTACTTTGTAAAAGCTACTAGCCATGACGGAAGACTTCGAACACAAAAGATTCTTATAAAAAAGTAACTCGAACCAAAACCAAAATTAAAAGAGATGAAATACTTTTATCGACTCGCACAATTGGTTTGTTGCGCTCTACTAACAATCGGACTTAGTCCAATCAGCGCACAGACCCTACAAAATGATTCCCTTGCACTAGTGGACCTATACAATGATTGCGGAGGTACAAATTGGACTGGGTATAGCACTTGGCTCAATGGACCGATCGCTTCATGGGAAGGCGTTACCGTTGACTCGGCGATGCAGCGCGTAACTCACGTTAGCTTTAAAAATATGGACCTAACAGGAACGCTTCCTGCTTCTTTGGGTAACATCAATGAAATGGGTGGCAAAATCGAATTGCACGATGATGCTGGGCTAACAGGTACGTTTCCTGCTTTCATTTGGAATTGGACCAATGTTGAGCGCTTCCAACTAAAGCGTAGTGGCTATACAAGTATTGACACTACAGGCTTGAGTAATATGGTCAATCTTACAGAGTTTAATACTGAAGCGAATCCGATCGCGGGTATGATTCCAGCAGCAATATTTACTCTCCCTGCTATGGAAAAGATCTATATCCATGATTGTAAGTATGATCAAATCCCTGCTGAATTTACTATGGCAAGCGGATTGACTCGCCTTTATCTTAATGGCAATGATCTTACTGATTTGCCAGATCTGTCTGCTATGGTATGGGGGAGTGGCGCCAAAGTGAGAGTACAGGATAACGCACTCACATTTGAAGACTTAGAAGCCAATATGGTAATGGCGACTGATCCCAATGTAGCAGAATGGGCCTTTTCTCCACAAGCGATGGTGGGTATGGATACATATACCTATCCTGCGGCTGGTGGTGCGGTTTCATTTGCTGCCAATGTAGGTGGCACTGCCAATGTATATACTTGGCTCAAAGACGGCAGCCCAGTAGGAGGAAATACCCCTACTTATGATATCGCTGCTTTTGATGCGACTATGAACTCTGGTACTTATCGCGCGATCGTTCAGAATAGCTCTGTTGTTGGCCTTGATATTATGACCGGAGATTTTAATCTGTTTGCTTCTGGTTCCGCTCAGGATTCCTTGGCGCTAGTTGATCTTTACAACAATTGTGGCGGTACAAACTGGACAGGATACCCAACTTGGCTCAACGGACCACTCAACACCTGGGAAGGGGTAACCGTTGACTCTGCTATGCAACGTGTGACCCACGTTAGCTTTAAAAATATGGACCTTACGGGAACGCTGCCTTCTTCATTAGGTAACCTTTCTGAAATGAGTGGAAAAATCGAATTCCATGATGATGCTGGCTTAACAGGTACATTTCCTGCCTTTATCTGGAACTGGACTAAAATTGATCGTTTTCAGCTCAAACGTAGTGGATATACAAGTATTGATGTCACTGGATTAGAAAATCTGACAAGCTTGACGGAGTTCAACACTGAAGCAAATCCCATTACTGGTATGATCCCTGGTGTGATCTTTACCTTGCCAGCGATGGAAAAAGTCTATCTACATAATTGTGAATATGATCAGGTTCCAGCAGAGCTCACTATGGCGACTGGCTTTACTCGCCTTTATTTGAATGGTAACAATCTCACTGATTTACCCGACATGTCTAGCATGGTATGGGGGAGTGGGGCTAAAGTAAGAGTTCAGGACAATGCCTTGACCTTTGAAGATTTAGAGGCCAATATGGTCATGGATACTGATCCCAATGTAGGCGAATGGGCTTTTTCTCCTCAGGCAATGGTTGGGATGGATTCCTATATGTACCCTGCCGCTGCTAGCCCCGTTTCTATTCCTGCCAATGTAGGCGGTAGCGCTAATGTCTATACTTGGCTCAAAGACGGCAGCCCAGTGGGAGGCAATACGCCTACCTATGATATCGCAGCTTTTGATGCCAATATGAACTCTGGTTCTTATCATGCGATTGTACAAAATTCAATTGTTACAGGGCTTGATATTATGACTGGAAGTACGAGCCTATTTGCTTCTGCTACTGATCAGGATTCTTTAGCGCTAGTTGATCTTTACAATAATTGTGGTGGTGCAAATTGGTCTGGCTTTGCTGCTTGGCTCAACGGACCGCTCAACACTTGGGAAGGCGTAACTGTTGATAGTGCTTCTAAGCGTGTTACCCACGTAGCTTTCAAAAACATGGACCTCAGTGGTTCATTAAATGAATCTTTGGCCAATCTCACAGAGATGAGTGGCAAAATCGAAATGCATGATGATTCCCTTTTAGTCGGAGAATTATCTTCCGCTATTTGGAACTGGGTGAACGTAGATCGTTTTCAACTTAAGCGTTCTGGGATTACCAGCGTTAACACGACTGGCCTTGAAAACATGGTTAACCTCACTGAGTATAATACTGAAGCTAACCCGATTACCGGTACGGTTCCAGGTGTGATCTTTACCCTGCCTTCTATGGAAAAGATTTATATCCATGATTGTGAGTATGATCAACTTCCTTCAGAGTTTACGCAAGCTTCAAACTTGACACGCCTTTATCTTAATGGCAACAAGCTTACTGATTTAACTGATATCTCCGGTATTGTTTGGGGAGATGGTGCCAAGGTGCGTTTCCAAGATAATCAACTGACGTTCGAGGATTTTGAACCTAATATGGTACTCAATTCAGACACGCTAGTCGCAGAATTTAAGTTCTCTCCACAAGCCAATGTTGGTATGGAAATGCTCATTGATCTCGCAACTGGCGATACTTTGATGCTTGACTTTGGGGTTGGTGGTAGTGCAAATGCATACACTTGGATCATTGACGGTGCGCCAAGTGGAACCTCAACGGCCGACTATACAGTCAATGGCGTAACTACTGCTGATGCGGGTTATTATCAATTACTCGTGCAGAACAGCATTGTTGTTGGTTTGGATATCTTTAGCGAAATCCAGCAAGTCAATGTAGATGGTGTTACTGACATTGATGATCTAGTCTATTTTGACGAAATCAAGGTGATGGGTAATCCACTCAACGAGCAATTAAACATTGAGTCTTCTAAAGTCATCGAAGAAATTCGTTTGCTTGATCTCTCTGGTAAAGTTGTATTAACTGAGACGGTTAACACTCGTTTTGTCAATGTTCCTGTCAGTCAATTGAGTGCTGGAATCTATATTGTTTCCTTACGCTCAGGCGAAAACGTGCATACTTTTAAAGTAGTAAAGCGCTAAAACGCTCAACATAAAAACGCCCCTAGATTATCATAATCTAGGGGCGTTTCTTTTTCATCGAGTCTCGATCCGGCCAAGCGTTCGGCACGGCCGCTCTAAGGCACCTCAACCTTATCCAATATCTGAGTAATGATATCTTCAGAGGTAATATTTTCTGCTTCCGCTTCATAAGTAAGTCCAATACGATGGCGTAGTACATCACCACATACCGCGCGGATATCTTCTGGTATCACATAGCCACGACGCTTGATAAAGGCATAAGCCTTAGCGGCCAAAGCCATATTGATAGAGGCACGAGGAGAACCACCATAATTGATGAGGTAGTCGAGCTTGTCTAGTTTCGCTTCCTTCGGATAACGCGTCGCAAAAACGATGTCGAGAATATATTTCTCGATTTTCTCGTCCATATAAACCTCACGTACCGCCTGACGTGCCGCAACGATATCTTCTAAGCTGACTACAGGACGAATCTCATAGCTATCAGCACTCACGTTTTGACGCATGATCAAACGCTCATTATCCTTAGTAGGATAGGAGATTACACATTTGAGCATGAAACGATCCACCTGAGCTTCAGGCAATGTATAAGTACCTTCTTGTTCGATTGGGTTTTGGGTGGCCAATACGAGGAAGGGATTTTGCATCGGGAAGGTCGTATCACCGAGCGTTACTTGACGCTCCTGCATGGCTTCGAGTAAAGCGGATTGCACCTTAGCCGGTGAACGGTTGATCTCATCTGCCAAGACAAAATTGGCGAAAATTGGCCCCTTTTTGACGGCAAACTCCATCGTCTTGGGATTGTAGATCATCGTTCCGACGATGTCGGCAGGCAAAAGGTCCGGCGTAAACTGAATACGACTAAACTTGCCCGCTACCGCAGTCGAAAGACTTTTGATCGCAAGGGTCTTAGCTAAGCCCGGAACCCCCTCTAGCAAAACGTGGCCACCAGACAATAGACCGAGCAGGAGCCGCTCAATCATATATTCCTGCCCGATAATGGCTTTATGTATTTCGAGATTGAGCAGGTCTATGAAAGCAGACTTCTGCTGGATTTTTTCGTTGAGAGCGCGAATATCAATTGCAGCTGATTCACTCATAATGAAGAATATATTCTAGACAGTAAAATTAGCCGATTTAAGCTAGGAGAAACAATGAAGGATTGTTAATGTTGTGTTAAGAGATGGCCCTTTTGACCTTTACCGAGCGAGGGATCTATTGCCCTCAGGCTGATGTTTACATCGATCCTTGGCGTCCCGTAGCACGGGCGGTGATCACGCATGGCCATTCTGATCATGCACGCAAGGGGATGCAGCACTATTTGACTCAGCACAAGACTGTACCGATTATACAACATCGGCTGGGGGCTGCTATTTCGGTTGAGGGGCGAGCCTTTGGCGAACGCGTCCACATCAATGGGGTAGAGATTTCTTTGCATCCGGCGGGTCATATTGTTGGTTCTGCTCAAGTGCGCTTGAGCTACAAAGGGGAGACTTGGGTCGTATCCGGCGATTATAAAATTCAAGATGATGGCGTAGCTACTCCTTTTGAAGCAGTCAAATGTCATGCCTTCATCACCGAATCCACTTTTGGACTACCGATTTATCGTTGGCAGCCTCAGGCAGAGGTGATAGGGGAAATCAACGATTGGTGGCAACAAAATGCCAATGAGGATCGTGCTTCCCTCCTTATCGGCTATTCGTTGGGTAAGGCGCAACGACTCTTAGAAAATATCGATCATAGCATCGGCCCCATCTATACGCATGGAGCAGTAGAAAATATGCAAGAAGTGTTGCGTGCGCATGGAGTTGCTTTGAAACCGACGCTTCGCCTAACGTCAGAGATCCCCAAATCTGATTTTCGAAAAGCTTTGATTGTGGCTCCAATGAGTGCAATTGGTTCAAGCTGGGCTAAGCAGCTAGAGCCTTATTCACTGGGAATTGCCTCAGGTTGGATGAAGATCAGAGGTGCTAGACGGAGGCGAGCTGCAGATCGTGGATTTGTATTATCTGATCATGCTGACTGGGATGGACTCAATGCCGCTATTGAAGCCACTGAAGCCGAAAAAGTATTCGTTACCCACGGCTATACTGACATTTTTAGCAAATGGCTCAATGAACAAGGCATCCAAGCCGGTATCGTCAAAACCGAATTTGCAGAAAATGATGATCCTTGATTATTTCCCGTACGTTCGGCTTGCAAGCCGAACCAACCCATCAACAATTTGAAACACTTCGCCCAACTCGTCACTCGATTGGATCAAACCAATAAAACCAACGCCAAAATTGCGGCGCTGGTGGCTTATTTGGAGGTGGCAAGTGATGCTGATAAAGTATGGGCGATGGCTTTGTTTAGTGGGCGTCGGCCTAAGAGAGCGGTAAAGACCACGCTTTTGCGCGAATGGGCTTCTGAGATGACAGGCATTCCATTGTGGTTGGTAGAGGACTCATATCATATTGTGGGCGATCTCGCTGAGACATTATCGTTATTATTGCCCGCTCCTGATCACGACCGTGTCGAACGCTCCCTCCAAGAGTGGATGCATTATCTTGCGGAGCTCAAAAAGATGGATGATCTCGCTAAGCGCGAACATCTCGTCGAAGCCTGGTCACAACTCAATCAAAGAGAACGCTTTGTGTTCAATAAATTGATTACGGGTGGCTTTAGACTCGGAGTGTCTCAAAAACTACTGGTACGTGCCCTCAGTAAGCATACAGGACTAGACCCAAATGCGATCGCTCACCGCCTGATGGGCAACTGGAAACCTGACGAAGTTGAGTATCAGGAGATGCTGTTTTCTGAAAACATCCGAGACGATATTTCCAAACCTTATCCCTTCTATTTGGCCTATGCATTAGATATCGAGCCGGAGAGTCTCAGTGATCCAACTGACTGGCAAGCTGAATGGAAATGGGATGGTATCCGGTCACAAACGATCAAACGGGACGGACAATGGTTTTTGTGGAGTAGGGGAGAGGAGTTAATCACCGAAAAATTTCCAGATTTAGAAGCGATGGCGTTAGCCTTGCCTGATGGTACGGTGATCGATGGCGAACTATTACCATATAAAGATGATAAACCACTTGGTTTTCAAATCTTACAAACGCGCATTGGTCGCAAAAATGTAACGAAGAAGATTTTAGAAACTTGTCCAGTGACCATCATGGCCTATGACTTGATGGAATGGAAGGGGGAAGACGTTCGGCAATGGCCGCTCTCCCAGAGAAGAAAACATCTCGCAGAGCTCATAGACACGGCCAATCAGCCAGAAAGATTAAAACTCTCCACCGAAGTAGAATTTGCTACTTGGGATGAATTGGCAGTGCTAAGAGACCAAGCCCGTGATCATTATAGTGAAGGTCTGATGCTCAAACGATATGATTCAGATTATAAAGTCGGTCGCAAACGAGGCGATTGGTGGAAGTGGAAGGTCGATCCATTGACCATTGATGCGGTCATGATTTATGCCCAACGCGGTCATGGAAGGCGCGCCAATTTATACTCTGATTATACTTTTGCAGTTTGGGATGGTGCTAAACTCGTTCCTTTTGCCAAAGCTTACTCCGGTCTTACTGATGTTGAAATGGGACAAGTTGATGCTTTTATCAAAAAGAATACACTTGAAAGGTTTGGGCCGGTACGTTCGGTGAAACCGCAGCTAGTCTTCGAAATTGGCTTTGAAGGGATCGCTCGCTCTACAAGACACAAATCGGGAGTTGCCGTTAGATTTCCACGTATACTGCGCTGGCGGCAAGATAAAGACATCATGGAAGCAAATACATTGGCTGATTTACAAGCCTTATTACTCGCCTACAGCTAAAATAAAAGGGCGTAATACTTCTTCTTGAATACGGAGAAAAAGGAAATTATAATCTAATACATTTGTTGGTATAATCCCATAAAACGTATGAAGCACAGATACTTTCCTTCTCTTATTCACATTATCGGCCCAGTTTGGACAACTCACGTTTCTTCTTACGACTCCCCTTCTTTTTTTCGATCTGTATTTTAGCTTTTACCCCTCATCAGACTTTTGCAGCGCTTTCGATTATCGTCAGTGGTGGGACCTTGAAAACAGACGGTTCAACCAACTCCGTCATTGTTGCCGGTGCTGCTGGTGAGTCAGAAGTATTGTTGAGTATCCCTGGAGGAATATCTGGCACTATTGCGGTGTCTTCTCCTTCTTCCACTGGATCTTTCGAAGGAGCGGTGCCTACTGGAGCGGGCCTTGCTTTCTTTACCTTAACCATCGATTCTGATGATAATACCCATCTTGATCCTACCTCTATGGTAACGCTAGAGGCCCTTTCTCTTTTTGGGGGTCAAACGGGCTCGGGTACCTTTGGCATAGCACCTGGATATCCACAGTTGGGCACTAGTTTCCCCGTAGAGTATTTGGATATATCGCTCCATCAGGACTATCAATCGGTCAATATCAGCTGGGTTACGGCTCAAGAAACCAATAATTCACACTTTACCATCCTGCGTTCCTATGATCTTGAGCATTTTGAAGTGCTCGGAGAAATGAAAGGAGCTGGTACCACCCAAGATCCCAAGAAGTATCTATTTACTGATCTAGATGCGTTTAATAATCAAGAAGTAAAAGAAGTCTATTATCAGATCCAGCAAACTGATTTTGATGGCCGTTCTAGTCGATCCGAAACCCTAATCCTTGTGCTTTCGCCTTTAGAAAAGATGGAAATTCTTACCGTCCAAGGCCTCAATACTTCGACTGTGGTCAATATTGAATATCTATTACCGATAGCAGTCCCAACTTCATTACAATTGATCGACATGAATGGCCGTGAGTGGTATCGGGAAGATTTTGCTGGTAAAAAAGGTCGTAACTCTCTCGCGATCTCGCACGAAAATCTTCCCAATGGAATCTACAGCCTGCTATTAGTAGGGGGAACAGAGACCTATTCTCACCGAATTTTGAAGTAATTGATTCAATTTAGCTGTTTTAATGTATTGCTGGTTGCCTTTTGGTAACCAGCATTTTAATTTGGTGCTGATATGGATCAAATACAGCAATGGCTAGAGATTGAACTTTTTTCCTTTGGTGATGGCACCTTCACCTTAGGACGGCTCATTTTGTTACTTGCTATTCTATTGACTTATTCTATCCTCGGACGGATTTTGGTCAATTATGTCAAAAGGGCTAAATCATTTCGAGGACAAGCTATTACGGATGAAAGCCGTAGTTCTATTCTCTGGATGGTGAGAGCAGTACTCTTCCTGATAGTATTGGTTTCTGTCTTAATCAGCCTTCCTATCGATGAGCTTTTCAAGGTAAACAAAGATGCGATCCATGTGATTGACCTGATCAACATATTGGTTGTGTTTGTGCTAGCACGTGCCTTAGTCTGGTATTTCAAGCGCTGGTTCAAACGACTTTCTGATGAGAAAAAGGTAAAAGTAGATAAAGGGAGAACCTTCGCGATTTCGCAGATATTTTCTTATATCGTCTATATTCTGGCGGTATTATTGGCTTTGACGAGCCTCAAGATCGATATCAATCTCATTATTGCCAGTACTGCTGGTCTCTTTGTGGGGATTGGTCTTGCCTTGCAGCATTCTTTCGATGACATCATCAGTGGGGTGATTATCCTCTTCGACGGAACGCTAGAGATTGATGATATGGTGGAGATCACTTCGCTCAAATTGGAGGGCAAGGTCAAAGAAATAAAATTGCGTACGACCGTCGTTGAAACCTTAGATAATATTACGGTGATTGTTCCCAACTCTCAGATCACCAAAACCAATGTCGTCAATTGGACTTTCAATGATCGGGAAACTCGCTTCAAGGTCAAGGTTGGGGTCGCTTATGGTTCTGACCTCAGTTTGGTTCGCAAGGCACTATTGACTTCTGCTGATTCTCATGGTAAGGTATTGCGCAAACCTGCCCCGATAGTTCGTTTTACGGATTTTGGTGCTTCTTCGCTTGATTTTGAGCTATTATTTTGGACGAGAAACGAAGTCGATATCTACAATATTAAGAGTGATTTACGGTTTAAAATTGAAGCCGAATTTAGACGTCATCGAATTTCTATTCCCTTTCCCCAGCGAGATTTACATGTGGTTTCAGATTTTCGACACGGCCTTGCCGAACGCGAGAATCTCGAGGAAGAAACCGAGGTCCCAGAAAAAGAGGAAGAGGATCAAAAAGGAATCTGAAACAACTTTGTTTTCTCGGCTTAGCTTGCATATATTTGCGTGTTCAAATTTTAAGCGGTAAAACAAACCATTCATGTATCTCTATAAAGAACTGAAAGAGGAAATATTCTCAAAGCACGGTGGACAAAAGAAAGCCACCGATACCGGATCACCTGAGTCGCAAATCGCACTATGGACGTACCGGATCTCTCACTTGACAGAGCACCTCAAGAAAAACAAGAAAGACGCTTCTACTCAACTTGGGCTTCAGCGCCTAGTAGGTAAGAGACGTAAGATGCTTGATTACCTTAAGCGTAAGGAGATTGAGCGTTACCGAGCAATAATTATAGAATTGGGAATTCGTAAGTAATTCCCAGTTTTTTTATGCTCCCTGATCTCCGATCCATTAGGCCGGGGCCTATCTACTGCTATTCTCATGCTTCCGGTCAGTTAATACTATATTTTTTTACAGATGAATGTTATTACTAAGTCCGTAACCCTCCCTGATGGGCGAGAGATTACTCTTGAAACGGGTGCACTGGCCAAGCAGGCTGACGGAGCAGTAGTCTTACGATGCGGGGATACTATGTTACTCGCTACAGTGGTCGCCAAAAGGGAGATCAATGTAGAAGTAGACTTTCTTCCCCTCTCAGTTGATTACATGGAGAAATTCGCGGCTGCGGGACGATTCCCCGGTGGGTTTTTCAAACGTGACGGTCGTATGGGAGAACATGAGATTCTCACCTCTCGTCTGATCGATCGCGCCCTTCGCCCTTTATTCCCTGATGATTATCACGGAGACACTCAGGTGATGGTTCAGTTAATTTCTTCTGATTCTCAGGAGCAACCTGATGCCCTCGCTTGTCTCGCTGCTTCGGCAGCTTTATGTGTATCTGACATCCCTTTTCCAGATCCAGTTGCCGAATTGCGTATTGCACGTAAAGATGGTGAATGGCTCATTAACCCTTCTTTCGAACAGATGGAAGGCGTTGATTTGGATCTTATGGTCGCTGCTACTTCTGACTCTATCAACATGGTTGAGGGAGAAATGAACGAAGTCAGTGAAGAGGTCATGTTAGAAGCAGTTAAATATGCTCACGAAGTGATTCGTACGATGACCGAAGCTCAAGCTGAGCTGCGTGCTGCTGTAGGAAAAGAAACACGTGAGTATGATACGCTGACTTACGACGAGGAACTTTATAACAAGATCAAAGAGCACGTTAGCCCTACGATCGATAAAGTTGCCCGTGGTGCAATGGGTAAAGATGAGCGTGCTGCATTGACAAGCGAAGCCAAAAAAGCTTGTTATGAAGCCCTCAAAGAAGAATATGCTGAAATGGATCATTTTGATGCCCGTTTCGCCAAATACTTCAAGAAAATCCAAAAAGGCATCGTGCGTAACGTTACCGTTACCGAAAAACAACGCCTTGATGGACGTGCATTAGATGAGATTCGTCCAATTTGGGCTAAGACATCTTATATGCCACGTACTCACGGATCTGCTGTTTTCACTCGTGGTGAAACACAAGCACTCTGTGATGTAACCATGGGTAATAAGTTTGACCAACAAACGATTGATACCGCTACCTTCAGAGGTTCTAAAAAGTTCATGTTGCAATATGTCTTCCCTGGTTTCTCAACTGGTGAAGTACGTTTCAATCGTGGACCTGGTCGTCGTGAAGTTGGACACGGAAACCTAGCTGAACGTGCCCTCAAAAAAATGATACCTGCTGATACTCCTTACACTGTTCGTGTGGTTTCTCAGATTCTAGAATCTAATGGTTCTAGTTCTATGGCGTCTGGTTGTGGTGGTTGTTTAGCATTGATGGATGCTGGTGTTGCGATCAAGCGCCCAGTTTCTGGTATCGCTATGGGTCTCATCACTTCTGATGATGGCTTTGCAGTACTATCCGATATCCTTGGAGATGAAGATTTCTTGGGAGATATGGATTTCAAAGTTACTGGTACAACTGAAGGCTTAACCGCCTGTCAGATGGACATCAAGATTCGTGGCTTATCCTACGAAATCATTGAGCAGGCACTTTCTCAGTCCAAAGCTGGACGTATGCATATCCTAGACAAAATGCTTGAAGAGCTCGCAGAGCCTCGTGCAGAGATGTCTCCTTATGCACCACGTTTCTTCGTGATGGATATTCCTCACGAATTCTTCGGTACCGTTATCGGTCCTGGTGGTAAAGTGATTCAAGAGCTTCAAAAACTCACCAACACTAATATCAATCTCGAAGAAGGTGACAATGATACTGGTACTGCGACTATCAGCTCTGAAAATGCAGCTGGTATCGAAGAAGCAGTTTCTCGTATCCGTGCCCTAGTAGCCGTTCCTGAAGAAGGTGGAACCTACAAAGCCAAAGTCAAGTCTATTACTGACTACGGTGCATTTGTAGAATTCATGCCTGGTAAGGAAGGACTTCTTCATATCTCTGAGGTCGCTTACGAGCGAGTGGCGAGTATGGATGATGTGATGGCTGTTGGTGATGAATTTGATATCAAACTCATCGGTGTCGATCCTAAGTCTGGTAAGTTCCGCTTGAGCAAAAAAGCGCTTCTTCCTAAGCCTGAAGGCTGGGTAGAACCAGAACGTCGCCCTCGTGGTGATCGCGGAGACCGTGGCGGAGATCGTCGTGGTGGTGATCGCAGAGGCGGAGATCGCGGTGGATTCCGTGGTGGCCGAGATCGTGGCCCACGTAGAGACTAAAACTAATCTTCAATTGAAGATTCTAAATATTAGGCGGCAGTTACTTCGGTAACTGTCGCTTTTTTTATAGGGGGATTCGATTTGTCAGTGGGCTCACTCAAAAGACAAACGTCTAGTTATAGTCGTTTTTTGGAGAAACTCCTTCTGATGACTGAACATTTAGCAATAGTCTTCTAAGATGTTGGATTTTTTTGGGTATCGGATTTGATCGGCTGGAATGCCAAAGTTAATTTGCTGGGGCTTTCATCTTAACCTGACCCAAATCACTATGAAAATATTAGTTACCGGCGGCGCCGGATTCATTGGTTCTAATCTCATCCATTTCCTTTTAGAAAATGGCCATCAGATCAAGACCCTCGACAACCTTTCCACTGGCCGCATTGAAAATATTCAGTCTTATATCCCTCATGCGGATTTTGAATTCATTGAAGGAACTGTTACAGATCGTGTCGCGCTCGATCCATTGGTCGCTTGGGCCGATCATGTATATCACTTAGCCGCTCCAGTTGGAGTAAAGCTAGTGATGGAGAATCCTGTTCACACCATCTTGGACAATGTCAGAGGGATTGATGCGATTCTAGAGGTCGTCAATAAGTATAAAAAGCGTGTGCTGATCGCTTCTACCTCTGAAATCTATGGCAAAAGCCTTGATTTCCTTGACGCTACTGGCAAAGGAAAACTTAAAGAAACCGATTATCGGGTAGAGGGATCTACCCGTAATCATCGTTGGGCTTATGCCAATACCAAGGCTATGGATGAGTTCCTTTCCTTTGCCTATTACAAAGAGTATGGCACGGAAGTAGTTTTATCCCGTTTTTTCAATACAGTGGGACCTCGTCAACTCTTCAATTATGGCATGGTTATCCCTAATTTTGTCAAGCGCGCCTTGGCGAACGAGGATATTCTTGTATTTGGTACTGGGGAGCAAAAACGCTCTTTTATGCACGTACAAGACGCTATCAGGGCTATTACTGAACTTATGTTCACCGGCAAAGGGGTAGGGCAAGAGTTCAATGTGGGTAATCCGATTGAGATCACGATGAATCAATTAGCTCAAAGGGTAATTGAAAAATCAGGATCTTCCTCTAAAATTGTTCACAAATCCTACGAGGAAGTTTACGGTAAAGGTTTTGAAGATATGAACCGCCGTACCGCTGATATTACAAAGCTGCGCGAAACCCTTGGTTTTGAGCTCAAGCATGATTTAGATTCTATTCTAGAGGATGTCATCGCATTTTATCGCGAATTTACTCCTACAGCTTAGTTCTAGTCCATAAATTAGTGCGGGAGTTCGTAAGCTCAGAAACAGTTCTTGGACTCCCCAACTTTTCCCCGAAAGCTTTCGAGGCCCTAACTCTATAACGCTCACCCTTGCTATGCAATCAAAATCCAAAAATCGCCGTGCTTTTCTGAAAAAAAGTACCCTGAGTATGATGGGTACTTTACTCGGAGCCGATATAGTCTTTGGCGCAAACATGCCCAAAGACTTAATACCAGTGGGACTATTGGATCGTGACGAAGCGTTCCCGATTGAGGGGAAACATGAAGACTTGACGATCCTCAATGATCGCCCTTGGAATGTCGAAACGCCACCCCATCTTTTGGATGATCTCTATACGCCCGCAAATGTTTTGTTTGTGCGTAACAATGGTATTCCTCCCAAAGATATTGATACGGCAAAATGGACGTTGACGATTGGCGGGGAGTCTGCCAAAGAAAGTAAAATTTATACCTTAACGGAGTTGAAATCTAAGTTTCAACAACATAGCCTACAACTTACAATCGAGTGCGGCGGTAATGGCCGTGCGGAGCATAATCCACCCGCTAAAGGCAATCAATGGACCACCGGAGCAGTCGGTTCCCCTTCTTGGACGGGAGTCCGTCTTAAGGATGTACTCAATGACTGCGGAATCAAGTCTGATGCAGTTTATATCGCTTACTATGGCAAGGATACTCATGTGAGTGGTGATCCGGATAAAGTCGTCATCTCACGTGGAGTGCCGATGTCAAAGGCATTAGAAGATGAATCGCTGATCGCATGGGCCATCAATGGTGAAGACCTGCCTTTGATGAATGGATATCCTCTCCGTTTGGTGTTTGGCGGTTGGCCTGCTTCGACCTCTGGCAAATGGCTTAGTCGCATTGATATTCGTAATAAGGTCCATGATGGTCCCAAAATGACAGGGAAATCATACCGTGTGCCCAAATTGCCCGTTGCGCCCGGCGCTATCGTAGCCGACGAGGACATGAAGATCATTGAGTCTATGCCCGTGAAGTCGCTAGTTACTTATCCTCGTTCTGGTGGTATGATCGCCTTCGGACGAACGCTAGAGGTCCGAGGCAAAGCTTGGGCAGGAGATTTGGCGGTAAAATCAGTCGAAGTATCTGTAGATTTTGGGCAGACTTGGCAAAACGCTCGCGTGTCAGCCCCTAAAAACCGTTTGGCTTGGCAGCCATGGACGGCTCAAGTAAAGTTTCCTCAAAAGGGATATTATGAAGTTTGGGCGAGAGCTACTGATGCCGAAGGCAAAGCACAGCCAATGATCGTACCCGGCTGGAATCCGAGAGGCTATCTCAACAATGCTTGTCATCGGATCGCCATTAAAGTCAAATAAGCAAATATTTTAGCTATCAAGTCCTCATTTCGGCCATAAGCTTGTTTGGAGATCGTTTTGAATACCTGTAAATTCAATAGTCAAAATGACTACTAAACTACTTCAAATATGCAGATAACCGGGAAAGGAACTGAAACCAATACCTATGATGCCATAGTGGTGGGTTCGGGCATCAGTGGTGGCTGGGCCGCTAAAGAATTAGGTGAAAGAGGATTGAAAACACTGGTGTTGGAGCGGGGACGTGATGTGAAGCATGGCCAATATCCTACTGCTACGCTCGATACTTGGGATATGAAAGGTAGAGGTCGCCTAAGTGAGGAAGAGTTAGCCCGAAAGCAAAAACAAAACCGTACTGGATATACAACAAAACGAGCCTCTGCTCATTGGTTTGTGGACGATATAGATCATCCCTACAATGAGGATAAGCGCTTTGATTGGATGCGTGGCTATCACGTAGGAGGACGTTCACTGATGTGGGGACGTCAATCTTATCGTTTGAGTGATTTGGATTTTGAAGCTAATCTCAAGGATGGGATTGCTACAGATTGGCCGATTCGCTATAAACAGATTGCTCCTTGGTATGATTATGTAGAGACTTTCGCTGGAATCAGTGGTCAGGCTGAAGGCTTGCCCCAATTACCCGACGGTAAGTTTTTGCCGCCTATGGAGATGAGTTGTTTAGAGACGCATGTTAAACAACGTATTGAAAAGAATTTTGACGACCGGATCATGACGATCGGTCGTACCGCCAATCTTACCCAAGCCCACAATGGTCGTGGCAAGTGTCAATATCGCAACCGCTGTATCAGAGGCTGCCCTTATGGTGCCTACTTTAGCAGTAACGCTTCTACTTTGCCTGCTGCTTTTGCTACCGGTAATGTGACTTTACGTCCCTTTTCTATCGTTCACCAGGTGATTTATGACAAGAAATCTGGCAAAGCGACTGGCGTAAGAGTGATCGATACTGAGACCAATGAGCATATGGAGTTTTATGCAAGGGTGATTTTCCTTTGTGCCTCTGCTATAGCTTCTACTTTTATCTTGATGAACTCGAAATCTGATCGCTTCCCTGATGGTATGGGCAATGAATCAGGCCAACTGGGACATAATGTCATGGATCATCACTTCCGAGTCGGAGCTGCTGGTATCTATGAGGATATGGATGACAAATATTATTCTGGTCGCCGTGCGAACGGGATCTATATTCCTCGTTTTCGGAACGTCAATAAAGCAACTAAGCACAAAGACTTTATCCGTGGCTATGGGTATCAAGGACGGGGCAGTCGTACCAGTTGGTCTCGCGGGGTACAAGAGTTGGCAAAGTTTGGTTTAGATATGAAGACCGAGCTTTTTGAGCCAGGACCTTGGCGCTTTGGGATCACAGCGTTCGGCGAAGCCTTACCTGATCACGACAACTATATGTATCTCGACTATGATAAGATCAATAAGTGGGGACTCCCAACAGTCACCTTTCATGCGGAGTTTAAGGAAAATGAAATGAAGATGAGAGAGGATATGAAGTTACAAGCTGCAGAAATGTTGGAGACTGCCGGTCTCACCAAAGTTGCAACTTATGATAATATCGGTGCTCCTGGGCTTGGCATCCATGAGATGGGGACTGCACGCATGGGTACGAGTCCCAAAAACTCTGTATTAAATAATTGGAATCAGGTGCATGGTTGCGGAAATGTTTTTGTAACAGATGGTGCTTGTATGACCTCCGCTTCCTGTGTCAATCCTTCCTTGACTTATATGGCGCTGACTGCACGTGCCGCGAACTATGCCGTCGATGAAATTAACAAGAAAAACCTCTGATTATGGATCGTAGAGAAGCATTAAAAAATACTGCCCTAATGATAGGCATGGTTTCTGCATCGTCTGTATTAGGTGTAATGTCTGGCTGTAAAGCGGGACGTAGTCGAGATTGGGTACCAATGATTTTGACGGAAGGCAGGGCTGATCTTGTCGGAGATATTGCCGAACGGATCATCCCCAAATCAGATACGCCGGGCGCCTTAGAGGTGGGCGTAGATGCCTTCATTGATGCCATGCTAAATGGCTATATGAAAGAAGAAGAGGTGCAAGCCTTTTTGACGGGATTAGGACAAGTTGATTCAGTAGCCAACTCTCTTCATGGTGATAGCTTTAGCAGCTTGAAGCCCGAAGAGCAAGATGCCGTTTTGACTGCTTTGGCCGAAGAAGCAGATAAATTGAAAGGCAAAGAAAGAAATATGGCTTTCTTTCCTAAAATGAAGGAATTGACCATTGCAGGCTATTTCACTTCGGAATTAGTCGCAGAAAAACATCTAAACTACCAGCCTGTTCCCGGAGACTTCAAGGGCTGTGTTGATATCGCTGAAGTCGGGAACATCGTTTGGGCAGAATAAAATATGAGAGACGGAAAAACTTACTTTAGACTTGTAATCAGTGCTTTAGTATTGACAGGTGTCGGGGCTTTGTTAGCTGGATTGATTTTGATCGGCGTGCAAAACCCTGGCAGCTTCCGTTCGGCGGAGGAAGATGTCGAACAAAGTGAGGATGCGCCTACTGAAGCATTGCCCATTTCTCAAGGTGAAGTGGTCGATGGGCATGATTTAGGTTCTGGCCTCATTGCCGAAGGGGACTATCTGATCGTCAAGGCTACTTGCACGGCTTGCCACTCTGCTAAGCTAGTTACCCAAAACCGGGCGACTCGCGAAGGCTGGGAGGAAATGATTCGCTGGATGCAGCGGACCCAAAAACTCTGGGACTTAGGCGAAAATGAAGATCCAATCCTTGACTACCTTGCCGCATACTATGCCCCTGAAGACAAAGGACGCCGCCAAAACCTGGTGGTGGAGCAATGGTATGATATTCCTTAGTGAGTGACTAAGATCACTGATTTCGGTAAACATTTTGCCGATATTTGAGCTTGTCAATCAAAGACAGCTATGGAGAAGTATTGGGAACTTTTTGTCAAAGGATATACTGATTATGCCAACTACCTCTGGCAAGAAGTTACTTTTCAGAGTACGCCTTGGTGGAAGAATTATTTTTTCTGGCTGATGCTCGTATCGGCCTTGTTTTTGGCTTTGGAGTGGCTCAAACCTTGGCGTGAAGATCAGCCTCGTTTCCGTAAGGATTTTTGGTTGGACTTCTTTTATATGTTCTTCAATTTTTTCCTCTTCAACCTCGTGATCTATATCGCGGGTTCTAATGTCGTCGTCGAGTTATTCAACCAATTACTCGCGAGTATCGGCATCAACAATCTCGTCGCCCTCAAAATCGCTAGTTGGCCAGTATGGGCGCAACTATTTAGCCTTTTCCTCATTCGGGACTTTGTGCAGTGGAACATCCACCGCTTGCTTCATGCAGTGCCTTTTCTTTGGGAGTTTCATAAGGTGCACCACTCCGTGGAACAGATGGGTTTTGCGGCTCACCTTCGTTATCACTGGATGGAGACCCTTGTCTATCGAAGCCTTGAATATCTACCCTTAGCGATGATTGGCTTTGGGATTGACGACTTTTTTACGGTTTATGTCTTTACCCTAGCAGTGGGGCATTTCAATCACTCAAATATCAGATTGCCGCTTGGCCCTTTGAAGTATATCTTCAACAATCCTCAAATGCACATTTGGCATCACGCCCATGATTTACCCGAAACCCATCCTCGGGGTATCAATTTTGGCCTTACCTTGAGCATATGGGACTATGTGTTTGGCACGGCCGTAATCCCACACGATGGCAAAAATATCAAACTTGGTTTCCCCGGTGTCGAGTCCTTTCCTGAAACTTTTTGGCAGCAGATTACTTACGGTTTTCGTCGCAAGAAGTAGATTTAGGTATTAGTCGGGAATCAGGAGTCGGTAGTTTGGAGAGCTCTGAAGTTGCGCAATCTCTGTGTCGCCGTGGCTCTGTGTTCATTCTTTGACTTTTTCTCCGTAGAACGCTTAGCTGTTGAGGCGTAAAATCTTACGCCTTTACGAGAGAGCGATTGTCTTCCCCGCTTCGCGGAACGTTTGGCTAGCTATTTGTCAGGCCCCCAAAATTTTGCTATCTACCTATTGACTTAAAATGACATAAGTCACTCCTAATCTTCATTGAAAAAAGTCTCTGAATTCTGCTCAAAACCGTATACCAAAGGGTATATAAGATCAACAGAACAATATGGAAGATTTGC
>JBGCFA010000008.1:0-57828 GCA_045106675.1 Bacteroidia bacterium
AGGCTAGTAGTAAGCCGCTTTGACTCAACCACTCAACTTAATTATCTAGATACAATTAGCTCCCAAAATGATCGTCTTAGTGCTATTATTAGTGACAGAGGCATGGAAAGGCTGCACTTTGATATCAATACTTACCAAGACGTACTCCCCCAACTAGAAGTACAGGCTGATGGGAGTACTAGACCTTATCAGTTGATATGGATCATCTTGATCGCTCATACTATAGATAGATACCAATACGCTAGCTCCATGCAAGATTACTTCCTTGGGTTTGGAGATGATCCTTTTCAGGAACCCATAATGATTCCCTCCAACATCCAAAACGGCCTCGGCCTTTTTGCCGCCTACCATCCCTCCGATACCGCTTGGCTAAAAATCTATCTAGACTAAAAAGATCCTATGAAAACACCCTTTTTCCTTCTTTTGGGTTTATGGACCCTCGCGTTCGCAGGATGCGAACAGATCATCGACCCCAATGACAAAAATTTCGAACCAGAGATATTTGTCTATGGACTCGTCGGGCCGGGAGAATTACCCAAGATCTTTCTCACCGAGACCCAATCCAATCAAGGTTGGCTCGAACAGGCCAGCGAATTTGGATATCCGAGGGGGCTAGATGTCACGGTTTTGGTCAATGGCCAAACACAAACCCTAATCGAAAAAGAAGGCTTGAATACCTTTTACAATTATGCAATCCAAGGCATGGATACCAGCTATACGGTGTTTTATGAAGGCGATATGCCATTGCCCGATTCCGGCAGCTATCAACTCAGCCTCCAATATCAGGGCAAGGAGATCAAAGCCACCACCCAAATTCCTGCTATGATTGTCTTAGACTCTGCATACAACGAAGTGATCCAATACGAAGAAGGAGGTTATAGTTGGCAGGAAAACGTGATTCTAGTAGCGTTTACTGATAAAGTTGGGAGCTCCGAAGGCTATCGAGTTCAATTTGGATATAGTGGTTTTCTGAGACAGCCTAGTTTTGACTCAAGTGGCCAATTTATAGGCTTTCTGGATACTACTTTTATCAAAAAAAGCGACTTTTCTCGGACGATATCAGATCAAGGCATAGATGGACAAAAGATGGAAATCGCCATTGTTCCTTATATCAATATGATCCCCCAAACAGAAACGCTACCCGATGGTTCTCAACGGCAGTACTATACCGTTTGGGTAATATTAGAAACTCAAAGCAAAGCCTTAACAAGCTTCCAATTATCCGCTGAAGATCAGTCTTCTGCTTATGCTGACCCCTTCGTGGAACCCATATTTTTGAAAAGCAATATCGAAGGCGGCTTAGGCGTATTTGGGGCTTATCAGAGAAGTGATACAGTCTGGATCAAGTATTATCGTTGGTAGAGGGTTTTATAGGCCCTTCATGATCTTGCCCGCTGCGCGGAACGCTTAAGTCTCCAGATCCTTCGAGAACCTCAGGATCCGGTACACAATCGACGGATCCGATACACACTCGACGGATCCTGAGGCTCTCGAAGGACCCGGTACACACTCGACGGATCCTGAGGCTCTCGAAGGACCCGATACACACTCGACGGATCCTGAGGCTCTCGAAGGACCCGATACACACTCGACGGATCCTGAGGCTCTCGACGGATCCGGTACACACTCAACGGATCCTGAGGCTCTCGAAGGACCCATAAATTTATCAAAGCCCCTCTAGACTCAATCCTCCTCGATCCTTATATGCCAAACCAGCCCAACTCCAACATTGAGAAACTGCCAAAGCGTCGAAATTTCGCGTTGCCGATCAGGGTAGACCCAACTTTGCTGGCTTTCCTCATACCACATCCGACTATAAGCTGCCCAAAAACGAAACTGCTGCGGATGTTTTTTCATCTTGAGACCAAGGCCAAGACGAGCTTCAAACGACCATTCGTTGCCGAGTCCTTCGTATTCGCTATAACCATCCCCTTGATATCGCCCAAATGAAACAGTTGGCAAGACTTCTACTTTCGGAGCGAATGGCAACTGATAGGGATAACTCAAACTGGCATTGAGCCCAAAAAAGGGAATTGTTCTTATACTATATTGCCCGCTTGGATAATTTTCAATTTTACGGATGATATAAGAGGTATAGTTGACTCCTATATATAAGTCTTTGACGAGATTGAGTTGAGTCCCTAATCGGACATTGTAAACCCAATCATCCGGTACAAAACCTTGACTATAACTCGTATCCGTTTCGCTCCACTCCCATTCTTGATCGCCTAAATAACGTTCCCCACTATATCGTTCGGCAAAGCCAAACCAGAGCGGAACCGGACTCACGTCTGTGATAAAACGAATTTTCCAAATTTGCCCTGTACTATCTGTCTTAGAACCAATAATTTGGGCTTGACTATACGGTGCTAGTGCGGCAAAAAACCACAAAAAGCTAAAAATTAGCTGGAAACGCATATTGTATTTACTAGTGTGCTTGTGCAAATCTACCCCTATATTAGTCAAGCGATTTAAGCTAGAATAGGCAAATGCATTTACCCGCCGATACGGCCGCTATTTTTGCTTGGCTTCAACAAGGTCAATTTATCTGCGCCGATCATCCCGATCCGACGCAAAAACGGTGGTTTACGATTTTGAGCGATCACTTTGTTGAGATCAGTGGACATTTTGCTCCATTAGGTTTTATCCTCGAACGCCAAAAGCATTATTTCTACCTCAGCCAAAACCTCAATAACTCTGAGACAAACGAAAGCCGGGAGAAAGTCCTTCGATTTTTGGATTGGCTCGAAATCGGCCTCCAATTTGAGCCGAGCTTCGGACCGGGATATATTATTCAAGTCGAAGAATGGGAGTTGGTCCTCAATCAGCAAAGTCGCTTGCTCGCCAAATTGCGCCGCTTAGGATTTAGAGGGAGCGCCCAGAGTCCCGAAGAGCTATTGCGATTGTGGCTCCGCGAGATGGAAAAAGTCGGATTTATCGCCCAAACCCATGCAAGTCCCGAACAGTTTCGCGTACTTGCGAGCCTAGATTATTTGATACGCTTTTTTCAGGGCATACAAATCAAAAAATGAGCTGGCAACGTCTTATTTGGCTGCAAGGTCCGCACGGGACCAAACTAGAGATTCCCCTCACGCGGAGTCTTTTTTTACAAGAGACAGCCGAAGCCAAAGCCCAACAGACATTAGAGTTATTGCAATTGATGCTGGCCGGCCAGAGGATTCCAGACGTTCTGCTCAGCAGCTCCCAATCATATGCCATCTTAGAGATCAAAATCAAACGTTCAGTCCGTTGTTTGGTCTATGGCAAATCGCAGGGCATCAGCCGTGCTTTTTGGGTGCGCAATGCATTTGAGGAAGAGTTGTTTATACAAGAGGATACGAGTCCTTACCCCTTCGCGGAACTCTTGGCTCGGGTACAGCAAAAGGCAATTGCAATTCACGAACTAGCGATTGAAGCCAATCCATTTGTAGATTTACCGCCTAATCTTCGGATTGAGGGCTACCAGACCGCTTGGTCAGACTTATGGCAAGCTAGCCGTTGGCGAACGCTAGAGTCCATCAAGAAACGGCTGCTGCCGAAAGCGGAACCGACTCCCCTCAAAGCTTTGATTGATACTTTGCAATCCTATACACAGGATCAACAAGAGTTACAAGCTTTTGAGCGATTACTAGAGGAGCGGCAAGCGATCATCCTATTAGGAGAGGAGTGGACTGCTCGTAAGGAGGCTGTCGCCGAACGCCAAAACCAATTGGCTGAGCAAGAGCAGCGGCAAACCCATCAACTCAAAAAACTCGAAACCGAACGGGAAAGCTTACAATCGCAAATCGCGATGCTGCAACAAAAAGCCCCAGAAAGTATTCGCAAACAAAAGGAACGGAGCATACTCGAAGCAAAAATAGAATACGCTCGGCAAAGGCAGGAATTTTATAGTCAACTCAATGTCGAGCAACATCTGGAGCTAGTCAGTCAGATTCCCTATCTCGAAGCTAAAGTCAAGGAGCAAAAAGTTGCAGACATAGATGTGCATGCTTGGTGGGCTTTTCTCAGTGAAAGCATCCAGAGTGGTCAGCAAATGCAAGAAGCATTTGCCACTTTGCTAGTCGATCAGCAGGCTGCGTTCACACATCAAAGTGAATATTTACGCGATTTACTCCAAAATCTCGCCGAAAGTCTCAATCTATCCCCAAGCCTACAAAATACTGAACTCAGCCCTGAACGATGGATCGCAGCCGAAAAGAAACTCATCCATCAAGGACACGAACAGGATCAGGGGCAAAAACGCCTGCAAAGCCTCCAACAAGAGCGTACTCAAAGTATAGAAGCCACCAAAGAAGCAATCAAGCAAGCCCGTCTAAATCACGAGACCACTTTAGCTGAACTAGAAAAATCGCAAAAACGTCTCAATGAACAGGCCACTGATCATAAACAGAGTCTTTGGGCTTGGTTAGAAAACAATTATCCTGATTGGGAGACGCGATTTGGTAAAGTGTTTAGGACCGAAGTATTACAACAAAGCTATCTTGGGCCAAGCATCGAGCGCATCAATGAACAAATATTCGGCATCAATCTCGATCTAGACGAAATTGATCTCCCCGAACTGCCAAAGCTTGATTTTGCTAAGGAGCAGAAAAAACTAGCTAATCAAATCGAGCAGCAAAAGCACGATTGGGTAAAAGGAGAACTGACACTAGTCCGTAAACAGGAGAATCTCCAAAAGCGCTGGAAACAACGATTACGTGATCAACAAAGGAAGCTTGATCGACTCGGTTACGATTTAGAACAGACGGATCTTCGGATTCGGAAAATGCGAACCGACTACCGGGCTCAGCTACAAAACCAGCAACAACAACAGGAACAGGCTCGTCTCCGCCAACAATATGCTTTAGACAGTCTCCAAAAAGTCATCCAAGAACAGGTCCTTCAAATTCAAGAA
This sequence comes from Bacteroidia bacterium, assembly GCA_045106675.1. Classification (GTDB taxonomy): domain Bacteria; phylum Bacteroidota; class Bacteroidia; order J057; family J057; genus JBCAWW01. The sequence goes on from JBGCFA010000008.1 coordinate 4,895, forward strand.
CACCTTACGCGCTTGCAAGGAGATTGGGACAAACTCGCCCAAGAGTGGGAACAAAATTGGCGCGAGCAACAGCAAAAGATCAATCTGTTTTTACAAAAGGAAGCTAAAGCCGATGAGGTAGAAAGCAAGCCTTGGATCCAATTGCATCAAGCGCGGATGTTTCAACCATTGGTATTGGCCTATCAGCAGGAGAAAGCCATGCTTTTGGATCGTCTGCCGCTTTGGGCTGAGGAACTAGAGATTAGTCGACAAGCAAAGACACCTTTTCCGGATCATTTGCATGTAGAAGTATTGACAGAGCGCTTATATGAAATAGAAGCCACTCAAAGAGAAGATCCACTCGCTACTCTCAACGAACAAATCACCCAGAGTCAAAACGCGGCCGACCTGTGTCAACAATCTATGCAAACGCTAAAACAGGCGTTTTTAGGGCATTTTGCTTCAGATGGCCCATTCCAAGCGTTCCACGCAGTGGCCATAGTAAACTTTGCCGAAGCAGTGCGTGATTTTATGCAGGGAGACGATCTCATCGAACTGCGTGAGCAATTAGGCATCAAACATAGTGGGATTTTGAGCAAACTGGTCGAGCAATTACCCAATTTGAGCTGGATCAATACACTTGAAAAGCAAATCGCTCATTGGAACGAAACTGCTTTAAAGGATAGTAGTTTTCAGATAGGCTTGACTGAAGCACCACATCCGCTATTGGGTCTATTTACGGACTTACGACAATTTCATGATCAGCATGTGGCTGAGTTGGGTGCCCCTTCTTTGTTTTCGAGTTCAAAGGGCGAAAATCGCAATCTACAAGCCCTCGATTTGCTGGACCGTATATATAAGGAGTTGTTGGCCTATCCCTTTGGGGAACTCCGCGTCGAAGATGTCTGCAGTTTGCAGCTGATATATAAGGCCAATCCAGCTTGGGAAATTTTGCCCGATCATCTACCAACATCCCTAGCTGCTAGTATTTTGGCTCAACTTAAATTAGGCCTAGCTCAGATCGTGCTCGCTGAGTCCAAAAAGACAAAACCTAGCCATTGGCTATGGCCAGATGCCAATATGATCCCTCCCTCGATACTCGAACAGACGTTCGCAGAATGCGAAAAACAAGGTGTAATCCTGTTAACGGCTGGTTTTCAGGGTACGGATGTGATATAATCATCAATTGTGCCTATAGCTATGACTGGCAAACTCCAGCTACACAAGATCATTTGAATAGTGGCGACGCAAAATCATTTGAATAGTGGCGACGCAAGATCATTTGAATAGTGGCGACGCAAAATCATTTGAATAGTGGCGACGCAAGATCATTTGAATAGTGGCGACGCAAGATCATTTGAATAGTGGCGACGCAAGATCATTTGAATAGTGGCGACGCAAGATTTTGCGTCGCTACAGTCCCAATAACATTCCTTCCTCGGCGATATTCATCCCTGCATCCAATACAATTTGGCGTTCGGCACTGCCGGATCTTAATAAAGGATTGGTATGATTGAAATGGATGAAGTAAATCTTTGCCTTTTCGGCGGGACTAAGGTCTTGAAAGAGCGCCAAGCTCTCCTCTACAAAGGGATGAGGTATCTCGGACATATCACGACCAGGGATTTCACCATTTTGAAAGAAGGTTGCATCTAATAAGGCATAATCTACTTGAGCGATATAATCTCGGATATCCCGCTCCCAACGATCCCATTTGTCGATATCGGGGATAAAAAGTAGACTTTTGTCAGGGCCACGCACGATATAGCCAACTGTCTCAGAAAATTCATCGCGGTGTGGAACCGAAATTGGCTCAATTGCAATCTGCGAATTTAGGATATAGCTCGTATCTGCCTGTATAGGCTTGAGAAGGATATTTTGCAGTTTGATCAATTGGGACCAAGGACCGTTAGTGTCTAGAAAATGCTGCATGCGTGGCATAGTGTACACTGGTACTTGCTGGGCTCCCATGGCTTCACGCCCCAGATGCACTAATCCCGAATAGTGTCCTATATGGGCATGGGTAAGCCAAATCCCTCCAAAATCGTTTTGTAGAGCCATATGCTGCAATTTGTGGTATTGGGCAGGGAATTCTGGGCTTGCTTCTATCATCCAGCTGGTTTTGCCTATCTGATCTACAATACCCAAACAGACCGCTTTTCGGGCTTTGGTCCTATCCTTATATACAGCCTGGCAACAGTCTTTATTACAGCCCGCTTGAGGGTAGCCGGCATCTTGGGCGATACCGAGTACCGAGACAAAGATGGTGGGTAGTTGAGAGGGTGGGGGAGTACTTGTCCTATTTTGGGTACAAGCTAACATAGTGCATAAAGATAGGAGTCCTATGCAAAAGCTAATTGTCGTAGTCCTTTGTTTCAGGAACAGTTTCGTGTTCATCTTTTCGGATATTATATGAAAACGCAGTATTTATAGCCATCCTGTTCGCAATATGCAAATTTGGGCTTTTGGGCCTAATTCTGTTTTAGGATAGTTCACTCCTCAAAATTGTCAGTCCGCGACCACTTATTGACGGATCGCGATACGAAAGCTTGAGTCAGTTGCATAAACACATATCTTCGAAGCATACCAATTCACTTATCCTTCAAGTTTCTAGTATCTACCAGTCATGCAGGCGAAAACCTATAAGTATATCTATATCGCTAATGTAGCGAGTGAGCCCAGCCGCAAAAAAGCGGTGCAGGAAGCTCGACTCTTACAAGCTGAAATCCAAGGATATCTACCGCAGGACTCCAATATTCATGTAGTTACAGAAGGTAAAGAAGGACAAGTTTGGGCCTTTGACTTATTAAATGGAAAATCTCAATCCGATGAGATCGCGATTCTTCATTTCATGTCAGAGCATCCCATTTCCACACGCTGGTATCTCAATACCGCAGGAGGAAGAAGGAAAGCAATCAATGGGGATAGCATTCAATTTGACCAGTTAAGCAATTTACAACTTGTCATATTGGATGGAGGTGCCAGTCTCGAATCAGTGGAGCAACTGCTTTTTGCAGGTATCCCACAGGTTTTGGTCTTATCGCAACACGGGGAAGAAGCGAAAGACCTTTTACTGAGACAACACCTCTATGAATCGCTTTCCAATGGTACTTCTTTTCAGGATACGTATGATGTAGTTCGTTCCCATTTCCCGGAACGCTTCCGTTTACAGGAGATCCCTCAGGATCCATTCCAGTACTGGGAAGTAAAGGAGGAATGGGAAAAACATCCTACTTTCCCGGAAGGTATGTATTACCTGTCTACTTCGACAGAAATATTGAACCTGCCCCTTGGGGCTAGTGCGGGAGTAGCGGAGGAAAGTAAAACCATCGAAGCCGAAGTAACAGAGATTATACCTACAGGTATGTACTTCTGTACTCAGGAACTCAAAGGTTTGAACAGCCCTCGTTTCTTAGACTATAGTAGAGTCGAAGAAACGCTACAACTCAATACCCGTACTGATTTATGGCTTAGCCAAGAATCCGCTTTACACACAGTCATTGAGAAAGCGCCAGATCCAGTAGTCTCGGAGTCTCCCGCGGAAAGTACAACACAAATAAGGGAGGATAGGACAGACTCAGAATTATCACAGAGCTCTGTAATTGTAGTTCAATCCGCAAGACATATAACCGAGCCTATCGGCACACAACAAAACGTTCGTCCCAAAGACGAAAACGATTGGATCGATCAGCTGGTAGATCAATACCGCCGCAAATTTACGATCAGTCTCCCTCGTACTTATAAGAGGGGATTGGCAGCGGTGAGTTTGGCTGCAGTGCTGGTGATGGTGTTTTCAGTATTGACTTGGAAGCAGATGTCCAAGAGTGAAGCCGTAGAACAAGCCTTACAGTCTGAGCTTTACAATCAACAAACGGCTTTTATCACAAAGAAAACTTACAATGTTCTCTTATTGCCGTTTCATTCACATCTCGACTGTCAGCCGACAGAGTCTTTTTTCGAGTCTGGTATCGTAAGTCAAATCAACAGTTTGCAGGCGAGCGAAGATATCGGATTGAGAGTCGCTTATGTACACAAAGGTTTTTGTCCGCAAAATGCTGATGAAGCCCGCCAAATTGCACAAGAGCACCAAGCAGATTTGATAATCTGGGGAGATTATCGCAAGGTTGCTGGCGATGCAGGTGAGGTGGTGCTACGTTATCTCTCCATGGAGGAACGCTACCAAGAAATGAGTAGCCTACTCGGTGAGCACATCGGCAAGCAAGCTTTAAGTGAGGATTTAAAGCAAGGTACTTTTGCCGGACACCAAGCAGATGTGAGTAAGTGGATCATGGGCTTCGCCCAACTACACGCTGAGTCTTATCGCAATGCGCTGACTTATCTCACCGAAATCGAAAATCAGGATGAAGCGACCTCTTCGGTCATTCACCACATGATTGCCAAATGCTATCAAGGACTTAGCCTTGAAGAAAAAACACTTGAATCTTATAATGAAGCTATTTGCCTCAACCCTGAAAATTCAGGCGCTTATCACAGCCGAGGACGCTTCTACCAACAACAGCGTCGTATCGACCTCGCTGTCTATGATCTGGAAATGGTAATGAGTCTTGAGCCAAAGCACAACAAAGCAAAAATGTTGGCCGGCATGCTCAAGGAATCATATACTGAAGATCAAAGAAACCAGGCCCAAGAGCCGGTAAATCAAAAGACACTTTTGCCTAATCTTGATACTGCGGCCTTGTTAGCAGAAATGGACACACCTCTTTCTCTACCTCGTCCGCAGGAACTACTCGCCAAAGAGTCAGATCGTAAAAATATTACGAAGCTCTTGGCTGAAAAAGAAGCTGAACTCGCCGCCGAACAACGTCGTCGCAACCGCGAGAAGATGCAACAATTGATGACTGCCGTCAATGAGTACACACAGTTTATCCGTCAGTATCCTGACAAAGCTAGTCTCTACCACCAACGTGGTGTGGCTTACGAAATGCTCAAGCAAGAAAGTGAAGCTTTAGCTGACTTTAGCCACGCACTTCGTCTCGATCCCGGATTGATGAACGCTTACCTTGACCGCGCAGCCCTTTTTGTCAGTCAGAGCAACAACGAAAAAGCGCTCGCTGATTACAACGAAGCCCTACGGCTCAGCCCACAAAACGCAGATGTATATGCCGTGCGTGCCGAACTTCTCCGCAAACTTGGCCGTTATGCCAGCGCTGAGAATGACGCCCGCAAAGCGATCACCCTTGATCCCGGCAATAGAAGATATCAAAGACTTTTAGGAAGGATTTCTGAGGAGCTCACAAGCTACTGAAGAAGCACTTGAGTTTGGTGTATTGGTAGTTGCCCGGCCTTGATGGCCGGGCTTCATTTTTTCAGACCCAAGCGTTCCGCGCAGCGGCAAAATTAAGACTGCCGAGCCTCTCGGCTCAAGCAGTCTTAACACTTAAGGATAAGCGTTCGGCCAAAGGCCAAATCTCCAAGTCATCATCAGTTTGGAACATGCAACAAAAAAACCCGCAAAGGGGACTCCTTTGCGGGTTTTTAATCTGTTTTTGTAGGCTTAGTACTTCAGCATTTTTTGCGACCACATTTTGTCATTGCTGCGCAGAACGATTTGGTAGATGCCATCGGCTTGATCACTTAAGTCGATCGCTAGATCCTGATTTTGATCTGTGCCTTGCGCGATCAGGCTACCGTTGAGATTAAACACTTTCCAATCGAAGGCTTGCTGAGGGCGTTCCGCGAGGCGGACAGCAAAAAGACCACTACTCGGATTGGGAAATACCTGAGCAAATGCTGGCACAAGCTGGGCTTCAATATCAGTCGCCCAAGTCAAGTTGAAGTCTGTGGCTTCACCACCTCCAAAATCAGCTGTAGCGTTAGCCGCAACTGTGTCTCCATAAGCACTAATGAGGTAGTAAGAGCCGCCTTGGATACCATTTCCGCCAGTATCGTAAATCTCAAATGAGTAGCAATTTTGAGCCATATTGCCCAATACTGGCAATGAAACGGTCTCAATGATCAAACTATTGTTGCCATTAGTATAAGGTCCGCCAGCAGCGAGGATACCAAATTGCTTACTTTTGATGATCCAGTTGTTTTGACCAGCAGACATATCTGGCTGAATGATCAGCGTGTGATTTCCAAAAACGCTGATATTTCCTGACCAGTTTTTGATGTATTCTGTGCTTTCAGTAGAATCAGCGACTCCATTCAGATTCTCGATCGTGATTTTGAGTTCATTCTGCACTTGATTGGTAAACTCAATTAGCGGTAAATCAATTCGTGCTCTCTCATAAAAGTCTAGATCACCCGTCCAGTTGTAGGTATCAACCACTCCATCGTTGATGCTGTAATTGACATCAAATGAGGTTAGACGCTCAGAGCCATCATTGATCAAAAGCAAGTCAGGCGTAAAATCTTCTATACAGGCAGAGATTTCATCGATGTTGACGATTTTTTCAATTGCCATTTCTCGCATATTATCTGGTGCATAAGTAGGCGCTTTAGCACCATTGAAGATTTCCTTGCTATTCACATCTTGGATAAACGCTATGAACTCGACATTTTCAGGATTCCAACCGCTATCTAAAGTGATCGGTAGAGTCAAAGAATCCATATCTCCTACATTTACGAGACTGATAGCAGTACCATTTTGGTCCGGAACCATATCGCGGACAGTAAAGCTGATTTCGTCCAAACCAAACCAAGACACAGGGATATGAGATTCGGTAACGGCTAGGTGTAAAACCAAATTATTGGTAGCAGTAGAGGCGACTTTATTGAACTTAAACTTGATGGAATAGTCTTGAGCTGAGGAAGGTGTCACTTCCATGCTAAACTCGATAGGCGTCTTATTAGCCTGAGTCATATTGTAAACCGGCAGATAGTTGTTGTAGATCGAGCTGCTAGGATTACCACCATTGATTTCCTCGGTACCATTCATATAGGTCGTTGGATATCCGGTGATATTATAATAGTTGATGCGTGCGTTTGATTCAGCTGTTGAGTATGCATCTCCTGAATGATATTTAAGGATCGCCGCTTTATCAGCTTCTTGAATCATGTCTTTAGCAGCCAAGGCTGATCCAGGACAAAATACACACCAAGTACCAGTGCTAATTTCTACGATCGTCAAGTTTCGCTCAACTTCTAATTGAGCCCAGCTAATGCTAATGAAACAATAGCTGAGAAAAAGGAAGGATAGAATTCGTTTCATCTAAGAGATTTGTTAAGGGTGTTTTAATAATCTTATCTAGCAATAAACAAAAAAAGGCTGTGAGAATTAGATTCTCACAGCCTTTGTATCACAAAATTTTTATTTAATGAGCAGCAGTGGCTGCTTTTTCGGTGTTTTTCATCCAGAAAAATAGGACTGCAAACATTACAATCAATATACCTGGGAATGCAAGCATCGTCATCAAGGTTTCTTGACCGGTAAATAAGGTCAAGGCATCATCTGCAAGACCTTGGCTTGTGCCTAATGCTTCATTAGAGTCAATCCATCCCCCAATGATCGGTTGCATAAAGAAAGAAGATAGCATACCAATCGCTCCAACAATAGACATACCGAGCGCACCACTTTTGGGAATATACTCAGCGATAAAGCCAATCATATTGGGCCAGAAATAGGCAACACCCAATGCAAAGATAATCGCTACTCCATATACTACGGGACCGGTGATCTGCGTAAAGAGAAATAAACCAAGAAAAGCGAGGATAGCTGATCCTAATAGAACCCCAGTAGTATTGAATTGGTGGACGACACTACCGCCAAAGTAGCGAGCCACTGCCATCGTACCTGTGATCAAGGCCAATACTAGCATTGGCTCTGCTCCGCTTGATTCGAGAATAAAATTTACCCACTGCGTCGGGCCAAACTCAGTCTGAGCTGTCCACCACATACAAAAGGCAATGAAGATAAATAAGGGGGTAGCCATTGCGGTGAGATTACCAGACAAGGTACCCGCTTGTTCAACTTTGGCTTTGGGCCAATCTTGTCCCCAAAATAGGTAAGCGTAGATCAAGGTAGGAATCATAATCAACCATACCTGCGACTGCCAGCTCATTTCGGCGCCGGTCATGAAATAAGAAAGTACACTTCCGATTACAATACCGCCTGGAAACCACATATGAAAGCGGTTCATCATCGTACTCATTCGATTCCCTTCATACGCATCCGCAATCATCGGATTACAAGCGGCTTCGGTACAACCATTACCCAAACCGATCAAAAAAGTCGAGAGCATTAATGTTGCGAAATTCGTCGCATAGATCGTCATCAAAATTCCAATCGCGTGAGCAAAGAAAGCAAACTGCATGATGATTTTGCCGCCTATTTTGTGATAGATCAAGCCGCCTACTACCATAGCAATAGGGAAACCGAAAAACCACATCGAGTTGATCTGACCTAGATCCTCTGCATTTAGCCCCAGTTCGGTTCCCAGCTGAGGCAAAATACCTGCTCGGATACTAAAGGATAAAGCAGTTGTTATCAGGGCAAAGCAACTGCCCAGAAACAATCTTCTTTCGTTTGTCATAGTTTAGTAGAGTTTCAACGTGAGTAGAAAAATAGTGTGTCCCCGGAATCTTAGACAAACTCAGCCTAGTTCCCAATGGGAAGTCCTTATAATATTAATTTTTAGTTTGTTCCCATTACAATTTCTGGATTAATCGCAAAAAAAGTACGCAATTCCGTAGGTTCATTACTATTCAAGATCAACTCACCTTCAAAGTCATAAGTCGTCCCCCAATCATAATGTCGCTTCTCTTTGCTCTTCTTGACCATTTTGCCATCCGTCTTGATATCGCCGGGAAATAGCATCGCATCATACACCACTGGGATCATGACTTCCACGCCTTTGGGCACATTTGCCGTAGTAAAAGTTCGTACTAGCCCCGTCATTTCGCCGCTTTTCTTCTCGTCGTACTCTGGATACTCGGTCATTGCTATGCGGTGCCCATCGGGCAGCTCCAGCTCAAAATGAAAAGTCAACTTCTTATCCAAAATCGTATAGCCGAGAAAATGAGTCTTAGGCGTAATCGCTTTTCCATCCATCATGACTCGCCAACGAGTCTCGCGTTCGGCGTAGCCAATAAAAGTATATCCCTCAGAGGTAGGCTGCGGACCAGGTATGTTGTTGAATACGGTGCCATCAAAATTGATTTTACCATTCCAAGCTTTGTAGAGATGGCAGGTCTCCGCATCATAGGAAACCCAAAGTTTTGGATGCAAAGCCAAGGAGATCATCTTGGGACGTTCATCCAAAGTAGTCCGAAATACAAACGGATCTAATGGTCGCACAATCGGATCATCATCACCAGCGCCTTTGAATCCCATGCATATGGCTACAAAAACCAAGAAATATAAGCGTATTTGCATTTTGCGAATTGTTTTATTCAATGTGGCGACACAAGATTTTGTGTCGCCACAAATAATATTCAGTCATTGATTTACAATCCCAATATCTTGCGATTGGCCGCATCATCAGCACCACTGTCTGCAAAATCATCAAATGCCTTTTCGGTCACCTCGATGATATGAGCTTCGATAAAAGGAGCACCTTCTTCAGCACCTTGCTGCGAAGATTTGATACAGCATTCCCATTCGAGTACGGCCCAGCCATCATAACCATATTGAGATAGCTTGGAGAAAATGCCGCCAAAATCGACATGTCCATCGCCAAGTGAACGGAATCTACCCGGACGCTCTTTCCAATCGGCATAACCGCCATAAACTCCGGCTCGTCCTGTCGGATTGAACTCAGCATCCTTGACGTGAAACATTTTGATCCGTTCGTGATAGATATCAATATTTTGGAGATAATCCATCTGCTGCAACAGATAATGGCTCGGATCATAGAGCATATTGACACGAGGATGATTACCACAAGCTTCCAAAAAGCGCTCGAAGGTGATCCCATCATGCAAATCTTCTCCTGGGTGGATTTCGTAGCAGAGATCAACCCCGGCTTCGTCGAACGCATGAACCAATGGCATCCAACGCTTGGCGAGTTCTTCAAAACCCATTTCTGCTAATCCTTGTGGACGCTGCGGCCAAGGATACATATAAGGCCAAAGCAAAGCACCTGAAAAAGTAGCATGAGCTGTCAGACCAAAATTCTTGCTCGCTTGCGCGGCCCACCGAAGTTGCTGAGTCGCCCATTCGGTACGAGCTTTGGGATTGCCATGAACTTCTTTGGGCGCAAAACCATCAAACATCACATCATAAGCTGGATGAACTGCGATCAACTGCCCTTGCAAGTGAGTAGAAAACTCAGTGATTTGTACTCCCGCATCTGCCGCAATCCCTTTCATCTCATCGACATAGGTCATGCTAGTAGCCGCTTTTTCGAGATCAATACAGCGCGCATCCCAAGTAGGAACTTGTACGCCGAGATATCCGAGATCAGCTGCCCATTTGCAGATGTTTTCAAAACTATTGAAGGGTGCTTCATCACCCATAAATTGCGCCAGAAAAATAGCCGGTCCTTTTATCGTTTTCATTAGGAGTATATATTTTTTGCGATTTGCGAATTAGTCAATGAATGTAAACCATTTGGTATCGGTCTGATTGGAGGCGACCACTGACTCGATAAAAGCCATACCTCTCACACCATCATCGATACCAGGAAAATCTAGATCAAATGCTGTTGGGTTTTCTCCCATCATTTGTTTGCGAATAGTGCGTGCAAAATTGCGGTAGATATTAGCAAAGGCTTCGAGATATCCTTCTGGATGCCCTGCGGGAACGCGTGTGTTGTGAGTTGCGGCTTCACTAAGTGCTCCCTTGCCCGTTCGCAAAATGCGTTTTGACTCCTGATCTATATGTTCCAGCGTATTTGGCTCCATTTGATGCCACCTAAGGCCACCTTTTTCGCCATAAATACGGATGTTGAGGTCGTTTTCTTCCCCATTTGAGATTTGACTACAATGCAAGATTCCCTTAGCTCCATTGTCAAAATGTAGCAAGACATTACCATCATCATCGAGAAGTCTTCCTTCTACAAAAGTGCTCAGATCCGCACAAAGCTCCGTGATTTTGAGACCAGTGATGTATTCAGCGAGATTTTCGGCATGTGTTCCGATATCTCCCATAGAGCCGGCTGCGCCAGAACGCTTGGGATCAGTGCGCCAAGCGGCTTGCTTATTTCCGCTAGCTTCCTCAAAAGTAGAAAGCCAACCTTGTGGATACTCGACTACTACCTTACGAATTTCACCCAAGACACCGCTTTTTACCATCTCTCGGGCGTGCTTGACCATCGGATAGCCAGTATAGTTGTGAGTCAAACCAAAGGTCAAACCGCTGCTATCAACTACAGCTTTGAGTTTCTTAGCTTCTTCGAGGCTAAAAGCTACTGGTTTATCACAGATTACATGAAAACCATTTTCCAAGGCCATGATCGCGGGAGCTACGTGCACGTGATTGGGCGTGACGATAGAAATGAAGTCCATGCGTTCCCCAAGGGGTAGGCTCTTCTCTTTCTCGATCATCTCTTGATAGGTCCCATAACAACGATCTTCGGGAAGGTAGAGATCACGACCAGAGGCGATAGATTTTTCGGGATTGCTGCTAAAAGCGCCGCATACAAGTTCTATCTCGCCATCCATAGCTGCCGCGATGCGGTGTACAGCTCCAATAAAAGCACCTCGGCCGCCGCCGACCATGCCCATTCTCATTTTTCTGCTCATAGTAGTATCAGGTCTCGCAAGTCTTTAGACAGTAGACAATATTTTAAGCCAGAACAATATAGAAAATTTTCTGAGCGGATATTGATACTTAAGGGTGTAAAAACGTTACCAATTTCAAAGCCCCACTGAATATGGCCTATTAAAACCCAGATATCCCTTAAAATAAACTCATTTGCTGATTTCCAAAATCATGGAGTCCCGGTATCGCCAATCCTAAGTCAAAACGTTCGTTGAGTTTCTTGATCACGTATTCGCCCATCTCTGGAGCATAGGTGTCGTCGGGCTCATGTACGAAAAAGTATAACTCTTCCAATCCTTGTGCTACCCATTGCGCAATACGTTCGATCCAAGCATCGGTCCGACTATAATCTGTCTCATGCAATGCATTGCCGACAAAGCGGATCATCGCAGTCTTATTGGTGAGCGAAACTTGGCAGACATCTCGACGACCAGCAACATCCGTAATCACTGGTGCTACTCCATGCGCTTCGAGGATAGCCCGCGCTTCGGGGATCAGTTGTTGCTGTGAGAACCAGCCCGCATGGCGAAACTCTATGGCCAAGGGTATGTGAGTGGGAAATGCAATCAAGTAACTTTCCAGATTATCCATCAACTCTGGACCAAAAGATGGATGTAGCTGTACGAAGGAACAACCTAAGCGTTCCTCGAAGAGGCTAATCGTCTCTACAAATCGCTGTGTCTCCTCCTCAGCATTTTTCAACTTACGATAATGTGAAATACTCTGAGGTATTTTGGGCGCGAATTTAAAATTGGGCGCAGCCATCGTATTCCATCGTTCTACGATTTCGGGCTTAGGGACCCGATAATGAGTGGTATTGAGCTCAATTGTATTGAAAGATCGGGAATAATGCTCAAGATATTGATTTTGAGGAGTGCCCTTGGGATAAAGTTTGCCGACCCAAGCTTTGTTGCCCCACATCGGACAACCGACATAGGCATTAAATTGAGTCGCAGGCGTTCCGCCTAAAACTTCTTTGAGATGATCATCATCCGGTGGAACGGAAAAATCGATTTGTGAAATCGCATCTGGATCGGTGAGCTTGCCAAACTTCATAGAGTCAAAACTAGGGAAAAGACAGATTTGTTACCAGAATCCAACAGCTTCCGCCTCGCGTCGCGAAAACATCTTCGAACCGAAGGGAGCAGTCTCAGATTTGAGCAAAACGTATAATGAAAAGCGTTCTCCGAATGGAAATGGCTCCGATTTATTCATAATGTTTCGATATGATTTGTCTGAGATTTCTCCTCGCTTGCGCTCATTCGAAAGCGCAGTGGGCGCAGCAAAAATCATGTCTCACTTAGCAGCCACTCCTGCAAATACCCCATCGCCTCTTCATAGATTGACTGTGGATTTTGGCGCGTACGCTTGAGGATTTTATATCCATGATCGCCCGTTTCCAACCAACAAAGAGTCGCCTGAGGGATATCTTGAAGCAAAGGTTCGATCAATTCGTGTTTTGCAAAAACGTCTCTTTCTCCAGATAAAAACAGCATGGGGACGGGCACTTGGTGTAAAGTAGCGGCTCGTTCAACTCCTGGTTTACCCGGCGCATGTAGTGGAAAGGAGAAAAAAACTAAGCCTTTGATATAGGGTAGGGGATTGGATTCGGGATCTTCGGCAGCAGCTAAATAAGTCATCCGTCCTCCAAAAGAATGACCTCCAGCAAGCATCGATAGATCAGGTGCCATTTGGTGTGCGGCTAAAATCGCCGAACGCACAGTCGCGAGGCTCACCTTGAGGGAATCTCTCCCACCGCCGCGTTCCCGAAAGGGAAACTGATAACGAAAAGTCGCAATGCCAATCTCTGCCAAATGTGTCGCAATTGACTCCATATGATGGTGATACATACCCGCGCCGGCTCCATGACCTAAGACCAGAAGGCGATTCGCATTTTGCGGACGGAGCAATACGGCAGAAACTTCCCCTTTTTCGGGAGTTGCCTCGAATTTAGTTTCTGTGATCATGCTTGTTTTTCAAATACTCCAATCAGACGGAGATAACTATCGGCATCAACTTCGCGAAAATTTTGGACTTGGTGGACCGTCAACTTTAGTGATGGTGCTTGAGAGAGGATGCGTTCTTGCAAAGCCTGTGGATCATAATGCCGCGAAAAAAACTGATACCAATTGCAATAACGCAAGCGAGCCTTTGGATCTATACTGGGACGATGATTTTTGAGGAGATTATAAGCAGGGTCAACATGAATGGTGTATTCATGCGCCAAATAAAACGGTAGAATAATGGCCCGACCGCCTGGTTTGAGAACGCGTTCTAATTCTTGAAAAAATTTCGTGTCGGTATCATCTTCAAAATGCTCCAAGGAACAATGCAGCGTCACCCCATCGACACTATTATCTGGTAAATGCAACTCATGTCCATAACCACCGATGCGATCCCCATGCAAACCCGGCTCAAAAATCAAATCTTGATTATAGGTTTTTTGCGTTCCGCATAAGCGGCGGATAATCTGAAAGAAAGGCGAGGTACAAGCGGCGACATCTACAAAAACCGAGTCCGATTGCAAATTGAGAAAATCTAGCGAAACGTAGTGTTCGAGCGTTTTTTCGGTAAAATTTTGCTGAGGATCGAGTCCGCCGCCATAGTAAGTTGCAGGGTATTGGGCGCGTTCCAAGTATTGGTAATAGCCCTCAATATCAATCTTATATGGCGCTACGCGAACGCCTATCTCTCTCAATCCATTGGCCAAAAGCTCTTCCAATGCGGGGTCAGCAAGGTGTTCATCAGAGATGTGTCCTTGCAATATTGGATAGCCTCCGTGCTTCTGTTTGAAGAGCGGATTGAGCTGCCGTGTCTGAAACAGCAGGTCATGAGAGAGGTGATAAATTGGTTTGATTAATTGTTTGAGCATATCTGCGAGGCCATAAAATGCAAATTAGCAAAAAGATTTTCTTATTTTTCATTCAGAAATCGAAGAATACAAGTGACGTTTTTTCGTTTTGACATCTAAAAAGACAAGTGAAAGCTTAATTAAATGCATAAACACACCCTATTACTACTTATTTCGGCTTTGGTATTTGTTGCCTGCAGCAAAAGCCCCGAAGATCTCCCCAAATACAAAAAGAAGTTTCGCGCCCAAATTGCCAGTTTTGAAGATCAAAAGATCAAAGCTGACGAACGAGTAACTGAAGGGGTAGATATGCTCAACGGTCTACAGGGTGCATTGGAAAATGCCAAAAATGTAGATAAAGAATTTGCCGTAGTTTATGGCAAGTGGGAAAAAGTCAACAAACAAGTCGAGGACCTCAACAAAGAGTATGAAGGTTTGAAGCAAGATGCTGACAATCTCTTTTCAGCCATGGAACGCCAGACCGCTGGTCTCAATGATGCTAGCACTCGCCAAGAACTTGAAAAGGGTATCAAAACTACCCGCGATGATTATGAAAAAACACTGGCCAATACTTCAGTTGCGATTGAGCAATTGAGAGCGCTACACACAGAGGCGGTTGATGTAGTAAAAGCCTTGGAAGTAGCGATTGCACTTGGACAAATTGCTGAGATCAACTCTGGTCTCAAAAGCATTGAAGACAAAGTCGCTGCAATCATGAAGGACCTCAACCAGACGGTCAACGAAAGTAAAGAATTGTACGAAACAAGAATTGGCAATATCTAGGAATAGAGATTGCTTATATATACTCATTCATCTGACATCACTCAAACTCTAGAAAAAATGTTTGAAATCTTTCAAAGTGAAAAAAGTGGCGAGTTTTATTTTCGCCTAAAAGCCAAAAATGGCCAGCAAATCTTAGGTAGCGAAGGCTACTCATCTAAAAGTGCTTGTACTAACGGAGTTGAATCCGTAAAGAAAAACTCGCCTGAAGATGGACGCTATGAGCGCAAAGAAGCTAAAAACGGTAAGCACTTCTTCAACATCAAGGCTGGCAACGGTCAAGTTATTGGCAAAAGCCAGATGTACGAAGCGGCTTCCGGTATGGAAAATGGTATCGAGTCTGTAAAGAAAAATGCAGGCGACGCTGAAGTAAAAGACTTGACTGCATAGTCAGACTATCTCGTAAAGATTTTGACCGTTTTGCAATTTGCGAAACGGTTTTTTTTGTGCCGCTGCGCGGAACGCGCCATTTCGAATCCCGACCGCAGGAAGGGTGAGAAATCTCCGATTTCGGCGAATTGAAGATTTCGATTCGCTGAGGTTGGAGATTTCTCCTCGCTTGCGCTCGTTCGAAAGCGTTCTGCGAAGCAGAAAAAAAAGCACTCTATATTAAAAAAATCTCTCTAGCGCACCGTTTTACGACGATTTCGGATAAAGTCTTCAAATATATATTCCCCCAGACCTTGAAGACTAGTATAAAAGGCTCGACCATTGTTGACTTTGGTAAACTCTTGTACAAACTCTACCAACCAACTATCACGCGCAATCATAAAGGTCGTAATCGGAATTTTCAAACGACGACACTGAGCCGATAAATTGAGGGTTTTGTTAAGAATCTTGCGATCGAGACCAAAGCTATTTTTGTAATAACGTGCTCCTTCACGAATACAGGTCGGTTTTCCGTCCGTAATCATGAATATCTGCTTATTGCTCGCTTTGCGGCGACGCAAGATATCCATCGCCAATTCAAGTCCGGCGACAGTGTTGGTATGATAAGGACCTACCTGAAGGTATGGTAGATCTTTTACTTCGATTTGCCAAGCATCGTTTCCAAATACAATGATGTCCAAAGTGTCTTTGGGATATTTGCGCATCACTAATTCGGAAAGTGCCATGGCCACTTTTTTGGCGGGCGTGATACGATCCTCCCCATACAAGATCATCGAGTGCGAAATATCGATCATCAATACTGTCGCAACCGTAGTTTTATGTTCTTTTTCACGAACGCTCAAATCATCTTGGGTAAGTTTGAACTCATCGATACCGTGATTGATTTGCGCATTGCGAAATGACTCAGTAATCGCAATATTTTCGACAGAATCACCAAATTCAAACGCTTTGAGTTCGCTCAGCGGCTCCTCTCCAAAGCCAAGATTGTTAGAACGATGATCTCCGCGTCCACCACGTTTGAGTTTACCAAAAATCTCATCTAGAGCTGATTGTCTAATTGATTGCTCGGTTTTGCCGGTGATATTAAATCCGCCTTCATTTTCCTGATCATCCTGGATATAACCATTTCGCTTGAGGTCTTCGATAAAATCCCCCATTCCATACTCATTATCAGTCAGATTATATTGGCGATCTAGCTGATTCATCCAGTTCATCGCTTCCGAGACATCTCCCGAAGTATAGTTGAGCAGGTCCAAAAAGATTTTGAGCAAACGCTCAAAAGGATCATTTCCGTCCTGATTAGGTATATAATTTGAAAATCGGTATCCGATCATATTTCCTTGTAGCTAGATTGAAGTATTAAGTTAACGAATTCCCCTCCCTTTTGTTAGTGACACCATCTAGCCTTCAATTCGTGACTATTTTCCACCGCTTCTTTTTTCGCTGCTTCGCAGAACGCTCAAAATCCTTTTTTGTAATTCACACAGTTGAAGCTCTACTTCATCAAAGGGAGAATACCACTTATACATTCCTATCTGCTTGAGAATATATAGAAACACGAATTTGTTATATTACATTTGAAAACGAAACCATCCCCCTCTAGTATTCGTCTTTCAACATAAGCGCACCAAGACACACTACGATACATGAAAATATCTTTGGGATTTCTATGCATGGGATTTTTTCTCATCGCACAACTATCAGCCCAATCACCTAAAAATAGCCCTTACCAATGGGCTAAGGTGCCCAATGAACACTTTGAACTACAAACTTGTCCTTTTGACGAAAGTGCTGACGCGCTCGTTCTGTCAGACTATGGTCATTGGAGATTCAAAAGTAGAGGCAAGGGATTAGGCTTTATTGCAATCCTTGAACGACACGTCAGGATCAAGATTTTGTCAGAAAATGGTCTTCAATATGCGGATCAATCACTCAGTTATATCAGCGAAGGGAAACTCGAAAAAATCAAAGGCTTTAGCGCCCAAACCATCAATCTAGTAGACGGTTTTCCAGTCATTGAAGAATTACAAAAAGAAAACATCTTCGAATTAGAAAACGAACTAATCACTGATCTTCAGTTTACTTTTCCTAAAGCTAAAATTGGTTCAATCCTCGAATGGACCTACACTTTTCAAACGCAAAACATCCTAACCCTCGAACCTTGGATATACCAATGGGACATTCCAGTCTTGCGTTCCGAAATCGGCATAGACCCAGTAAAATCACTCGAACATCTCTACATACACCAAAATATCAATCTCGAAAAAGAGGATAAACAATGGGTGGTGTACAATATTCCCGCCTTGATTGAAGAACCTTTTGTCTATGATCCTGAACAATATCGAATGCAGACCAAATTTCAGATTTATAAATATGATAAGGTTCGCAGCTCTGGAACTTATTCTTATCATGTCAAAATGGATCTGTTCAATACTTGGCCTGAACTCAACCGTCATTTCAATAAAGAAATATTATACTATTGGGAAACCAACGAAGGGGCCGATTTAATTATCAATACAGTTGATAGTCTTGTGAGTGCTCTGGACAGCACTCAAGAAAAAGAGCGAGTAAAGCGTATTTATAATTTTGTTAGAGATTCGATCGAGTGGGATGGGAGTTATTCTACTGATATAAAGGGTACTACTCCTGGTTATATACTCAAGACTCGTCAAGGGAATAGTGTGCAAATCAATCTGCTTTTAGCCAATATGCTCAGTAGTGCGGGCATCCCTAGTCAGCCTGCTGTAATGTCTTTGCGCAGTATTGGCCCTCCCAATACTGATGTTCCCAATGTCATGCAGTTCAATCATGTAGTTTGTGTCAGCAGTTGGGGCGAACAAAATCATCTTTATAATGCCATCGATAGTTTACGACCTTATGATTTGCCGGATCCAGAAGACCTTAATTATCTAGCTTGGATTGTTCAAGATGAGGGAGCTGGCTGGATGAGGATTCCCGATAAGTACCACAGCGTGGAACGCTTTTATGGGATAATAGATATGAATGATAAGGGTTTGCTTTCGGGTAATATCAAAGAAGTTTACAAAGGTTATGCGGCCTTGGATCTTCGCAGAGCAGCACTAAAAGCTGAGAAAAATGGAGAGAGTGATTTCTGGCAAGAGCAATATACTTCAGAGTATGTGGCGACTTCTTGTGATTCGATCAAAGTAAAGAACTTATATAATCCTGATAAAATTCTAGGAGTCAATTATCAGTTTAGCTCTGAGGATTTCTCCAATCAAAGCGGTGAATTCATCTATATCGATCCTATGCTCATATTTGGCCAAGGTGATAACCCTTTTCTTGAACCCAAAAGAAGCTATCCGATCGATTTTCATTATCTCCATAGGCGAGAGTTTAGTTTCATGTTCAATATTCCAGATGGTTACGAAGTCGAAAGTATTCCAGAAAAAACTACTGTCAGTTTATCTGATAGAACGATGACATTTAGATATGATGTCCAGCATCTTGGAAAAGTAGTGCAAATTCAATTTCTCTACGAAACCCATGCATCGGTTTTTGAACCAGATCATTATCCTATGCTAAGGCAACTATATGATCATATGATTGCCAAACAGGGGGAGCAGATCGTTCTTCGAAGAAGTGAATAATCACAATCAATCCAAAGGTAAAAATCGCCAACCAACACACATTCATGCAATATTTTAAATCACTCCTACTTTGTTTAAGCTTCGCTTTACTAGAAGTTATTAGCCTCAAAGCACAAAATTTTGATGCTACTTATTCCGGTTTTCCTGATGCAGAAGCGGTCATCACCCTCAACAAAGGGGTAATGAACATTGTCGAAGGATCGCGTGGCTACGAAATTGAAGTCGATT
The DNA here is from genome assembly GCA_045106675.1 of Bacteroidia bacterium. Taxonomy (GTDB): domain Bacteria; phylum Bacteroidota; class Bacteroidia; order J057; family J057; genus JBCAWW01. The sequence continues at coordinate 24,399 of JBGCFA010000008.1, forward strand.
ATCAAGTCAAAATTCATATTCTCACTGAAGCAGGAATCAAACATGCAGACGTGATACTCCCATTTTATATAAAGAACGGTTACGCGTCTATCACCGATATCAAGGCAAGGACACTCAATGTGGTTGATAATAAATTGGTAGAAACCCCTTTGCTGGCTAAGCAAATATTTAAAGAAACAAGAAGTGAAAACTGGGCTGAAATGCGATTTTCGATGCCCAATGTCAAAGTGGGTTCCATCATCGAATACGATTATAAACACTATATCCGATCAATCCGACTATTTGAATTTTCCTTTCAAAAAGAACTACCAGTGATCAAGAGTCAGTTGACAGCGTTTATCCCAGATTTTTTGGGCTATAGTTTTTTGGCGCAAGGCAGTCATACGAGTCAGATGCAAAGGACATCGCAAACTTCTTGGCTAATGCAAAATCTACCCGCCATCAAGCGAGAGGCATATGTTACCGGGATGGATGATTATATAGATAAAATCATCCTCCAAATGGACAGCTATTTCAACCGTTCTACCGGTAGAGTCGTCACTCTCACAGATAGCTGGGAAAGTCTTACGAAAGAATTTTTTACGGAAAAGTATATCGGCAAGAAATATAACAAAGACAAGAATGTGCATGCCGTCGCTCAGTTGATGACCGCTAATGAAGATGATCCTGTGAAGAAACTCATCATTCTACATGATTTTATTCGCGATAAGTTGAGCTATAATGGTAAAAGGAGGATCATCTCCCGCGAAAAATCCTCGGAGATACTCGAGATAGGCGTAGGTAGTAGTGCAGCAATCAATCTTTGTCTCCGCGAAATGTTGGCCGGCGTGGGCATAGAAGCACATCCGCTTTTGATTAGCACCAGACAAAACGGTCGGATTATTAAATCTTATCCCCTACTTACTCAATTCAATCATTTGATTTGCTACGCAAAGATCGGGGAGCAGGAGTTTTTTCTAGATGCGACCAATGATCTACGACCTTATGATCTTCTCGCTTACGATGATCTCAATGGAGAGGGTTGGTTACTCAATCGTGAAGCTCCCCGCTGGGTTAGCATTCCAAAGACCTATCATGCTAAAAAAAATATCACGGGCATGATCGAACTGAAAGAGGATGGAAACTTGACTGGCGAAATCAGTATTTATGCGGAGGGGTTTTCTGCCCTAAACTACCGGACCTATTTGGACAATGAAGGGGAGGAGGATTTTTTCAAGCACTATTTTGAACAGCACATTCCTGATGGTGAAATTATCTCCTCTGAGATAAAGGGTGCTTCGAATCCTGACACTACTTTTTATTTTAGAATCAAGTTCCGTACATCAGAATATGTAAGTTTAGTCGGAAATAAGGCTTATCTCTATCCAATCATGATGTTTGGCATGTCTGAAAATCCATTCCTCGAACCCAAACGAGAATACCCAATAGATTTTGTCCATAAACGTGAAGAAAAAATTTCTTTCCTTTATCGCTATCCTACCCATTGGGAGGTAGACAATACACCCACAAATTCGAGAGTCACTTTTCCCAATCAGGAAATCCTCATGGAGTATCAGAATGCTGATGTGTCAGGCCATTTTGAACTGTATAATCGATTTGAAGTCAATAGCCCATTTTTTATCCCAGAGGCTTATCCGGGACTCAAAAAACTCTTTGATAAATCAATTTCAAGCCATGCCGAACCTGTAGTTTTTAACGTTCGCGCAGCCGAAAAACAAGAATAAGCTGAATCACAACCAAATATTGCAAAATGCGAATACACAAGCTTTTACTTATTACAGCTATTTTAATTGGATTTTTTGAAGCTTCGGCTCAAAATTATCCAGTATCAAGTGTCACAGATGAAATGCAGGAAGATGCATATGCGATCATCCGAAAACATGACACTAAGATCGTCGTTGAAAACGAAAGTCGATCCATTATGGAGGTACAAAAAGTGATCACGGTGCTAGATTCTAAAGGTCTGGATATTGCTGCAATGGCAGTTCCTTATGATAACTTTGACAAAGTTCTCGGGATTTCGGCCTTGATCTACAATAAATATGGTAAGCTGGTCAAGAGGGTCAAATCCAAAGAATTTGGAGATATTAGTTATAGCACCTCTAGTCTAGCAACCGATACTCGATTACGAGTCTATAGTCCCACTCCAGATTCCAAAGTCGGCATGCCATTTACGATTGAATATATATATAAGGTACAAACCAAGGGACTTTTCAATTTTCCCCGTTGGTTGCCCTTAGATGACGAAAACCTCTCCATCGAATATACTAGTTTCGAATTGGTCGTTCCCAATCGGGATTTTATCAACCACCGTAGCCAAAATATTGAGAGTAAGCCACGAATCAGTCAAGAATCTGATGGGACACATTATCGCTGGGAGATAGAAGATATAAAACCCTTTGAACGTGAGCCCATGAGTCCTTCCTTTTTGGAACAAGTACCGATGGTGCATCTAGCCCCCAAATCTTTTAATATTCAAGGCTTTCGTGGAGAAGCCAATGATTGGTCAAGCTTGGGTGATTTTTTCTATGATCTCAATGCGGATCGGCAAGACCTCCCTGAGGAACTAAAAACCAAAGTCGAAGATCTTACGGCTGGCATGGTAGATCCCCTGCAAAAAGCGCAAGTTTTGTATGAGTTTATGCAGCAAAATACTCGATACGTAAGTATTCAACTAGGGATAGGCGGTTGGCAAACCTTCAAAGCTGAATATGTTTTCGACAACGGATATGGCGATTGCAAAGCGCTTTCCAATTATATGAAAAGCATGCTTCAACACCTCAATATTCCCTCCTATACCGTTTTGGTTTACGCTGGTGGTGATAAACCAGACATTGTGCCGGACTTTCCTGCCAACCAATTCAACCACATGATCTTGTGTATTCCGCAAGAAAATGATACCACTTGGCTAGAGTGCACCAGTAGCTTCGCTCCTTTCGGCTATCTCGGTGATTTTACTGAAGATCGACACGTTTTACTACTCACTCCCGAAGGGGGGAAATTGGTCAAAACTCCTGGCAGTACTGCTGAGATGAATCAGCAATTTAGAAATACAGATGTCTATTTGAATAAGGATGGCACCGCCAAAGTATCTGTTAGTAATATCTCTACGGGTTTTCAACAAACCGCTTGGCGTTACCACGGAGAAGAAGCATCGGAACGCGACCGTGAAAAATATCTTCGCAAACGCATCGATGCGGGCAGTTTTGAACTAGATGGTTATGAGTTTACTGATTTTCCGGACAAAACGCTTCCGACTTATCAAGTGACTTATAATCTCAACGCAACCAATTGGGCTAAGAGTTCTGGTCCGAGACTTTTTCTGACTCCCAATGTCTTGGAACGCCAAGAATATGTACCCGAAAAAAATGAGGATCGTTCTCAAGCTATTACCTTAAAATATGCTTATCTCGATCGGGACACTGTTGTATATCATCTTCCCAGCGGCTATGCAGTCGAAAGTCTCAATCGTGAACCCTTAGAAATTGAAACCATTTTTGGCAAGTATCGAGCGACCGTCGAAGTCAAAGACCCTAATACTTTGATCTATTATCGCGAACTCAAAATGGAGAAAATGCAATTGCCACCTTCTTATTATGAGCAACTTCGCGATTTTTTCAAGGAGATCAATCAAGCCGACCGGATGCAAGTAGTACTTTCCAATAAGTCTTAGCGAGATTTCCATTGAGTTTTTTTCCATTACTCCTGCGGAGAACGTCTTCTCACATCCCATAAGCAGGTTTAGAAAAGCTTAGAATTTTATCTTTTTTCAGAGAGAAGGGCTTTCAGTTTATTGCTGAAAGCCCTTCTTTCCTTTTTACCGTACTAAGTCATACGTAATAAAACACTTTATTTAAATATGTATTTTATTATTAATCGTAATATTTTTGTTATGAATAATTCAAAATACTGTGTCAGTGAAAATTTCTTTACAATCTATCTTGTTCTTGTTTCTTGGGATGACATTGAGTCTTAGCAGCTTCGCGCAACGGAGCCAAGTCTTAGGCAGTATGCCCAAAGATGGAGCTGACGGATTGCTGAGAAATGTGGTGATCGCAGTCGGAGTAGATTTTGCCAATACAAAAGTCGGCTTTGATCCTCAAACCATCAATGCTCAAAATATCCGACTTTATCCCAGCGATCGCCCTCAGATATCTATCGAGTCTTTTGTGATTGCTGATGAAAATAATGCTTCGCTCATTATTGAACCTAGCCAATTACTAGCGCCTAACACTCGATATACTTTTGAAATCAGTCAAGGATTACGCGACCAAGCCGGCAATTCATTTGGCCCATATAAAATCACCTTTAGTACGGGAGCAAAATCTATCCCGAAACGCATTTCGACCGATAGACCAAAGATTGTCCATCAAGCACGGAAAGTCTATTGGCAACCCAAGAGAGAGATTTTTGTGGAGCCCGCTATCGCGGAACGCTCAATAGAAGCTACAAAAAAGCCATTGTCGGAAGAGCCTACAATAACTGAAACCGAAATCCAGACAGAAATCCCAAAAACACGCGAAAATCCAGAGAATACAAGCGTTCCGCAAAATGCGAACGAAACAATCCTTGCTGATTCGAAAAACGAAAATATAATCGAAGAAGCTCGATCAAAAGAATCTCTACCGATAAATGAGCCCGAGCGTTCTGCTGAAGCAGAAACGAAAACAGAAGAAAAGACGGAAATGGTAGCGAGCATCAATTTTCCCTCAGATAAAATCAATCTAAAGGGGAAACTACCAGTAAGCTTCAATTTACCAGATAATAGTCCCATCCAGTATATCGTCAAAAATACCCGAGGGGAAGTAGTCAAGAAAGGATCAGGAAAATTATTTGCAGGCAAGCATGAAAAATTCTTGTCTATGAGCGATCTACCCGCTGGCCGTTATCAAATCCTCCTCAAAGCAGGAGGCCTACGACAAAAACATGTTTTCGAAATACATTGATCTATTTTCGGATCATATACATTACCGAACTACCAGTAGCGCTATTGCCGCTGGATTTCAAAAAGGATCTTAGTCCTTGCAAGAAGGCCGGCACTAGTCGGCTTTTTCCATGACGGTATTTTTCGCTCAGTAAACTCACATAAAATCCATCGAAAGGCATATGCTGCATTTTTTCCATTCTAAAACCATGTTGCTCGATCAAATTGCTCATGGACTCAGGATGGAAATGATATAAATGCCGAGGCACATCATAGGCAGCCCATTCGGCTTGATAATGAGCGGCATCAGCTGAAGAATAATTAGGCACTGCAATAATCAGCAATCCATCTTTTTTGAGCAGGCCAAATATTTGGTCCAGATATTCATGCAGACGATGTACATGTTCGAGTACGTGCCACATAGTGATCACATCAAAGCGATCTGCTTCTAGCGAAAACAACTGCTCTGTTTCCTGCACTTCTACTCCTTGAGATTTTGCCTGAGCACGAGCCCCGTCATCTGGTTCAAGCCCTAGCGTTTGCCAACCACTAGATTTCATCGTTCCGAGGAACTCGCCAGTACCACAACCAATATCTAACAGAGATCCAGATTTTTTTCCGGACAACTTTTCGATCAGTTTACGTTTTTGCCCAAGAGTGTAGTTTCTCACCCATTGGTACAAAGTGTTGATCAATCCTTTACTGGTATTGCTATGCGAAATGTATTCCTCCGATTGATAATATCTCCCGATTTCGACTTCACCAGGGATATGTTGGGTAAATCGAAGCTGACAATTTTGGCAATGCCATACTTCAAATGCTTCTAAAGACACAGTATAATCTTTTGCAGACAAGGCAAAAGCAATTTTATCCGACTTACAGGCGGGACATTGGGCGTAGGTATGGGGAGTAGTTTCCAAGAAAGTAGCTTTTAGGATCGCAATTTGAGGAAAAATCAGCTAAAAATAGCGTTTTTTTGCTGATTTTTTCAAGATAATATAAACACGAAATCCTTTAAATATAAACACTTAATAAATTGATAATCAAATACTTAAATCCTTCCACTTGGATTAATGCTTACTATAATACAGCCTGAGAATAAAGCAGCCTGTACCAATACCCAGACAAGTTATTTCTATGCGATTCTCAGAGCCATTTTTAGCGACCCATATAGACCATTAGCACTGAAATATCCGATGGAGAAACCCCACTAATACGTGAAGCTTGTCCGAGACTTTTCGGTCGCATTTCTGTCAGTTTTTCGCGCGACTCAGATGACATTGCTTGGATATTATTGAAATTAAATTTTTCAGGGATGATAATATCATCCAAGCGCATCATCTTCTCAGCTAACTCTCGTTCTTTGCGGATATAGCCTTCATATTTTACTCGGATTTCGGCTTGTTCAAAAACTTCTTCATCCACATCCGCTGTGGCAGTTTGCAAGCTTTCGATCTCGCCAGTCAATCCTGCTAGACTAACCTGTGGTCGAGAAAGCACATTGAAAACTTTTACTTTTTGCCGTAGGGCGGTAGTGCCGACTGATTCCAAATAGGAATTAACAGTTTCGGGCGCGACTGAAGTTTCTTTTATCGCTTGGGTAAGTGATTCGACTTTTGCCTTTTTGGCAACCATCTTTTCATATCGCTCATCAGTAGCCAATCCTATTTCATAGCCCAAAGCGGTCAATCTCAAATCTGCATTATCCTGTCGGAGTAAAGTGCGATATTCAGCCCGACTAGTAAACATACGATAGGGTTCTTTGGTGCCTTTATTGACCAAATCATCGATCAATACGCCAATATAAGCCTGATCCCTTTTCAAAATAACCGGATCTTCTTCTTTAGCTTTGCGCGCAGCATTGATTCCCGCCATCAATCCTTGACTAGCAGCTTCTTCATAGCCAGTCGTTCCATTGATTTGTCCAGCAAAAAACAGATTTTCCACTAAACGCGTTTCTAGCGATAGCTTTAACTGAGTTGGTGGGAAAAAATCATATTCCACAGCATAACCTGGACGAAACATCCGTGCATTTTCTAATCCAGGGATCGACCGCATTGCTTTGAACTGTACATCTTCCGGCAAGGAAGATGAAAATCCATTGACATATACCTCAACTGTATCCCAGCCTTCTGGCTCTAGAAAGATTTGATGACGATCTCGATCCGCAAAACGGTTGATTTTTTCTTCTATAGAAGGGCAATATCTCGGTCCGTATCCTTGAATCTGCCCATTGAACATGGGAGAACGATCAAACCCCTCCTTCAAAAACTCGTGAGTTTGTGGATTGGTATAAGTTATATGGCAAGGACGCTGATTTTTCAATCGTGGCGTCTCGCTAAAGGAAAATTTGCTTGGGTTTTCGTCTCCTGGCTGCTCTTCCGTCGCTTCAAAATTGATAGATCGGCCATCAATTCGAGGTGGCGTACCTGTTTTCATACGGCCACTTTCAAATCCAAGTGATTCTAATTGCCCCGTCAATCCCACAGCTGCGCGTTCACCGGAACGACCTCCCCCAAATTGCTTGTCTCCAATATGAATTAGACCATTGAGAAAAGTCCCATTAGTCAATACTACCGTTTTTGCTGGAATCTCTAATCCCAAAGAAGTGCGCACACCAACGACTCGTTGGTCTTTGACCACCAAACCGACGATCATTTCTTGCCAAAAATCTACGTTTGGAGTTCCCTCCAACATCAATCTCCACTTTTCAGCAAAACGCATACGATCACTTTGCGCTCTCGGGCTCCACATAGCGGGACCTTTGGAACGATTGAGCATACGAAATTGGATCATCGTATGATCCGTTACGATACCAGAATATCCACCCAGCGCATCTATTTCTCGTACCAATTGTCCTTTAGCGACCCCACCCATGGCAGGATTACAAGACATTTGGGCGATGGTATTCATATTCATAGTGGCCAGCATTACCCGCATCCCCATATTGGCGGCGGCGGCAGCGGCTTCACAACCGGCATGCCCTGCGCCCACTACTATGACGTCATAAATTGGAAACATGATCCTTTTGACTTTAATGAATTACAAAATTACGGCTAATTCGGGAGAATTGATAGATAGCAAACAGAACCAACCAACTAAGCGTTCCTCGAGTAGAGGTAAATCACAATACTATGACCAAAAGGAGTCGAGATTGACACCACTTAGGTTCAAAAAATGCGTTAATTAAAAGACTCAATACTTTTACCAGTCCTCAACGATTAAATAAATGCAAAAGATTCTTACTGCCTTCCTGATCTTATCTTTTCTTTCATCCGTCGCTTTTTCACAAACAATTTTAGAAGCCAACGGTCCCGGTGACACCTACGAATTGATCAATTCGGTTTTAGCACCTGGTCATAATGTGGTTGAAGTCCCAGATTGTGGGCATACAAGTTTTGGGAGGCATATCGAGGAAGTATTTGATACGGATCTCAATCAGCACGTTTTCCTATTTCACATGCACAAATCGGAAGACGATGATCGTTGCCAAAATTTTGATCGCCAACGCAACGAAATCAAGACTTATGACAAATCGCCTGATAGTCTCCTCGGGATTGTAGGCGAAAAAGTAGAATACCGCTGGAAGTTTAAACTCGATAGCACTTTTCAGCCTTCTGGCTCATTTAGTCATCTTCACCAACTCAAAGCGGTGGGCGGATCCGAATCTTCGATGCCATTGATTACTTTGACCGCCAGAAAAAGTAATCCCGATAGATTAGAATTGCGTTATGCCGAGAGCACATCTCAAGTCACCAATTATCAAACTCCTTTGGCACCACTCAAAGGCAAATGGCTAGAAGCAAAAGAAACAGTCATCTATGGCGAGCTAGGTACTGGCGAATACGAAGTTTTGCTCACCGATATGGCCAATGGAGATACTTTATTTTACTATATCAATGCCTCCATTCGGATGTGGAAGACGGATGCCGATTTTATCCGACCAAAATGGGGACTTTATCGCAGCCTCAACGATGCGACCAATCTAAAAGATGAGCAAGTCTTATTTGCAGACTTCAGGATTGAAGAATTGTCAAATATCAGCGCTTCAATTGATATTCCATTAATCAACGCCAGTCTTTTGGTATATCCCAATCCGACTCAGGAACATTTACGTTTTGCAGATGAAGTACTCAGTAAGTTCGAGTATTTTCATCTTTATGATGCTAGAGGGAAATTAGTTTTGTCCGAATCTATCCAATCTGAAACCATCTCCCTTTCTTATCTGGATTCTGGCTTATATTTTTTGAGATTTATGAAGGATGACTTGACGACTAGCTCGATTAAGATTGTGAAACGATAATTTCGAATCCCTTTAGGGTGAGAAATCTCCGATTTGAGCGAATTGGAAATCTCTTATTTGGGCGAATTGGAAATCTCTTATTTGGGCGAATTGAAGATTGCTATTTGGGCGAATTAAAGATATACTATTTGCTCAAATAGGAGATTTCTCCTCGCTTGCGCTCGTTCGAAAGCGCAGTGGGCGCGGAGAGTTGTTCGAGAGTTTTTCGTTTCAATCCACAATTTTGTTTTGTGCTGCGCATTTGCAACTTTATAGCATGCAACTGCCTATCACCCAAAATACAATTTCTGCTCAGCTCGGCCGCACGATTCATTCTCCCATCTTGATTGATTCAATTGAGCGTTTTGACGGCTTAGTCGCCGAACGCTTCCTTGAGTTTTTTGGACCAATGGCCCAAGACTTCCAATGGGACTATTATGATGTTCGCCGATTGCAGATGGAAATCTTGACGGCGGCTTTTCCGAACGATCCAACTTTGCGTTCCCGCTTTAGGGACTACTATAGTGGCCAACAAGAAGTAGGCATCCTCCAAGATTGGATTTCAAAGCTCTCCCAAGAAGATCAAAATGCTTTTGCAGCCATCCAAGCTTGGCGTAGAAGGGCAGTGGCACAGTTTCTAGTCGAAAAAACATCAAAAGAAATCGAAATATGGCGAGAAATGGTGCCTCATTTTCAGCAAGATACGAATGATAAAGATATCAGATCTCTTCCTCGAATTTTTGCAGAATGTGAACATAAATATACTGAAAATGAAATGTTTCAGTCACTATTAAAAGGAGTTTTTAGTCTAGTTGAACAAACAAGGCCTGATTTACAAAAAATCAAGATCACCGCACATTTTATGTCGGTCAAAGCTGTTCCCAAAAAGGCAGGCAACAATTCTCCTGAAGGTGCGCATGAAGATGGTGCTGATTATATCGTTTCAGCTTTAGTGCTCAATCGAAAAAATATCATCGGCGGTGAAACCCAGATCATCGAGCAACTGAACAATGGTGAAAAAGAAATTATCTGTCGTCACACCTTGCAGCCGGGAGAATTTACTTTTCAGGCGGATTCTCGCGACGAAATCACCTATGGCACCGACCTCTGGCATCATGTCACGCCCTTTCGTCTAAAAAATGAAACTATATCTGAAGGATGGCGTGATATAATAGGCTTTGATATCAATGTGATTGCTTAGGAACACTCAAAAAATAATATGCCATTTTGCTTGTTATTTTGCCCCAGCCCAGCGTCAGAAAAAATGCTCACTTGGCTCGCCAAACTCGATTTTCCTTCCTTGTTCTGCGGCAAAACCCTTGCGCAAAATTGACAGCTTATTTATTTCGTATTCCTTAGCCAAACGATTTCAGTCAAAATTTTTTATGTTTTTCGAATTCACTGCCCAAACTAGTTCGCTACTCTTTTTTTGGGTGCAATCACTGATTTTTGCCATTCTTTTACTCAAAAAAGGAGTCGAAAACCAAGATCAAGCCAGTAAGTGCTTGAGTTTATTCATTTTATTGGCTTGTCTCTATTATACGCCTTGGATGTGCGGATACTCTGGTTGGTATGCCAAAGACGGATTTCGCGACTTCCTCTTTTTTGTACCATTCCAGCAGTTTTTTCTAATCGGGCCGGTAATCTACTTTTACACCCTCTTTTTACTACAGCCAGACTTCCGCCTGAGCCGTAGGGATTATTTACACTTTTTGCCTGCAACGCTTTATCTACTCTATAGTCTGATTGTTTTCGTTACGGATTTCTTGATTCTGGATGAATATTACTTTTATGCCGATGGCCGAGACAAAGACCTTTCGCCTTGGTATCAGATTAGCGGCCTCGCCAGCATGATCATTTATGTCGTTCTGAGCATCAGGACTTATCGGCAATATCGAAGACGCATCGTAGAAGAATTGAGTTATGCAGATGCGGTTCGTTATAATTGGATGCAAAAGTATCTGATCGCGCTTTTAGTCATTTTAAGTTTACGAATCGGATTTTTCATCGCTTATCCTAATTACGGTGCATTCGGTCCTAAATTTTGGTATTACTTCTTTTTTGCAGCACTGGCTTACTATATCGCCTTTGAAGCTTATGCCCATGGTCTCAAATCTGGAATAGCACCATTTTTTTCTACTCTTGCTTCGCAGAACGATAGAAGTGTTCTCGCAGAGTCGCCCCCCAAAGAAGTAAAAGCACCGCTAGCTGGCGAAGCGTTCTCCGCAGGAAAAAAACAGATACTCGCCCTGATGGAATCTGAAAAAATGTATCAAAATCCGACGCTCTCCCTCAATGATGTCGCCCAAACGCTCAATATTACGAGCAAGCAAGTTTCTCAAATCATCAATCAGGGTTTCGAGATGAATTTCAATGATTTTGTCAATCATTATCGAGTGAATGCCTTTAAAGAGCATATTGCCCGTGGCGAACACGAAAAATTCACCTTGCTCAGTATCGCTTTGAGTTGTGGTTTCAATTCGAAAACTACTTTCAATCGAGTATTCAAACGCAATACCGGAATAACGCCTTTGCAATTTGTAGGAAGTACGGCCTCTGCTCCGAGAAAGCGACCCAAATCGTGATCTGGCGCGCTTAGCACATTTAGAATCGAGATTTTTGTCCTTCCAACATTATCTCACTCTTATGAAGTCCTACATACTATCATTTTTATTTTTCACCCTCTGGGGAACGCTCAACTCTCAAATACTCAGTCCCGAGCAACAAAAATCTCTCGACGATCTTATTTTGGAGTTTGTTGATGAAGGCGATCCCGGTCTTGCCATGGGCATCGTTCAAAATGGGCAAATTACCTATACAAAATATGCCGGCGTCAGCGATCTCAAAAACGAAACTGCAATCGATGCCCAAAGCCGCTTCAATATTGCCTCTCTCGCCAAACAGTTTACCGCACTTTGTATCCTCAAGCTAGAATCCGAGCAAAAACTAAAACTCAGCGATGATATCCGTAAATATCTTCCCAATTTCTTCTTCGAAATAAAATCGCCGATTACGATCGCTCAATTACTCAATCATAGTAGCGGGATTCGAAATGTTTATGATTTATGGCGTTTGCAAGGCATCACTTGGTGGAAACAGACTTTGACAAATGAGGATGCTATCCAAATTCTCTCCCAGCAGCAGGAACTGAATTTTTTTCCAGGCACTCGCTATCTCTATAGCAATTCCAACTACATTTTGCTGGCGGAGATTGTGAAAGTGGTTTCGGGTATGAGTTTTCAGGCTTATGCCGATCAAATGTTTGCGGAATTGCGGATGAAGGCCACGCACTTTGAGTCAAATCATGATCAGATTGAAAATATGGCTTTGCCCTACTTCAATTTTGGGAAGTGGACCACTTTTGATTGGCTCAGCGACTTGCATGGTGATGGGGCTCTCTTTACGACACTCGAAGATCAATTGCGCTGGGAACAAATAGTGCAAAACATGGATACTAGCGTTCTCGGTCGAGAGATCCTTAAAAAAAGTCAAAGTCTCATCGCAGGGAGTCAAATTACGGAATACGGCTATGGTCTAGAGTTCGGTTCTTATCGGGGCCTAGCTTATCGATTTCATGAAGGCGAAACTGGAGCTTGGCATGCGACAACTTTGCGTTTTGACTCCGAACAATTGAGCATTTTTGTAATGTCTAATAGTGGGAGAGTCGGAACCGATTATTTGGCGAGGCTTTGTGCGGATTTGTTGATTGATGCTAATAAACTAGCCAGTGAAAGCAATTTACTCGAACCAGAAAATAAAGGAGCAGTATTACCGATTTCAGATCTCGCTGGAACCTATAAAACCGACTGGGGCTACTATCTCAAAATCGTCAATCAAGCAGGGGAGTGGTCGATGCAAAGATCCGAGCGTGATGACATTCAACTCGAAATGGAAGGAGATAATTTGTTCCACGAAGTGGGTGATTCGACATTCAAGCAATGGTTTAGCTTAGATAAGGAAAATAATTATCAGATAAGGCTTTATCATCCTTCACATTCACCTTATAGCTTACAGAAAATCGAGTCAGATTTCACCGCTTTTGACTATACCTCGTTCAATGGCAAATACCTAAATCCTGAAACTGGCGCCGAGCTTATAGTCGAACACGACAAAGACGATCAATACAAAATTGTACTTGGCGGCGACAAAATGAATGCGCGAATGTTTGAGCCGGATGTTTTGGTGATGAACGGCTATCGGCTCCTAGTACAAAGGAGTAAAACCGGGAAAGTGAAAAATTTACTCCTTTACAGCAGGAGATTGCAGGAGGTGAGATTTACCCCCTGACAGGATGGGCGCTGACAGGGTTCGGGACCCTGTCAGCGTCCACAAGATGATTTTTTACTCTAGCCAAAACTTAGCGTCATCCAAAGTAGTCCCGTAGGAGTAGTTGGAATGCAAAGTATAAGATTGACCGGCTTTGACTTCGACGGTTTCGGCGAGTTTGACGACTGTCGGAGGCATGAGACTATCAGTGCCAGTAAAGTTGCAGCCTTCCGCAACTTGGATCCAGGAGTTGAGATATACTGCGTTAACGCTTCCACTTAAGATCGGTTGGATCATATTTTGGCGACTGACCGTCATTTCGGTCTCCTGATAGAGATCAATCGTATTGATCAGGTGCATCGGGCAAAATATCTCAGGCAAATGGCGCGTAAAAAAGACCGGATAGTGATCATAGCCGTGATCAAAGTCTGCATAGCAAAGTTGCGCCATATTATGGATCAAACCCGGCATCAATACTCCGCCTTCTCGCAAAAAGGTCCGAGCGTGCTTGAATATCTGGACTTGTAGCTCATTGGCGCAAAAAATGCTCATCAATTCACCAATCACAAAATCGACTGGTTCGGGAAGTTCGGTTTTGAGAGCATCCGCATGAATGAGCGTTACTTTATCGCTCCAGCCGTTTTTTTCCAGTTCGGCTTCGACGAACGATATCACATTGGGATTACTTTCGATCAGATAGGCCTTTTTGACATGCGGTAAGAAGTGCTTGGTCAGTGCCAAGGTACCGATACCAATCTCACAGACGACTTTATCTTTGAGATTGTCATATTTTTCAAACGCTTTGCGGAACGCATCCACTCGTTTTTGATCGGTTTCCATCACCTCGTAATAGAAGTCAGGAAAACCATAATGCTCAGGGTCAAAAGTCTGAGCGTCGAGGAGCGCATACTTCAATTCGTCAAATCGCTTGACGATACCAGACATGAAGTCAAAATTATTCTCTTTGCGTTGTTGATCGGGGCTGAGTGACATGAGTTGATGGCTTTGCTACGTAATGATTGATTTGAAAGCGAATATAACAAGCCAAGATGAGGACCGAAAAGAAGGTGTTGACATAAAAGAGATAATAGACTGGCACGACGATCAAATTGTAAAAAACTACTAACGACAATTTGAGGCTACAGAGCAAGAAAAAGTGATGGATGTGAGAGCTTGGCTCGGGTCTTTTGAGTTTATGCCAAAAAGTAGCTAACAAAATCCCTGGAGCAGCAAAAGTCAGTAATAAATGTAGTCGATGCTGCAAAGCGACCAGATCAAGCGAAAAGTACTTCGCCAAACCCAGCGTTCTTTGAAAAAAGATAGCATCCTTGGTCCAAAGCTTCTCGGCATAGACTTGATACTCCCCCGGATGTCCCAGAAAGAAAACTAAGCGTTCCGTGCCAAACGGAATCCATAACAAAAACACAAACATTGCGGTAGAAATCCCGACAACAGTGAAAAACTCTCTCCGCTCTCGCAAAAAGAACAGGTGAATCCCGTACACCACCAGCCAAGGCAAAAATGAGTAGCGACTCAAGAGACAAAGTCCAATTGCGATACCTTCGAGCCAAGAAATCCGCTTCCATATCGCTAATCCCAATAGGAGATAATAAAAAATGGAAATACCTTCTTCGGTGAATCGTAATAAGTAAGTTTTTTCGGTCCAGATTGCCTCCATCAGAAAATAGAGCGGGATCAAAGGCAAAAGGGTGAAAATATGCGTTCGCTTAAGCGAAACTAGAGGTGCATAAATCAAAAGCATACTCCCTCCCAACAAAATTACCGTCGTCCATCGGATATCATAACCTAAAGCCATCGCCGGTACAAAAACGGCCCAAAAAGCAGGCAAATAGATCGGAGGCATTCCTCCCCATATTTCTGGTATAATATCATAGATGGGTTCGGACTGCAAAAAGCGCTCGACTTGCTTCTCGATTACCGCCAACATATCAGCCCGATGAAAATCAATCGGAAATTTGGCAATGATTTGCTGCGCGTGTAGCCACAATTGCTGAAAGTAGTACGCTAAACTAAGCCATATAAGGCCTTGTAAGGAGACTTTCCCCCAGAAAGGAAGCCTAAGACTAGGTTTAGGAGTACGAGTCCTGAGCAATGGGAAGAGAGCAATCCCCAGACCACAGAGCATATAGGGTAATGTAACCAATGCAAGGGATTCGGGCTTACTGAGATAAACCCAACGAGTCGAACAAAGCGTTTCGAACAGACATAGCGTTCCCAGTATGGTCATAGAGACCAAGGGAGAAATTCGATACATGGAGAGATTGTTTTCTGGTATGTGCTAGTGTCTGATTACACGCGCCAGATTTGGAAAAGGTGGGGTGGGAGAGGAAAAAAGTGTAAACGACTGATAATCAAACTATTAAACACTTTTTTCCATGTAACTAACTGACTATCAACAACTTAACTAATTATCATTCAATACTTTATCACCGAAGGGAGAAATCTCAAACTTGAATGGTTTGAGATTTCTCCTCGCTTGCGTTCGTTCGAAATGGCGCGTTCCGCGAAGCGGCAAATCAAGGCTTCTCACTCTTCAACATTTGCCCGAGGTAAGCAAACAAAATCAAGCAAGACAAAATGGTGTTGACAAAGAAGAGATAGAAGACGGGCATCACGATGAAGCTATAAAAAATGACCAGCGTCAACTTGAGCATCGCCAAAGCAAAAAAATGTTCATTCCATTGCCACTTCAATCTCGTCCGCCAATAAGTAAACAGGAGTAGGGCAGGAGCCAAAAAGGAAAGGATCAAATGTATCCGATGTTGGTATCGAACGGTCTCCTTGGTGAAGTACTTTGCTAGTCCCAGGGTATTGGCAAAAAACTGCTGGTTGACCTCCCAGGTGCTCTCCGCAAATTTTTGATAGCGATGCGGATGATTGAAAAAGTAATCCCAAAGCTCAAAGCCATAGGGAATCAAAAAACCAAAGAGACCAACCGCACCCGCAGTAGCAGCCGTGATCAAAGCTTGTCGTTTGTTTTCAAAAAAGAATACATAGATCAGATAAAAGCCCACCCATGGAACCAAGCCAAATCGACTCAACATACAGAGCGCAATCGCGACTCCTGTCAGCACTGGCCAACGCCTCACTACGGCAAAACCCAGCAATACATAGTAAAACATTACGATCCCTTCTTCAGACAATCTGATGATAGACTCTTGCCCCGTCCATACAGACTCATAGATAAAGACCAAGGGCAGCAATGCCACCAATACAAATAGAGATTGATTGCGCTTGATGATCGGCAAAAAACTCAGTATCAATCCCAAGGCTAGCAACAACAGCACCAAAGTCGCCCAGCGTATATCGATCCCTGCTGCTTCAAAAGGAACCAAGGGAGCCCAAAAGCCTGGCATATAAATCGGCTTCATATTGCCCTTCCAAAACCCTGGCATTACAGCATAAACATCTTCCCCATTGATAAAGCGCTGCGCCTGTGTCCTTAGGATAGGAAGCATATCAGCATCTTCTATCGTCAAAGGAAAGTTTATTAATATCTGACTACCGGCTTGAAGGAGGAAAAATCCAATGCTCAACACAATAGCCCATTTAAACCACCCGACTCCTTTAGCCTTGGAATCTGGTAGGAGCGATGGTAAAGAGCTTGCCGCTGGTTTGATCAAAATCACGAATACAATCCCCAAGCCAACCAAAAAATAGATAGCGCTACTCCATACAAAATTGTCTTTGAAAGGCGCTGCCACAAAGCGAGTATTGGCCAAAACTTCAAGAAGTACAAGGCCGATCAATAGAGATAGAAGCAGGATGTTTTTCCGTTGGCCTTGATTCAGTTTTAGGCGAGGTATTTTCACGGCCTTGCCGAACGCTTGACTCCCTTGGCTTTGAGATACAGGCACGAGCATCCATATCAATGGTAGAGAAAGAAAACTCGCCAGCACAAAGAAGTGATGGAAAGGCATCAGGTGAAAGGCCGCATAAAACAGGAGGCTGATCTTCAGACTCAGCAGGCCGGCATAGGGGAGGCTGATTTGTGCCCGCTTCGCGGAACGTTTCTTCCATATCCAGAAGACTAATCCGCTTCCTAAAGCTATACTCAAAAATTGTATCCAAGCGAGAATCCCCAGCTTTCCCTCCGCAAAACGTATCGCATATCCTGGTGAGGAAATAAACCATACTCGCTTTTCTACGGTCCAATATTCATATGCATTGGTGAGATACTCTTGGGGGAGATTGATAAAGTAATCCCATTGCTCCCAATCAAATGGGATGATTAAGAATACGGTAAGGCTCACTAGGAGCCCGATCAATAGTTGATAAAATGATTGCTGGCTTTCGTATCGCCAAAGCATAAACATCCATATAGGCACCCACAATACTAAACTTGGTCGTCCCAGTAGGAGCATCACAATCAAAAATCCTTGCAGATTAAATCGGCGCTGAAGCATCGCCCATGCTAGCATCAAATACCAACCCAGAGATAGACCCTCTCCAGAACCTCTAAAAAACCAAGGGTTGATCTCTAAGAGATAATAAGCGATCCAAGCCAAGGGTAGGAGGGAAGCCAAAAGTAGAAGGTTGGCGTAGATTCCACGCTTAGAGATATCACTCCAAAGAAGTCCCAAACCGAGCAACGGCCAGATCGCATCGAACCATCGTATATCTATCTTGAGTAAGATCGCGGGTACATAAGCTAGCCAACGACCTGCCATATATACAGGATAAACACCATTCCAGATACGATCTATTTTGAAGTAGGGATCTTGCCCAATGGCGATTCGCTCGGCATGGGTATTTGCGTTTTGCAGGATATCACTATAAGTAGAAGCGAGAGGGAAGCGTTCCAGCAAAGCTGAGAAATGATATAAAAACAATGCTCCAGCAAGCCCCAATGCAAGGAGAGAAATCAGCCGTATCGCAGGCCGATATTGATGATAGCGTTGCCCAAAGGACAGAGTATGAGGAGGCCAAAACAAGATCAAACCAACACTTAAAAGTCCCATCAAACAATACCATAAGGGCTCGCTCTGCTTCTGCCCAGAAGCCAAAAGCAACTCGCCGAGTTCTACTCCAAGGACAATGAAGAGTAATATTGGCAGGCCTATGCTTAATAATTTTTCACGCATATAATCAGAGAGAAGTAAGCAGCACTAGCTGAATGAGAGTCGAAATCTCCTTTGAAAAAAACGCAAGTCAAAACCTCATTTGAGAAAATTTGAAAAAGCATGAGTCAAACAGGAAAAAGCCTGCCCGAAGCAGCCAAAGATTTGCCATGCCCCAACCTTTGAAAGCGTACTGCCGTGAAGCTGATTGAAACACAATAAACTCATCTCATGTATAACTTCCGGTATCCCGGGATAAGCATCTGGCTTATCTTGCTAGGGATTTTCTTATTCATAGGTCATCATACGATCCTTGATGAGCCCCCTCAAAGTATCCACAAATGGCGGCAAACTGACTCCGCTTCCTTTGCATGGAACTACTATGCAGAGAGCCTCAACCTCTTTACCCCTCGCTTTCACAATCTTTATAATGAGCAAAAAGCGGCTTCAGAATTCCCACTCTTATACTGGATAGTGGGGATGCTCTATCGCTTGTTCCAACCTCATCATGCTTGGTTTCGAGCTTTACAATTACTGATTGTGTTTAGTGGTTTTTGGGCTCTATATAAGTTGGCGGTACTCTATTTGCGAGATCATATCTTCTCAGTCCTTTATATGTTGTTGATTGCAGCTTCCCCCTTGCTGCATTTTTATGGCAATGGATTTATCCCTGATCCACCTGTTTTTGCCCTCTGCTGCTGGGCTTGGTATGCATTTTTTCACTATCGAGAACAAGGCCATTTTCCAATATTAGTTTGGGCTATTATGGGTTTCACCCTGGCAGCGATGATCAAAGCTTCTAGTATTGGGAGTCTCGGAGCAGCTAGTATCCTCTTGCTGTCTGAGAGAGGAAGCAATTCTATTCGGGCACTATTAAGAGGCAGGGATTGGTGGAATAAAGTTGCTCTGCTCCTCACAGGGATAAGCCTGATTCTGTTATGGTATACCTACGCCACTTGGTATAGTACCGGTTTTGAGAGAGGGCATTTCGGCCATATTATGAGATCCTTTACGGGATTAGCGACAAGTCAACGATTAGATATCTGGGGACATTTACGAGATTTCCATATCCCTTTAATGTATCACCCGCTTTGCGGAACGCTCATCCTAATCCTGAGTGGGAGTACATTGCTGAGCCTCAAGACAAGTGATAAGAACTGGTGGTTAGCCACAGGATTCCTTCTCTTCGCGAAATTGATATACCTCTATTTTTTCTACTGGCTGATGGGGATTCATGACTATTACCTCATTGCTTTCATGCCCTTAATTGCGCTTTCAGCTTTACATGGCCTCAGGGTCGTTCAGGAAAAATGGCCGCGTCTATGGCGCTCCCACTTATTCAAATGAATGCTTCTTGGAGTATGCATCTTTGGTTTATATCGAACTAAAACTGAGTTACGAGTACGCTACTTTGGCAGGACCATGAACTACAAAGAACATCCAGCATTCTATGATCAAGGATTACAAAACTTCCTCCTTGAAGCTGGAGTAGGAATTGATGATGCAGTCGTAAGTGTACCAGACTTTAGCCCTAACAATACACTTTACCTCATGAATCGTAGAGGCTGGACCAACGCTAACTTTGGCCCCACCGAGCCTCATAAAATGGACCAATGGATCAAGAAAGGACTGGCAGATTTCCTCATCATCGCAGACAGCAGTCTACTGAATGAACCCGATTGGCAATGGTATTTGCGTTCTCCGCAGGGATATTATAAAGGGATCTATGTCTATGACATAAGAGAATAAACAGGTACGGCTAGGGGAGGGAAGGAGCAGAATGTTCCACGTGGAACATTCAACCAATTCAATATTGAATAGCGAATCTTATAAGAAAAGGTTCCACGTGGAACCTCAGAACTGTCGCATCGCGAGCGCTTCTTTTTCTTGCTGGCGCATCTCTGCCTCTGACTCGCCATGGTCATCATAACCCAAAAGATGCAAAACACCATGCGCCATCACTCGATGTAGTTCTTCTTCAAAACTGGATTTAAAAGACTGAGCGTTCTCGCGAACGCGATCTATGCTGATATATATGTCGGACCAAATGCCAGAATCCTCTGGATGCTCATAAGGAAAGGTGAGGATATCAGTATAATAATCGTGCTGTAAATACTGCTGATTGAGGCTGAGCAAAAACTCATCTGAGCAAAAGATATAGTTTAGCTCGTGTACAGACTGCTCCTTCGCACTCACCAATAGAAGCAACCATTGAGTAATCTCTAGCTCATTGGCTAAAGCAAAGTCTATCTCCTCGCTATGAAAATGGATCGTTTCGGCCATCGCTTACAAGAAAAATCAGGTGCTTCTCTAAGAAAAGCACCTGCGTATTTTGAACCAGTGGGTTTAGATATTGAAGATCATTTCGACCTGCTTCCCATCATCGGAGAAGTTCATCTCATCAGAAAGATGCTGCATCAAGAATACGCCTCTCCCTCCAATGTTGACAAGGTTTTCAGGTGCGGTCGGATCAGGCAAAGTGCTAGGATCAAAGCCGGGGCCTTCATCCGTAACTCTCACCAATAGGCGGTAGGTGTTTTCCATCTCAAAGTCTACAAAGACTTTTTTGCTTTCATCACCTCCGTTGCCATGCACGACAGAGTTATTTACTGCTTCGGTGACGGCTACCATTACATTGCCGTAAACGTCTTCCTTGAAGTCAAGATCAGCCCTAATATCATCGACGACAGATTCTATCGTATGGATGACTTCTGGCTTACTTTCCAGGGTCAGTTGTTTTAGCACCTTCCGGGTTTCGGTACTGCTACTCATTCGCTTCTTCGAGCTTTTTGAAATATTGTTCGATCAAGATGAGGAAATCGTTGGAATATTCCAATTTGTTAGATTTCAACATCTCCTGACGTATTTTGTTTTTATACTCATCTATACTGAGTTGCTCAGGGGACTTGCGGTCCAATTCGCGACCCGTTTTAGATTCTCTTTTGTTGTCTAATTCGCGTTCGCGAACGGACTTATCAGCCTGTAACAATCGGCTCAATATCTGTTGCTGACGCATTAAGGTTTCAGCAGTTAACTGACGGTTGACGAGTTCGGTTTCAGTCTGCTTCATGTCCTGCATGATCTTATCTAGATCACCTAATCCGTTTTCGCCGTTTTGTTTCATACGGTCTTTAGCCTCTTGAAGTTGCTTGCGGATGGCTTCTTGTCGCGCTGCCATTTCACCCATCTTCTGCGCATTCATCTGGCCATTTTTCATTTGCTGCATCTGCTGATTGAGCTGTTTTTGCTGCTCACCCATCTTTTGCATACTAGGCGTTTGTCCCGGCTTTTGACACATTCCACTACCAGGCTTGGCATTCATCATCTGCTCCTGCATCTGCTTCATGACATCCGAAAGCATATTAGCCAAGTTGTTGATACTCGTCATGGCAGTCTGCTGATGGTAGGTAATCATCGGGACCTGCTTGTTGCGGAAGAAGGTTTGAGACTGCTTCATATTACCAGTAATCTTACCGCTTTCGTCTAGGACGAACTTCTGGATCTGGAATACTTTGTTGGCTAAAGCATCTAAGCTATCCGCAACCAAAGCCATATCATCTTGGAGTTTTTTCTGGTCTTGACTCTTTTCTTTGAGAGCAGGATCACCATACTTCAAGCCTTTAACATCTTCCTTTAGATCCTCTTGATCAAATGAAAGCGTCAATAAATTTTCTAACAACTCACGCAAGTTCTCCAAGTTTTGTTGGTCTTGCTGCTGCTGCATATTCATTTGCATCTCGCTGAGTTGCTCAGACATTTCCTCCATCTTCTTAGAAGCACTTTTTTGCTGCTCGCCTGCACTTTGCTTCATCTCCTGAGCTTCCTTCTTTTCCTTGCGACTGCCATCTTCCATCTTCTCTGCCGCCTCATCCATTTTTTCTGAAGCATCATCCATCTCCTCTTGAGCTTCGTCGGCATCCTCCTGCAGTTCGTCCATCTCAGATTCATCCGGAGTCTCAGTATCATCTTTCATTTCCTCCAACTCGCTGAGATCTTCTTTGACATCATCCATTTGTTTGTTGATGTCTTCCTGACGATCGGAAAGGTTTTTTAAGTCTTCTGCGGTTTCGGCTTTCTCGAGCTGCTCATTGAGGACATCTTCTTTCGCCTTCATATTGTCGAGCTTATTACGAATTTCATCCGCCTTCTGATCGACCTCCATTTGCTTGAACAATTCGAGCGTACGCTCTAAGCTCTTCTTGATATCTTCATCATTCACCTTGAGTTGCTCCATCTTGTTCATCACATCTTCTGGATTCAACTCTTCCATTTTATCTTCAAGCTCCTTTAATAAATCTTCGATTTCTGGATTATCCAACTCTTCCAAAAATTCATTGAGCTCTTCATATTTTTCAAGCGTTTTCTCTGAAACCATTTCATTGTTTTGCAGCTCTTCCTTGGTTTCCTCAAAAGCTTTTTGAGTCTTTTCGAGTTCATCCATCATCGCACGATGCTCTTCAAGCATCTTCTGCATTTCCTTCTTATCATCAAAAGACAATTTCTTTTGCTCTAATAAGGTCTGTTGAATCTTCTTATACTTTTCTTCGAGCTCTTTAGATTTCTCTTTCAGGGCTTCAAGCCTTTCCTTCACTTCGTCCTGCTTCTCGCCGACTTCATCATATTTAGCATCCAAAGTTGGATACACAGCTTTGAAAGTTGCACTCGTTGATGCCTTGGCCCCTGAAACTCCATCGTTGTCCCAGACCTTGATATAATACTCTAACTCATCACCTTCGCGTAAGCCCAAGGCCGTAAGATCAATCTGATAATCGCGTGGCTGTAAGAGTGTCCTACGATCAATTTTGAGTGGATACTCAGCGTATTCAGCACTCACTGCAGAGGTACCTCCCGACTTCGTGAAGCGATAGTAGAGCGCCATTTTTGTAAATCCATAGTCATCGGCAATCTCCAACTCCAATGGCATCACTGGATCGAGGTCTACGAGGAAATCGTTATTCGGAGAAAAGACATAAATGGATGGATAGCGATCTTGGAGCACATTGATTTTGTACTTGACCGTATCAATATTGGTGATCTGGCTATTTGATTCTAGTGAAAGAAAATATTTCAGATCCTTCATCACTCGCTGACTGATCTCATATTCGCCAGATTCAGCATTACTTTGGAATTCTTTTTTGTCTCCAGCGACTAACCAAGCATTTGCTACCTCTGTGTTGGGCAATAATTCCCAACGAACGGTCGATCCTTTGACTACTTTGAAGTCTCCAACATTGTTTTCGAGCGTTTCTGAGCCCAAACCTGTGTATTTGGGATAGATAATATGTGCTCTGAAATTTTTAATGAATGGACGTTTTAGCACTTCAATTTTATAACTCTCAGAACGAGCATCTGGATTACCTACATAAAAGCTAAAATCCTCTTTTACATCTGAAAGTGTGTAAGTAAAGGCATTGGTTTGCTCTTGGTTGAGGCTATAGTCAATAAATTGAGATTCAGGATCAGATTCATCCTTAATAAAGATGAAAAGTTCAGATGGGAGAGCTTTGCCATCAACATTTACTTGTAGATCATAGCTTTCACCGGCGATCAGCTGTTGTGGCACACTAGAAAGTTCAATTTTGAAGGGCGCTTCAGGTAAAAACTCAGTATCGTAGTTTACCAGCCTCGCTGAACTCGCACTTAACAACTCTGGGTTAAAAGAGTAAGTGAGTAAAAACAAAAAAAGTGGAATCGCGAGATACCACAAATATTTTCGGTTCATGTTAAGATTGACCGCAGAGCTAATCTGGACAGGAGCAATGTCCTCAGTTTTACGATCAATGGCTGCTAAAGCCAATGAATTTTGCCCTGACTCTCGTTTGAGTTGGAGAAGGTTGACCAATTTGTCGTTGATATCAGGAAAATGACTCCTCACCATATCTGCAATTTGAAAATCAGATATCGTCTTCGACATATTGAAAAGTTTGGTCAATGGCCAAATCACCATCCAGCCCAAGACTGCAATAAGTACAGCCCCCAAACTAAAAACCATGGTCGTTCGCACAGCGGCAGAAAAACCAAAAAGACCTTCACCCAAAAGAACCACAAACAACATGGAACTCACGAGCAGGGCAAGAATGAGTGAGCCACGCATAATCTTATCCGTATAGTATTTTTTACGGAAATCATGCATGCGCTGATCAAGAACACTGTGATACTGATTCATAAATCAAAAATTGCTCCTTTATCGACTCAATGGCTGAAGATGATCTTTCACCCATTGAAAAAAAGTTTCTTTATCTAAAATTCCCGATGCGAGATCGAGAATGAGTTTTTCTTGCTCATCTGTCGCAGCTTCTATTTCATAGCCATGATAATCTAGATTCACTACCATTACCGCGTGACCGATCCTTTTGTTTCCATCAATAAAAGGATGATTAACCACTAAGAAATATCCAAATGCAATGCTTTTGTCAAGTATACTTGAATAAAACTCTGTTTCACCAAATCCCTGAAATGGTTGTAGTAAGCAAGAGTCAAAAGCACCTTGGTCTCTTAGTCCGGAAGCTCCTCCAGATTGAGCAATAATCGCCCCATGCAAATCAATAATTTGCTTCCTATCTAAAAACATTAAGCCAAACGTTTATATAGTTCAGCATATTTAGAAAGAATACGACCTTTAATCTCCTGATAGTTTTCATCAGGAATTTTTGCTGTTTTTTCTGCCTCTGGATTTAAAGCTGTATCAACTATCCCCAAAAGATAATCTTCTGGAGAAATCCCTAACTGATTTGCCATAGTAGACAAAGCAGAAACCGTGACATTATCGAGTTCTATTACAAACTTTTTCATACTACTTATTCAACGAAAAGGCTTGGGCAAAAGTTCGAACGTTCCGCAAGGCGGAGAACGAATTAGGCCTAAGCTATATAAATATCGAAACTTGAGGCCTTAACTCCAAAGGCTCTAAGACCAAAAACCCTACACAGCAACTTCAACCATGATCGGACAATGATCAGAATGCTTCACTTGCGAAAGAATATCTGCATTCTTGATCGCATCCTTCAAGGGTTCCGCGACCATATTATAATCGATCCGCCAACCTTTGTTTCGGGCGCGAGCACCTGCACGATAACTCCACCAACTATACTTCTCTGGAGTATCAGGATAGATCGCTCGGAAAGAATCCACAAAACCGGCGTCCAAAAATTTTGTTACCCACTCACGTTCATTAGGTAGGAAACCGGAGCTCGTTTTGTTCCGAACAGGATCATGAATGTCAATTGCCTGGTGGCAAATGTTATAATCTCCACAAACAATCAAATTGGGAATCGTCTTGCGAAGTTCATTGAGATAGACAAACATCTCATCCAAAAAGTCTTCTTTTACGGCTTGCCGAACGTCTCCACTCGATCCCGAAGGAAAATAAGCTGAGATGACAGAGTAATTATCAAAGTCGGCTCGAATCACTCGACCTTCCATATCAAATCGCTCGATGCCACACCCATATTCTACATGATTGGGTTTTTCACGGGTAAAAAGCGCGACACCACTATAACCTTTCTTTTCGGCCGAGTAAAAATATGTGTGATAACCATCTGGACTAAGAATTGTCTCATCCAATTGATCTTTTTGGGCTTTCGTCTCCTGGATACAAAGCACATCTGGCTTTTCTTCCTGTAACCAATCGAGCAGCCCCTTTTTGGAAGCTGCTCGTATGCCATTGACGTTGTAGGAAATAATTTTTTGCATAATGTCCTAACGCATTTAGTTTTCTTCTTTTTCTTCCTTTGGAAAATGATCCCAACCCTGAGCCGTCAGTTCAACCAACTCTCCGCTATCAAGCACGATATGAAGTTGTCCGGGTTCATCCGTGATATGACCGATGATAGTAATCCCAGCTTCTGTTTTAATTTTTTCAAAATCTTGAATCGGCACAGTGAATAGCAATTCGTAGTCCTCACCGCCATTGAGTGCAAAAGTTACTGGACTGATTACAAACTCTTCGCCGACTTTCATCGTCTGATGATCGATTGGCAGTTTACTTGCATAAATCGTTGCCCCTTTTTTGCTATGATGACAAATGTGATGCAGTTCACTAGCGATCCCATCACTCACATCGATCATTGCTGTCGGCTGTATACCAATTTCAGCCAATCGATTGACCACATCCATCCGAGCATCCGGCCTCAATTGCCGGCCAGCCACATAATCATAATCGGTCAGATCTGGTTGCATCGCAGGATCTTTGAGGAAAACTTGGCGTTCGCGATCTAGCACCAAAAATCCAGCATAAGCCGCTCCGACATCTCCACTGACACAAATCAAATCTTTGGGCTGAGCGCCTTTGCGATAAGTGAGTTTTTCAGGAACTTCTTCACCAAAAGCCGTAACCGAAATCACCAAACCACTGCGAGAACTCGTAGTATCTCCTCCAAGCAGGTCAATTCCGTATTTTTCACAAGCCAGATTGATGCCCTCATAGAGTTCATCCAAAGCTTCAATTGAAAATCGACTACTCACTGCTATTGAGACTGTTATCCCATAAGGCTGAGCGTTCATCGCAGCGATATCACTGACGTTGACGGCGACTGATTTATACCCCAAATGTCGCAATGGCATATACCCCAAATCGAAGTGTACACCCTCGATAAGCATATCGGTGCTAAACACCTGCACTTTGCCATCGGTCGACTTGATGACCGCGGCATCATCACCTACTCCCATGAGAGTACGAGCTTGGCGCTGCGGCACTTTTTTTGTCAGACGGTCAATCAGCCCAAACTCTCCCAAATTTAAAATGGAAGTGTAGGCGGATGGATTTTCCTCTACCATGAATTCTGTACAATTATTTGAAAGGGCTTACAAGTTACGCAAAGCTGCTAGACAATTACGATTTGAAAACACTTTTGCAATGGTGTGAATACTTTATCCACGTATTAATCCACAAAAATACACAAGCTTTTGGAGATTAAACTAACTGATTATCAAGCGGTAAGATTTTTCATCTTCAATCTATCCACAATATGGGTCTTGGGGATAAGTCGTATGTCGGAGCTCTTCGGCAAGCTCAAGTTGCCTGAGAATTTTTGAAGCAAAGTTTTCCGTTCCTCCTGTCATGCTGAGGTACTCGAAGCATCTCCCTATTTTCCCAGCTTCGCAGAACGCTAGAGTGAGATCAAGCGTTCTGCGAAGGAGAGCTCGAAAAAATCAGCTCAATGAAACTAGATATACTCTTCCCTATACTATTATTCTTTCTTTTTTAAATATTAAAACTATTAGTAGTAATGGATCCGTGGATAAGTAGGATAACTTTATTCGATTTTGCTTGACTTGCATCTATTCCACAAATAAAATGAGGTAATCCACATTAACTACCCCAAGGAAAATTTGAGCTAACAAGAGTATAATGTAATTGCCATGACAAAGGATATTTCGAGATTCCTACTAAGCTAATAGCTATATCTTTCAATCACTTAGAGATAGAATCTGTTTTTGAAAAATGGTGGAATATATTTTCAGTAGAAATCTATCACCGTGGAAATTAGTACGACTTTTCGACATATCAACATCGAAGTGGATAAGGCAAAATGAGTGTAAAAATTTTTGGTACTGGCTGGGGGAAAAAGTTGATAAATCGCACTTTATTCACTTACGATATCCACACCCCTATGCTTATCCACCGAATTGTGTATAAATCCGACTTATGTGGATAACGATATACACCTACCTTTTAGGCTTCTGCACAATTTGGGCATTTTGGCTGTGGATTTTAAAAGCCTGAAAATCTGCACTTTAGAGAAGTTATCATTTTCGTTGTGGATAAACCTATGTACTATTGATACTTTGTCAAAGCAGTGACTCGCTGTCTACAAAAATCGATCTGAGAATAAGTCCAGCTGACCTACTACCCAACAAAAGTTTATACAGCGAACTCTCAGGGCACTTTTTGGCCGAAAAACGGCCCTCTCAGTGACATAAACAAAAACAGCCTGTATACTGGTACACTAGTAAGCGATTCTCAGGCGCGTTTTTTACACCAAACACAAACAAAAGCGTTCAAGTAGGGATATATTCGAACTTTTTTGATGATAAAAATGGCTTTTATGTAAAAATGAAAGATGTAAAACACTGTTATTCAGCAGATTATGATCTCGTCATTAATTCTATGAATTTTCATCATTTTTCTGCGTGGCAGAACGCTCAATTAGCGCTTAAAACGGCTTTTTCATCGGCCAAATCGTAGATGGTATTTTGAATAAAGCCATCGAAAGACTGTCCATCTTTGTCTTTGAGTTGGTAAGAAATCTCCATGATCCAAGTGCTTTCTATGTCCGGGACTGATAAGAGTATGGTCTTGCCATCTGGCATCAGTTGGGCAGATTCGATCTTGAGCTTTTTTGTATCATATCGTTTAGAGCCATAAAAATGAGTTCGTTTCAATTGCCAGGTTTCTATTTCAAAATTACTTAAGTCAGCGACACTATTCGGATCCAACTCATTGGCGAATGCTATTTTGATTCCCGATTTATGCGTCTGCAGACTAGCTGCTAAGTTCAAATCTTGTCCGGTATAGCGAATCCTATATAATCCTCCCGCCTGATAAACTTGACTACTGCCCCAGGCATTCATACCGCAAGCATACATCTGTCCATCTTTAGGATGAAAGCGTGCCCGCATAATCCCCGTCGGAAATCTCGGTACGGGTAATTCAATAATACCTCCCTGCGGCTTGATTGAATTTTCCTCGCGTAGGACCACAAAGATTTTTCCATAGCCATAAGACAGATTGAGCAAACTGCCACTTAGTGGACCCCACTTTTTGCTTTCGGCCCAAACCAATTCAGAGGGAGAGCGATCATTTTTTTGATCTACCCAAACCAGTGGTGAAACCATTGCACTATTAGAGGTATCGTTCGGCGCGCCGTAAGCATACATATTGCCATAAAATTTTCCCTCTTCCACCAGATTGATACGATTCATCGGATTCCAGTGGCCTTCTTGATCTGTTACAAAAAAACTGCCATCCGGATTGCGACATACCCCATTGGCCGCGCGAAATCCATGAGCCACTATATCGGTGCGTTCGCCATCGGCGCTTACTCTCAACAAAGTCCCATGCTGGGGAACGAGAGGAGTCCTCGCATGGCGCGCACTTTTGGCATAATAAAAGTTTCCTTCCTCATCGACTTGCAAACCCATCGCAAATTCATGGAAATGCTCCGTCACCTGATGGTCATTATTGAAGCTCTCATAAAAATCAGTTTCTCCATCGCCATTGAGGTCTTGCAATCTTACGATTTGATCACGGCAACCGACATAGATTTTCCCCTCATGAATTTTGATGCCGAGCGGTTGGTACATTCCTGTGGCAATCCGTTTCCATTTGAGTTCGCCTGACTTTTGGGTGAGTCCACTGATTTCCCAGACTTCGCCTTCGATGGTACATAAGACAGCGCGTTCCCCATCGGGATAAAAATCAATCCCACCCGGACGCATCCGACTCTTCCAAGGATTAGGGATCGGTAGCGAAAGTACATCTACCGCATAAGCAGCAGTATCTGGTCCGGTGATGATTTGAGAAGTCAAGATTTCGGGGTAGCGGGTTTTCCCACCTTCTGTATAAGGCTTAAGATCTTCGGGTGATTTTGCTTTTGAGATTTGAGCATCAAGAGTAGTTTGAGATTTGCTCATCAAGATTTTGACTTTACTTTGCGTCTGCGCCGGAACGCTCAATTGGTGAAAGCCATCTTTTTGAATTAACTGAGCGTTCTCGGAGAGAATAGCTAAAGGAGTAGTAGCCGGTGCCAGCCGAACGATTAGCTCTCGATCTGCGGATTGAATATTGAGCGTCCGACTGAAAACGGGATTTTCACCTTTAGATTCTAAGTCATAAGCTTCGAGTACTTTACCATTACCGACACTATAAGCAAGCACGATTTTATCTTCATGATGATATAGCCCTTCATAATGTGCCCAATCTTTGGGAAGCGGGCCAAAAGGTCTGTCATCGACAGCTCGAAAACGAGGATCTTCAAATGAAGCATTGGCGGGATTGGCCCAAGCAGGACTGAGTGGATTTTCGACATGGACTTCGCCAATTGTGCGAGGATAAATATTGTGGCGATCGTTGAGCAAGATGCCTTCCCAATCTATAAACTCGTCGCCCGTCCAAATTCCGGTCAAGCGCATGAGGTCATGATCAAAAAGTGCCCAAGCTTTACCAGCTGCTACGCCACCTTCGCCCTGATCCAATCTGATGACTATACCTTTATAAGCAAAGTTGAGATCATTGTAATTTTCATTGGCTAGGGGAGAGGGGCCGCCAGAGGTTTCGCGTTCGGGTGCATTGGGACCAGCGAGTTCAAAAGTGTTGATCCAAAAATCCCCATAATTCATTTCGGCCCAAGGTTCATGGATTTTAGGTTCTGGACCGATTTCGGTTCCCTTAGGTAAGCTCGCGATATAAGTCTCGTCTAGTTTGAAATCTTGTTGACTGGGATTACTTCTATAGTAGGTCTCATAGAGAAATTGGATGACGGCGTATTTTTCTTGGGGGACGAGTTGGATCTGTGCTGGCATACGGCCGAGACCTCGGGTCAAGGTTTCATAGATACTGTATGGATCGCCACCATGTTTATAAGTATCTGCCCAAAATCGATGGGCGTTTGGGATAGAACCTACTTGTCCCGGATTGCCATGACAATTGAAACAAGTGGAGTTGTAGATTCTTTCTCCCTGAGTATAGCCGGCATCATCGAAAGAATTGATGAGAGCTGCGTGATCAATGTTTTTTTCATAATCCGGTAAAGCCGAGATGGGCAATAATAATTCCGCGGGAACGGAACTTTCGGCTTTGGCCGGAGGAGATTTTTGGCAGGCGGAATAAGTAAATAATAAACCGATCGCCATGCTGATGGTCGCAGTAGAAAGTAGTAGAGTTCGCATAATACTAAGCTAAAAAAATCTAGCTGAGAATTAATCGTTCTGCGAAGCAGGAAACTAAACCTAAAAATGCCGATCCCGATAATCGAGATCAGCATTTTTATCGTATGGACCTTATTTCTTAAAGTCCTGATTGCCTTTGAAAAATCTTATTCTATTACGAACTGCTTATAATTATTGTAATATCTCCCATTAACCTTGAGGAAGTACATACCAGCTGCTAATTGAGAAATGGCAACGGAAATAGTATTTGACCCCACAGATAAGAGATTTTGTTGTTCTTCTACAACTTGGCCAGTAGCGGAAAATATTTGAAGCGATACTGTTTCTGCTTCTAGAGCTAGAATCTCGAAGTTGAGTACTTTGTCTAAAACAGGATTGGGATAAGGATCGTTTACCGTAAATCCAAAATCGCTGAAAGCAGTTTCAATAATCTGTGAATATTCAAAACTCCCATTTATGTCGATCGATTTGAGGCGGTAGTAATAGCGTTTGTTTTCAAAAATGCCCTGATCCTGGAATTTATAAGATTGGCTTTCGTCGGAATTTCCTGTTCCAGCTATCCAAGCGATTTCGGAGAAACTCTCTCCTTCTTCTGCTCTCTCGAGAGAAAAGCCATCGAAATTTTCCTCATGAGTCGTAATCCAATTTAATTCTACTAAGTTCTTCAGTGCTTTTGCATCGAAGGAAAATAACTCAATCGGGAGAGGTGGCATTTCGCCTGCTTCGATGGATGAGCCATCGTCTTGATAGGCCCAATCAGTTAGGGTAAAAGAACTGGCATCGCCAGCTACATCGAGTCGTATCCAACCATACTTAACTCCTCCTGAATTGAATCGGACCCCGATAAACTTTCCGGAAGTTCCCTTAAATAAAGGAGCTGTTGTTGAAGCTGACCATCCTAAAAATTGTGTGCCTGCATTTCGCCAAGTCCCTCCATTATTTATCGATGCTCCTGCTTCCAGTCGATTAGGGTACCAAGTTGTTGCGGCAGTTATAGAAGCACCTCCTCCAAAGTAAAAGATTGCTGATCCTACTCCTGGCATTTCCTTAAAACTCAATGAGCCTCCTCCTGGAAATATAACATTTGCCGTTCCATCTGAAACAGGCGTGCCACTCAATGCGGCATACTGAATGGCAGCTTGAGCCTGAATTGTAGACCCAATTAATGCACCGCCTAAGGCAGAATAGTTAACAAGAGCGCGAAGGAAAAGTTGATTTTTTTTGCTTTTCTTATTCATATCAGCTCGTTTTACTTATGATTATTTTCTCGATATAATATGTGGATGTTGGCCTTAAATCTCGAATGTCAACTGAAGGCACTTTTTGATATAAATGGGCGACGATAGTTCCATAGATTTCTCCGCAGGATGATGGACTCACTTCTCCACTATAACAGCTGTTTTGAGTAACAGAATTTCGTCTTCTTCAAATTTCAAAAAACTCTCTTTACAAAAAATCCATCTATTGGATGAAAACAACATCTTAATTCTTAAAAAGCCATTATTTTACTGATGTAAATATTTCTAAAAATATTACATTTTACACCATGCTTATTAATTGATGTGAAATAACATTTAGATTATTTTTCTTCTACCACCTCACTTATCCCCTTAATCTTGAAATTATTAGAGCATCTCCATTAAATCCATAATGAAGTCTTGATAATTATTTTTAGGAGTTTGAAGCTTAGATTCTTGCCGATTGGGGGGCTAGAACTTTCATTAAAATTAAAAGGAGATAGATATATAACAGGAGGTCAAACGAGCTAATTAAATAATTGCTCTATGTCATGCAGCTAGTAGCAGTAAAGTTTTACTATAACATAAAAATCCAGCTGAGAATTAAACAAGCTGGCCTACTATCCAGAAAGGCTAGGTTTAGCGCAGTATAAGGGCCGTTTTTAGTCGAAAAATCGAACTTTGAGTGATGTAAAAAGAGTTGTGATGAACATTGAAATAGCTCCAGTTAATTCTCAGGAGCTATTCTGGA
>JBGCFA010000080.1:0-9477 GCA_045106675.1 Bacteroidia bacterium
AAAAAGGTCCGGCTACTGTACAACAAGACGGGTAAGGCCAGCAATAGATTGAGGTAGCCAAAAAACGGGAGGAAGCGTTCGGCGCCGCCGAAATACTCAGGAAAACTCAGCAACATGATGTTGCCAAAACAAACACCCGCAATCCCCAAAGGATAAATCAGGGGAGACATATAGGTTTTTTGCTTTTCGGTATTGAGATCCTCCAAACGGATCTCAGGTTCGTAGCCAATCCCCGCCAGCAAAGCCACGACTTCTGAGAGACGGATTTGCTCGTTTTGGAAGCTAAGGGAAAGCGTTTTGCGAAGGAAATCCACCTCAGATTGCTCTATACCCGGATGGAGTCGGTAGAGATTTTCGAGGAGCCAGATGCAAGAGGTACAATGCATCTGCGGTATCCTGAGCCGCAATCGAGTATGCTGCCCATCGGTAAAGTCGATTAACTTTTCGGCCACTTCAGTCTGATCGAGATAGTCCCACTTGCCCTGAGAAGCCGGGCTGATCCCTTTTTGACCGGGTGTGTTGGTCAATTGGTAATAGGTATCTAGCTCGTTGTCATGCAAAATCTGATAAACCATCTTGCAGCCTTCGCAACAAAATGCTTTCTCCGCATGCGTGATAATCGGTTCTGGACAGGCATCACCGCAATGATAGCAGGATGTCGTATGCGTGCTTTCCATAGCCTAAAAGTAGACTAGGAAATAGGCAGGAAAGAAGAGATAAGTTTAGGAGGGGGATGACTTTTGTCAGTGGGACAAAATCTTGCGTCGCTACCCATCACACACATAATTGATTATTTCCGTTTCACGGTAAACACCCGCCCCAAATTGAATCCAAGGTGAATATCACCCGCCATCCAATCACCCGTTGTTTGCGGGATAAAGAGGTTTTCAGACATGCCCATCGAATTGGTTAGCATCAGCTGAAAAACGTGGCCGCCTGTCTCTATATCTATTCCGATGGCTAGAGAGTTTTTAAAATTAGTGGCAGTATGGCCGGGCAATAGGTAGAAGTATTCAAAGTTGATCGTCAGGCTACGCGTAACCTTCACTCTTCCTCCGGCACCGATAGCATAGACATCATTTTGTGCATCGCGGGTGGATACCAAATTGCGGTGGATCATGGTAGGCATCAGCTGGAGGGAAAGGCGCTCGCCAAATTTACGGGCGATCATCAATTGATGCGTATAGTTGAGGCGAGAGCTAAAGTAGTTTTCTCGGTCAGGCTCCGCCCAATTCAGCGAACTAGCGGCAATATTGCTATAGGCCACAATGGTGAAGGGAAAGCGTTCGGCCCCCGACTTCTGACGAAAGAGTCTCACTTTGAGGAAGCTATCGTAAGTTTTGAGGACATTGCTACGTCCAATACCGACACATAGCCAAGGTTTGATCCCGTACTCAAAACCGAGGCGCATATTGGCCTGATCTAGCCCAAAAAACTCATAAGGCCCACCATTGACTCGTCCAAAACGGTGAGAGATCATCATTTGCAAGACCCCTTCACCGGGCATCTCTATCGAATGACTATTGATCAAACGTACCCCTTTGAAGGTAGCCAAAGCATAATTGACGGGTTCCTCTTCCATGTCTTCGAGCATGGACATGAGATCATCGTCCTCTTCTTGCGCTTGCAAGGTCAAAGGGGCGCCAAGCCACAACAAAAGTAGTACGCCAAATAGTAGTTGGGGAGACCTATTCATTTTGGTTTATTTCTTGAAGGGTTCGTAGTTCATTACGATATGCACAGAGACCGCTTTGGCAATATTGTCTTGTACCACAGATGGCACTTCGATTTTAAAGTCTGCTATCGCTATCGGAAAAGTAGCTTCGGCTGTGATGTTGTCCCCTTTGACTGTCAGCGTTCCGTCCACGGAAAGGGGCTGAGTAACACCGTGTATGATGATACTGCCTACCACTTTGACATTATAGGTGCCGTCCTTGCTCAGATCAACATCCTCTAAATTAGAGATAGAGCCTTTGAAGGTAGATTTTGGAAACTTATCGGATTCAACATACTTCTCGTTGAAGTGATCCTGCATCAATTCCTTCTCGAATTGGAAGCCTTTCATCAGGAGAGAAAACACTAGATCGCCGTTTTCAGCATTGAAGATGCTGGTAACTTGCTTATGATCCGCTTCGATATTTTCGACGGGCGTCTCAGATAAGAAGGTGATTTGTCCCGTACGGGTGAGGTATTTTTGTGCTGTGAGTGAGCTAGCTGCGAGGAGTAGCATACTCAAAATTAAGAATGATTTTTTCATGTTTGTTTGCTTGGTTTAGTTGTTTAGAGCGCCGGCCTCTACCCAGGTTTTGACTTGGGCGAGATCACAGTCAGGCAGTTGGTTACCACCTTTGGGCATCGGGGAAAAAGTGCCAATTCGAGCGATAGATCCATAAAAAGATCCATTTTGAGCCGCTGTTTGTACTTCAGCATGGTCTTCCAGTCCGATGTTACCGGAACGAGCCGAATTACTGTGGCAGCCAAGACAGTGTTGTTGTAAAAGGGGGACAATCGTGCTGCTATAACTCACATCGATGGTATCACAATCTGGCACGACCGGATAAAGGTCTTCTTCATTGTCATAGTAACATCCATTGAGGCCCAGCAGCAGGACAAACGGAATCAGTATAGCTAGATATTTCATGATGATGATTGCGTATTTAGAGAGATCTGGCCTTGCCGAACGCTTAGTTGTTTGGTGAGCCCTCATTGACCCAAGCCTTTATTTGTGAGATTTCACAGTCAGGAAGTTTCGCACCACCCTCAGGCATTTTCTTAAAGCCAGGTAGATGATCGATAGTCCCTACCAAAAAGCCAGCATTAGCGACTGTAGCAACACGAGCGTGGGTATTGAGTTGGATACCTCCTCCAGGATTGTTTTCGCCATGACATCCGACACATTTTGCCGCCAAAATGGGTTCGACAAGATTGGCATAGCTTACCTCCATCGTATCACAATCTGCAAAAGCATCGCAAGTCAAGTCTTGAGCTCCTTGTTGGATCCATTTCAAAATCAAAGCAGCATCGCTAGCACTCAGAGGAGTAGCTGGAGGTATGGGCATCTTTTCGTCTGGATCGTTAGTAGTGATCCGTTCATAGATATCACTGTCCGAAGGGTCAGTCAATTTGATCTCCGTCGTCTTGATGGTGTTTTCGTAATTGTTGAGGATCACATCAGAGGCATGATCAGCCTCATTGTGACAACCACTGAGCGCACAGTTAGAGATCAAAATCGGCAAGACATCTAAGTCAAAATATACCGTATCTGGATCACAAGGCTGTAAACCACCACTTGTATCAATTACGACCGTATCAATCTGCATCGTATCCACAGGCATACTATCTCTTGGCATAGGATCGATCATCGTTGGCTCATGCACACAAGCGGTCAAGTGCATTAAAAACAGGCCCATGATCATGAATGCCATGAGGCCCAAGCGAGCGTTGAGAGTATTTTTGAGTCTATTCATTGATTACACAGCGTACTAAGTTGACATCCATATTCATGCCGGTACAAATGCCTTTCACAGACAATTTAGCACCTTCTTTTAGCGCCTTAGCGGTCTTGGCATCAGCTCCGCTGAACGCGCAACTCACGCCAAAGATGGCATCATCAGGACGAATGAAGAGCACGATCTCTCCCTCACCTACTTCACTCTTTTCAGCAAGCGTCCCTGATATTTCTAAAACTTTATCGAGATAGAGACCATTGGCCTTACTTTCATCTACTTCATACTCATTGAAGAGTTCGCTAGCAGCGAGACTATAATCCGCAGACAAATCAGAGAGATTGTCATGCGTTTTTTGGAACATATAGTATCCTATACCTCCCCCAATCAGCCCGCAGACTGCGATAAAGGCGATGAATAAGCGGATGTTCTTTTTCATAAAGCTTGCTTTGTAGAGCGTCTCGTACTTGATAGAGAGGATCATACTTGAGAAGAAGTGTCATTAATACTATACCTCCAAACAAGCCAAACTGTTTGGCATAATGAAATACTTAATGCCGAAACAGGAAAAAGTTAGTGTGAAGCGGACCGAATCTCTAAACTTCCCCCTTTAACCATTTTTTAAACAGTGCAGATCGCTCCGAACTAACCAAGGCATCTACGGGAGCTTCCGGTTTGAGACTGATCTTTACCCTGCTTTTGGACATGGTATGCATCTGATCAATAGCCTCCATATTGGCAATCAATTGGCGATTGATCCTGAAAAACTGTTCTGGAGTCAGAATTGCATCTAATTGATCGAGCGTTTGGTCGATGGGGTAGCGTTTCCCGGCATGAGTCATGACAAAACAGACGCGTTCTTCGATGTAGAAGTAAGCCACCTCACTAAACTCAACGGCTTTGAGTTGCTGCCCAAAGCGAATCAGGAGGCGTTTGGGCTGGTTTTTTTGTTGCAGGGCCTTCGCTAACTCTTGATAGTCAAAAGTAGGGCTTTGCGCCTCTGGTCGAGAACGCAGGAACTTGGCCAAGGCAGCCTTTAGTTCCTCCTGCTTTACAGGCTTAAGGATATAGTCGATACTATTGTGTTTGAATGCTTCGATTGCATAAGAATCGTAGGCCGTCGTAAAGACGATCGGGCATTCAACCTCTAATTGGCGTAATATTTCAAAAGCAGAGCCATCCGCGAGGTGGATGTCCATAAACATCAGTTCGGGTGCTGGATTTTCAGCCCACCATTCGAGCGTCTCCTCTACGCTTTCTAGGCTATCGAGAATTTCTACTTCTGGCTCCAACTCCTTGATCATACGTATCAATCGCTGGCTAGCGAGCATTTCGTCTTCGATTACGAGTACTTTCATATTTCGGGGCTTGTAAGCAGAGGCAAATGGACACAATAATACTGATCGGTGATTTCGATTTCTACGGCTTCTTTACCAAGCAATTGGTAGCGTTGGCGGATATTTTGCTGTCCTAACTGAGTAGAAGGACGATGATCACGGCGTAATTGTAAACTATTGCGGACAGTCAGGTATCCGGGTCTAGTAGTTTCGATATATACTGTCAAAGGCTGGCGTTTGCTGACCACATTATGTTTGACGGCATTTTCGGCTAGCAATTGTAGGCTCATTGGAGGTATACCCAGCATACGAACCTCAGAGCCAACCTCCACATTGAGTTGAAAATTGTCATGATAGCGATGGCTTTGGAGATAGTAAAACTTATCCAAAAGATCGAGTTCTTCGCCTATGCTGATCACAGTTTGCTTGCGATACTCCAAAATATTGCGAAACAAATCCGAAAGGTGTTCTACATATGCCACCGCCTCTTTGGGTTGCTCCTCGATGATCGCCGTCAAGGTATTGAAGCTATTGAACAAAAAATGCGGATTGATTTGGCTTTTGAGGGTTTCAAATTGGGCAGAGAGGTAGGCTCTTTCGAGTCTTTCCGTTCGGCGCAGCCGGTTTTCTCGTAATCTGATCCAAGCCAAAGTGCCTCCAATCAAACCCAAGCCAATCAATACACCAAACCACCAACTTTGCCAAAGAGGGCGCCTGATCTGGAAAGAAAACTGACTCACCGTCGCCAGCTTAAAATACGCATGATTACTGGCCCGCAATTCAAAAGTATAGTTTCCGGGACTTAGTCGAGGGTAAGTAACTTCACGATTGCGCGAATGAATCCAATCCAGATCAAAGCCGACCAAGCGATGCTCAAAGCCGATTTTTGATTGATTTTGAAACCAAGGAGCTGCGTAGTTAAATGAAATATGGTTTTCTTCGGCATCAAACTTCATGTCCAGATCTGCGTCGACACCTTCTAGCAATACTTCCACACTTTTGATCTGCGCCTTAACTTGGCTAGGAACTGGCAAGAGTCGTGAATTAAAGCAAATCAAACCTTCTTCTGTACCCAGCCATACTTTGCCGTTGGGAGTCTTGGAGATGAGATTTAGAAATGAACCCACCGCAGGAAAGCCTTGCTCTTCACCAAATTGTTGGAGGGTTTTGGATTGAGGATCATAAATCAGCAAACCTTCCTCATTTCCTAGCAACAATCGGTTTTGCTCATCGGTCAGCAATGCAGTGAATCCTAGTTGAGATTGCAAACCAGGGATCGGAAAAGCACGGATCGAATCTCCCTCCAACAACCACAAACCCTCGTCCTGAGCATGAAACCAAAGATTTTGTTGGTCGTCTTCGGCAATCCCTAGTATCGTTTTGCGATCGGAGCCTTTGATGGCTTGAAACTGTTGATTTTGCCGTAGGCGAACGCCTTTACCATCCGTGGCAAACCACAAACGTTGGCGCGTATCCATATAAGTCTGATAGATATAATTGACGCCAAGACCATCCGCTTGATTATATAGCTTAAATGCATTGGGATCAATTTTATCCCTGATAGGGCAACTTGCAACGCCACCAAATGTAGCAAACCAGATGGAGTCAGCCCCTTCCGAAATCGACAATATATGATTGCTCAGCATACCTTCGGCCTCGGTGATATGTTGCCAATCTTGTAAGTCCGGACTGAGATGCCAAACCCCATCTCCTTGCGTCCCAATCCAGAGATAATCCTTACTATCTTGATACAAACTCAAAACTCGTCCCTGCAATGGTAGCTTCAAATCTATATTCACTCCACTTTCGGGGAGATAAAGAAAAACGCCTTGAGCAGTTGCATACCAAACCTTGTCTTTTGTGGCATAAAGGCTTTGCACAGGCTCAGAAAGAGGGATATGGGTTAATGCCGCAGGGGCAATCCGAAGTCCATTTTGCTGATCAAGGGTCCAAATATTACCATCGCGATCATAGAGTATATCCTGAATCCGAAGGCGCTCGCTAGTCGTAAGCTTTTGGAAAAGGCCATCTTCTCCCAGCCAAAATAGACCTTCTCGCTCAGTCCCAATCCAGATACCATCGCTACTAGCTTCCATTTGGCGGATAGGGCCTATCGAGGGGAGTGTTAGTTTTGCCACCTTGTGGAACGCTGGCTCATATCGGGACAAGCCTCCATCATAAGTCCCAATCCAAACAGAGCCATCAGCAGCAGTTAATAAGCTTTGGATGATTTCGTCCTTAAATGCCGTATCGAGCTTTGGAGATGCTACTAATTGATGAGTATTAGGATTGATGACTACAATGCCTCGATCTGTGCCAGCCCACATCATTTGGTCAGGGCCATTGATGAGATTATACAAATAATCATCTGGCAAACCTTCAACTTGTTGCCAAACATCGTTCTCGTTTGTATGATACCATAAACCATCACCGGCGGTAGCAAGCCAGATTTCCCCTTCTCCACATAAGGCAATATCTCTGATAGGAGCCCTACTGATTTGTTTGCGTATCTCTAGACGAACCGACAAACCCAAACTATACTTCAATAACTGTCCGTTAGCGAAGCCTATCCAAAGTTGAGCTTCCTCATCCGCATAAATGGCGCTAATCTCGATCTCCGCCAAACTATCTGGCAGAGGAATGGCTTCATATTCAAATCCATCATAACGATAAAGTCCATAAGCTCCCCCAATCCAGAGATAGCCTTGCTTATCTTGGCAAAGTCGTTTGGCCTCAAAGCCATCGGGGAGGGTTTTGATTTGAAAGAGGGCCTGTTGCCCCTGCAAAGGAGCGTTCGCGAGTAGCGTCACCCCAAAAAACACCATCAATAGGCGAGTTAAAAACCGATATGTGGGTGCGCTCGGCATCTTAATTTTGGCTAGGCAATAGTTGTATATCAATTGCTACATCTATCTCTTCGGCGATATTTTGAAAGACCACCTGTGGTATCGTGATATCATGATCGGCTACCAAAACTTTGAAGTTTGATTTTACGCTCCATATGTCATCCGCGATCGTTAGGGTCGCACGAATGATACGTTCTTGCTCCACGCCATGTACCTCAAAAACTCCTTTGGCCCTGATTTCATAGCTTCCATTTTGGCTAAAATCAATACGTTCGATCAGTTTGCCGCTAAAGGTTGCCTTGGGATAAAAACGGCTTTCGATAAATTTTTCGTTGAAGTGCTCTCGCTGTAATTCGCTATTAAAGCCATCGAGGGAGACCATTCTTAAGCTAAAGGCAAAGGTGTTTTTTGCGGGGTCGATGGCTCCTTGCAATTCATCGGACTCTGCTTGGATGAGTTCTAGGGGAGCATTGGAGCTAAAAGTCACGAATCCAGACTGAGTGAGGTGGATTTGAGAGAGCAGTGGAGACGTTGCCAGTAGGCAAAAAAAGAAGAAGAGCATCCTAATCATATAGTGATATCCTTGAGGCACCTAAGTTTGTCTAAGGAGTACAATAATCAGCTAAATTTCAAGCCTTTGTTAAGGGTCTAGGATCTGTTTCTACCGCTTCGCGGAACGACTTCTCGCGTTCTGCGAAGCAGGGAAAACCAGCATCTATCCAAAACACATGCAAGATAGAATTTAGGAAATCTTAGAAGACAATAGATTGCTCTTGTGACTCAAGGAGGAAAAAAGCTGCTCAAAGGCGGAAATTACCAGCGTATTTCCTTTAGTTTTTGATCATTGAGGATGGTGATTTCGCTTTGGTGAGTCTCCACGATCTTTTCGCCCTTGAACTCAGAAAGCACTCGGATGACACACTCTTTGGAGGTCCCCACGATACTAGCGAGATTGTCGCGAGAGATTGCCATCGAAAAATGCTCGTGATTGGGGTCTTGATAGCGTTCCTGTAAAAGGAGTAAGGCATCGGCGACACGCTTGCGCACAGTATCGTAAGCCAAGTGCAGCAATTGCTCCTCCTTATCTTCGAGATCGGACGAAAGGAGCTTGATAAAGCGCAGAGATACGTCGCGATTGTTATACATCAGAGCTAGAAAATCCTTTTTGGGGATCATTAAAATCTCGGTATCCTCCAAAGCCATAGCGGACTCAGCATAAGGCGCATCTTGCGACAAAGAAGCATAGCCTAGAAAATCACCCTTTTTGTGTAGGCCAGTGATATACTCTTTGGCGTCTTCGTTGGTTTTATAAGTTTTGACTTTGCCTTTGTTGACAAAGAGAAGGAAATGTGGGTGCATGCCTTCTTGAAAGATAATATCCTTGGTATGATAAAGGCGAGATTCTCGGTTTTCACTCAAAGCTTCCAGAGCCGCCATCGTCCGTGCTTCATCAATAAAAGCCCCTAAGCCTTCGGAGTCACGATCTACCTCTTTTTGCATTTTAGCCATCTTCTGAAAGCGCATTTCGATAGCGTCTAGGAGTTCGACTTCCTCGAACGGCTTGGTGATATAGTCATCAGCTCCCATACTCATGCCCTTACGAAAATCCACATTCTCAGCCTTGGCGGTGAGAAAGATAAAAGGAATAG
Source organism: Bacteroidia bacterium (assembly GCA_045106675.1). Classification (GTDB taxonomy): domain Bacteria; phylum Bacteroidota; class Bacteroidia; order J057; family J057; genus JBCAWW01. Next base: position 9,279 of record JBGCFA010000080.1, read on the forward strand.
CTGCCGTCTTAGGATTACGACCGAGCATGCGTAAAACTCCGTAACCATCTAATTCCGGCATCATCACATCACAGACAATAAGGTCAGGCTGGGCATCTAAAGCTCCCCTGACTCCGATCTTGCCATTTTCCGCAGTATCAACCTCATAACCAGCAAGTTCTAGGATTTCGGCGGTATTTGCCCGCATGTCGTGATGGTC
>JBGCFA010000081.1:0-3707 GCA_045106675.1 Bacteroidia bacterium
CGACCAGCTTGATCTGACGTTCTATCTCATAGACCGCGGCCTTTTCGAGATAGGACATCGAGTTCATATTTTTGATTTCGGCGCGAGTGCCGTACTCAGTCGCACCTTTGAGCATCACCGAGACATTAACATCGCAACGCACATTGCCTTTTTCCATATCACCATCTCCGACTTCAAGATAGCGTACCAATCTTCTCATCTCTGCCATAAATGCTGCGGCCTCCTCCGGAGAACGTAGGTCCGGCTCTGTTACCAATTCGATCAAGCCTACTCCAGCACGATTGAGATCAATATAGGATTCAGTGGGGCTTTGATCATGCAACGATTTTCCGGCATCTTCTTCAAGATGGAGATGGTGGATTTGGATCGTATGATATTCACCTTGTGCAGTACGTATGCGAAGGCTTCCTCCCTTACAGATTGGCTCGCGATCCTGCGTCATTTGATAACCTTTGGGGAGATCGGGATAGAAATAGTTTTTGCGATCGAAAAAGGTATGAGGATTGATCTCCGCACCTACGGCCAAACCCAGCTTCACAGCAAACTCGATACAGCGTTTGTTGAGAGAAGGTAAAGCACCCGGATGCGCAAAAGTGATCGGCGAGAGATGCGTATTAGGTTCACTCCCAAAAGCAAAATCTTCGATCGCAAAAAGTTTACTATTGCTAGCCAACTGGATATGTACTTCCAATCCAATGACGGCTTGATATTTATCTCTTATGGCAGGCTCCAACATGAGAAAAGGGTATTGCTATAAATACAAAGGGAGAATGTAAAAGTACGGACCTTGGCCCGATTTACATTCTCCCTTTGCTATAAAATGTGTGATGCTTAGACGTGCATCCAAGCTTTCTTCTCGAGAAGTGTCTCTTCTGTCTCTTCGTTATCAGGATCAGGTACGCAGCAGTCCACTGGACATACTGCTGCACATTGAGGTTCTTCGTGAAACCCCATGCATTCTGTACACTTTTGATTAACGATATAATATACGTCGTCAGAGACGGGCTCGTGTTCTTCATCGGCGTTCACTTCTTCTCCAGCTGGAGCAGTAAGAGAACCGGTTAAATCAGTACCGTCAGAAAATTTCCAGCTGACGCCTGGTTCATAAATAGCATTATTGGGGCATTCTGGTTCACATGCTCCACAGTTAATGCATTCATCAGTTATCATTATAGCCATAGGACCTATTTTGATTAGTTCGGCACAAAATTATAGCATTTATTTTAGCTAACCAACGCAAAAGACGGATTGTTCACACAAAGCTAAGGCTAAAAAAAGCAGGGCAAAATATTTACCCTAAACCCAAACACATAAACCATAGACTATCAGCGATTTACGAGAAGCCAACTCAAGTTGTGCCTACATTTCAACTTGTTGCAATACTCTATCACAATAACCTATTTAATACGCTTGCGTAATTAATTTCAAGTCAAAGCCTTCGAAATCGCACAATCAATTACAAGGTCTTGACTACCCCTCAAAAAGACAAAAGAGAGATCGAGAGAGTAGAAACAGGAGAATCCGTTCTTTAAATGACAGTATTTGTCAGTATATTTGTTTTGAATTTTCGAATCATCCATGTCTCACGCTATTGCACAAACTGAATTATCTAACAGCCTCTTTCAATTGAGAGAGGCAATGGATTTGGCGTACGTACCCGAATCAGTCCTAGCCCAAGCACTTGCAGATAATCCATGGCATACTCCTTATTATATAGCGCGTAGTCTGGAAGGGATCAAAAGTTGGTTACAAGCCGACACACTCGAAACATTTCTCTCCGCTTATACTCAAAGACCCAGTCAGTGTCAAAGGATTGGGATCATCACCGCAGGCAATTTGCCTCTGGTGGGATTTCATGATCTGTTGATCGGGATTTTGAGCGGTCATCAAGTATTTGTTCGGAGTTCGCATCAGGACAAAGCTTTGATGGCATGGATAGTCGATTGCTGGATCAAATGTTTGCCTGCCTTAGAGCAGTACATTTCTTTAGTAGAAGAGTTACCGCAAATTGACTTTCTCATCGCTACGGGCAGCAACAATACTGCTCGTTATTTGAGGAATCGTTACCGCAGGGTGCCTCAACTCATCCGGCAAAATCGATTTTCAGTCGCTATAGTAGATGAGCAAACTGACGAAGGACAACTGCAAAAATTAGCGGATGATGTACTGTTATATAATGGTCTTGGCTGTCGCAATGTTAGTACACTTATCCTAACAAATACTTTTGCGCTGGATGCTTGGATCAATTCTTTACAACAATATTCGCCGCAACGCTTAAATCCACATTATTTGGAACGAGTTTTGCACGAAAGACACAAGATGAAGATGCTGGGCGCATCATTTATCGACGGGGGTATTATCCTGATGCAGGCTGTAAAAGCCTTGAAATATGCATCTATGGGCGTTTTGAACCTCTTAAGGGTGGACAATGAAGCGGAAATTGAGACGATACTTTCTTCTCACCGTGATCGCTTACAATGTATAGTAGGCAAAGAAACTCCTTATGGGCATACGCAGATACCTGCAATCGATGATTTTGCTGACGGCATCGACACCATGGCATTACTTACATGCCGATAAATTTTGATGTTAGATTTTGAAAACCTTGAAATGAGATAATCCACTTCTAGGTCTTTACTTTGAGTTAGTAGCATTTGCAATTCGAACCTAACACCTGAAAGTCAAAAACGAAGTGGTTTATTGAAGCTCTCAATGGATTTCAGAGCCTCAAACAAACTTCACGCTTTTGACTATTGCACAAGCCCATTCGTCATGAGTTCAAACAGAGCATTTTTTCGTTACTTTTTAACTTTGTCTCTTCTGCTTTTCGCAGCAGGTGCGATTTCCCAGACTACTTGGAAAGCTGACAGATATAACGGTATTCCCGCCCACGACAAAGCCAACATCCTTTTTGAGGACTTTGCTACCGATGGCGGTGCCTTTCCAGTCAACCGCAGTGCGGTAGAGCGACAAGAAAAAGTTTACAATGGAGAGTTTTACATTATCTCCTACGGCCACAAGCCAGTCTATAAACTCTATAGCCAGGCTATCGATACCGAAGACAATTATGAAATTGAGATGAAGTTTCGCTTCGGTGAAGGTTTCTCTTATACAATGGCCGGTATGGCTTTTGGAGGCGACCAGCGCAACTCTCATTTTCGCTTTATCACAGATGTATATGGCAACTATGAAATCTCGATCCACCAACACGGTACGGACAAGATTCTCAACAGTGGCCAGACTCGCCGTCGCTATTCAGCCGATGAGTCTCGTACACTGACACTCCGCAAGGTCAAAGATCAGTGGCACTTCTTCATCAGTGAAGAACTGGTACACCAAACGAGCGAGATGGCCTTCTTTGGTGATCGCCTAGGTTTCCGCCTCGGCGGAACGCGTACTATGAAAGTAGATTACTATCGCGTCTCTCGTTTGCAAAGCTCTGACATACTAGGACCGATTATCTCTCTCAGCCAACCACAAATGACTAGCGGCAATCTAGCAGTCATCAATGAAAAACGTGCTTATATCTCAGGTCGTCTCACTGACCAGTCGGGAGTTGAAGGATTGACGATCAACAACCAACCTATCAGTATTGACAAAAACGGAAACTTTCAGGCTTCCTTACAGATGCCGACTGATAAGCGTATCGCTATCAAAATGGAAGCGACCGATATTTATGGCAATCCTACCAATCGTGATTTTTATCT
>JBGCFA010000082.1:0-28392 GCA_045106675.1 Bacteroidia bacterium
TATCGTTTCCGCCGTTCGATTGCCGAAGGTATCCTCAGAGCACTTGGCTGTGAGTTTCAGCAAGAGCAGGTGGGGATGTTTGTTTGGGCTCGGATTCCCGAGAACGCTCAGTCGAGTGAAGCTTTTTCAGATATGATCTTAAGTACAGCGAAGGTCTTTATGACGCCGGGTTTCATTTTTGGTTCTAATGGAGAAGGCTATATCCGCATTTCTCTCTGTACCGAGACGATACGTTTGCAGGAGGCATTGACCCGGATTCTTGAAATGGTACTCGCAAAAGCCTAAATATGAAAGTTACGATTATAGGACTCGGGCTGATAGGTGGCTCACTTGCGCTCGATCTACGTGCCAATGGCTTTGCTCAGCATTTGATCGGAGTAGATAACAATGATGAACACTGTCGTATCGCTTTAGCAGAGGGATTGGTAGATGAAGTTATAGACTTAGAAGCGGGCTGTCGTGCTGCTGAGATCGTTGTTTTGGCGATTCCAGTCAATGCGATTATGAAGGTTTTGCCTACGGTTTTGGCGTATATTAGCCCCGATGCGGTGGTGGTAGATATGGGCTCTACCAAAGGAGAGATTGCTCGTAGTATTGATGATCATCCTTTGAGAGCTCGTACAGTATTGGCACACCCAATGGCTGGTACAGAGTATTCTGGCCCACTTGCGGCTGTTTCTAATCTCTTTCAGCACAAAGCAGCAATCCTCTGTGATACTCAGATGAGTGATGCTGATGCCGTTCAGCTAGCTGAACGCCTCTTCAAAAGCCTCTTTATGCGGCTCAGCTATATGGAGTCAGGCGATCATGATCAACATGCGGCCTATGTCTCTCACGTCTCGCATATTAGCTCTTTTGTGCTGGCTTTGACGGTGCTCGAAAAAGAAAAGAGTGATGTCAACATCTTCAATCTCGCTAGTGGTGGTTTTGCTTCTACTGTGCGACTTGCCAAAAGCTCCCCTGAGATGTGGCGGGATGTGTACGAACAAAACGCAGGCAATCTAGTAGATGTGCTGGATAGTTATCTGGATAAGATGCAAGCTTTTAGAGATCGTATAGCCGAAGGCGACTTTGAGCAAACTTATGCTTGGATGGAAGAAGCGAACGCTATTGGTGCCATCGTCGATCGACTCAACAAACCTTTGCTGAAGAAATAATCAACAAACAATATAGAATAATCAATATCGAACCTTCTCCATTGAACTTCGATATTCAACATTAAATACAATGGATAGTAGTAAACTCATACCGATGAAAGAATGGGGCCTTGGTCTCGGAGATTTTGTTGTAATCTCTGGGCCCTGTAGTGCCGAAAGCCCTGAACAAATGATGGAAACTGCGCTAGGAGTGGCCAAGAATGATGTTCACATCCTTCGCGCTGGGATTTGGAAGCCCCGTACTCGCCCCAATTCATTTGAAGGTGTTGGTGGTGTCGGCCTCAAATGGCTCAAAGATGCCGGTAAAGCAACTGGCTTGCCAGTTTGTGCTGAAGTCGCCAACGTCAAGCATGTATATGAGGCCTTGCGTGCTGGAGTCGATATCATGTGGATCGGTGCCCGAACGACGGTAAATCCATTTGCCGTACAAGAGATCGCCGATGCTCTCGATGGGGTAGATGTGCCTGTCATGGTCAAAAATCCTATCAATCCTGATTTAGAGCTTTGGATTGGCGCGATGGAACGTCTCCAGAAAGCTGGTCTCAACAAATTAGCGGCTATCCACCGTGGATTTTCTATCTACGGCAAATCTAAATATCGTAATCAACCGATGTGGGAAATTCCCATTGAGTTGCGCCGTCGCCATCCAGAGTTAGCGATCGTCTGTGATCCTAGCCATATCTCTGGAAATCGTGAGCTACTATTTGATGTCTCACAAAAGGCGCTTGATTTGAGTTTTGATGGGTTGATGCTGGAGTCTCATATCACTCCCGAAAAGGCTTTGAGTGATGCCAAACAACAGGTTACTCCCGTTCGCTTAGGCGAAATACTCGAAAATCTTGTGCATCGTACTGCGAACTCTTCCGATCCTTTGCAGCGTTCACAATTAGAGATTTTCAGGGAAGAAATTGACCAATTTGATAAGGATTTGATCCGCACCCTTGGTGAACGCATGAAGATTTCCCGCAAAATCGGAGAATACAAAAAGTCGAATAGTGTGACTATCCTGCAACGTGCGCGTTGGGATGAGATCATCGCTGACCGTTTAGACCTTGCCAACTCTGTCGGCTTGAGTACAGACATCATGAAAGAGATCATGGGGATGATTCACAAAGAGTCTATCCGCCATCAGACCGCCGTGATGAACTCAGTAGAAGAAAAAGTATAGAGACAAATTTGTGCCCTAGGCCCGTGATCATTTAGTATGATTACGGGCTTTTTTTGAGAATTTATAGAGGTTTTTGATGTATTGTCTGTCCTATATTCGTCAAGAATATGAGGCTTGTATTATCTAATTTTAAATTTTCCGGAAAATGAAGCATCATTTTGATACTTATTTCCGTATAACAATAGAATATTTGTAGCAATTTGTTACTTTACGGCAGTTCAAAGCCAAACATTAGCAGCACCCACAACATTTATTTGAGCACGAAGTCTATTGATTCAATATTTTGAATCAAATAAGGTGACTCCATTACTGCACTCGCGTCAAACTGTTAACACATTAATTACTTCCTATTAAGATGATGCGCCAGAATTTATTTTCGTCGGCAGAGGCCCAAGAACTACAAACACTACTCTCTCATTTCGCTGAATTGAGAAACGAAATCGTCATTGAGCAAAATTCCCTAAGTCATCAAAACATTGATACGAGCGTTTTTGGCAATACCGATCCCGCAGTATTATTGCGAGGTTTGATTGGCTTGCTTGAAAACTATGCTAAATACAATAAGTGGGGTAGGTTAGGGAGCTTTTTGATCCCTAGAGATCATTCGGTCTATTTCGATTGCAAAATAAATGGAAAGGATTCGCGATCTTATGAAGCGCTATTATTGATCCGCCGCAAGTTTCAACAAGAGATTCGTCTCAAGGAATTGACGCTTGGGGTTGCCGATTATTTTCGCAGCAAAGGTATCGGTATCGGGATGGACAATGTCTTAGAAGTCATCGCACAGGCTGAATTTGAGATGCAACACCCTCGAGCTGAGGTTGAGGTGGAAGAAGTTGAAGTAATTGATTTGACTCCTCCTCAGATTCGCAATACTCGCGTACCTAATCCGGCTAAACGCCCTGATCATCGTCGCCCACCTCGTTCGCGTGTCAAGGTGCCCCGCTAGTCGCGGAACGCCTTTGAATATCCAAGTCCAATATAGAATATCGAAGTCCTTGAGCTTTGGACATTGAGGCTCATCATTGGACATTTGTCTCTCGCTATTCGCGGAACGCTTTACTTCCTACTCAAGAGCCAAATCAAACCATAGGTCGTCAAAAGCTGGAAAGGCATCGCCTTGATATACGGCCATAGAAAAATCAATATGGGGTAGTCCATATTGTGATAGTGCTGCCATGTCCACCATTGCGGGTCGCTATTGGAAGTGCCCATAAACCAAACCGGTACAAAGAGCACAATCGCAATCAACAACAATATCACCCTCCGACGTGTCGCTGTCGCTTGATAAAACTGATGCGAACGCATAAATACTCGCCCAAAAGCAAGCGTTAGCAGCATGGATACGACTGCCAATACATTGAATAAAGCATTGAAATCCCAGTGGAAGCGTTCCCAGTAGGGCTCTATCACCTCATATATCTCCGGAAAAAACTCTACGATCACCTTAGAGAGCATGATGGTACTTATCAAGAGTACAATCCCAAAGACCATCGTATCGCTTACCACAGGGTGCTGCTGCAACCAATAGAGGCGTTGTCGCCATGATTTACGTTCTCACTTACTCTTGCCTTTTTCTTTATAGGACGGGATACGACGAATACGATTGCTCTCTCGCTCCTTGATGGCATCGTTCATCACCCTAAAGTAAGCGTCTCTATCTCCCGAGGTAGCCCATACATACTCGGCATTGGTAGCCGCTGCATAGGAAAACCCTTGATCAATCGCATCCGAAAACACTTGATCCGAGATCTTCGCTTTTTTACACTCCACAATCACCAATGGGTCCTTGCAAGCTTTGTCTCGATAGACCACAATATCGGCCTCGCGAGTCACAGAGCCAATCTTCATACGATCACAGACGATCAAATACTCTGGTGGATAACCATAGTGATAGATCAAGTCCAGATAGGTTTCTAGCTGGACCTGCTCCTCAGGATTACTGTATTTGCGGGATTTACCTTGCGGTAGATAGGTGATGGTATCGTTTTTTTCATCAAGATGAACGTAACGATCCTTGATTGCTTGTTGTAATAGACGCATGTAGGGGAAAAGCTCCTAATTATCAGACAGAGTAATGTACGGGATTTCCAAACTTAGGTTGAAAATACGGATCATTATCCAACAATTCTGCTTCCATGAGGCTATATAGCTTATCTCTCAGCGTGGCTTCATCATTACTGCTTAAGCCTTTGGTTGGGACGGGATCTAAAAACCTCATTTGAATTAAGCCAGGATAAAACTCCATCGTATCTACTGGCTGCATCTCACGACTGCCGATCATGATGATGGGTATGATGGGGACTTGTGCTTCTATCGCTGCGCGGAACGCTCCCATATGGAATTTTTTGAGTACTTGCTCGCTTCGATTACGCGTTCCCTCAGGAAATACTAAAATAGATGTCCCCTCTTTGAGGTTTTGCTGCATACCCAATAGACTTTTACTACGGCTGATTTTACTCGATCTATCTACTGGGATGGAGATATTGCCGATAATCCAACCTAGGATTGGAATGTCTATGATTTCCTTTTTGACCAGACTCTTCCAAGGATGCTGGATACACGAACCTACCACTGGTACATCAAGCAAATTGTTGTGATTGGCGACGAACATATACGTCTGCTCAGGATCAACTTTATGATGGTCCTCTACATTGATCTGGATGCGAGTCAAAGCCTCCCATAGACCGATCCATATACGATGAACTTTATAGATAAAACGTAATCGCTGATGTGGATCAGCTAATATTTTTGCGAAAATATGCGCTAAAACTACTAGGGGTACCCAGATGATAAAAGTCAGAATTACGAAACTGACGTAGAGTAGATTTGCTGCTTTGTGCATACTCAGGATCGTTTTTGTGCTTCATTTATCTACGCCTAAAACTAAAAAGGGTTTGACAATTTGCGAAAATCCTCTCCTGGATAATGATGTAAGTACTAGGTCTAATATGATTATGTATAGTATATGGATAATACTGATATTTGGAATATACAAAATACTATACGACTATGTCTTCGCGCTTTACTCATATTGATCCAAGCCATTCTGTAGAATATCGCTCTAGTACGCAGGTGCTAGAAGGGACCTTTGCCTTAGATCCTAAATTGGTGGCTTATTGTGCGCAACCGATAAGTTGGGTCGGGCAAGCTGCGATTGCTTGTCTTATTATAGGTCTGGGGGCCGTTGCTTTACAGGCCGATATACAGATTTTGATCAGTTTGACTACTGCCTTGAGTGTTTTGGGAGGATTTTATGTTTTGGGCTACACAATGCTTTATCGCTATCTGCGTCAGGAGCGAGCTAAGAGTATTGAACTAGACGATGAAACTGAGCTGATCCATTACCAAACGCCAGAGAAGCGATTACTCTTTCAAAAAGAGCAAGTCATATTATGTGAATGGAATCGGAGCCTGCTTTTTCCCTATCGAGTGGATGAAGTGATTATCCATCTAGAAGGGGGAGAAGAGTTAAGCTGTTCAAACCTATTGATTGAGCCTACTGAGTTACTGCGTTGGCTTCAAGCTCCCATCCTTAGCCGTTATCGGTGGTTTATATAAGAATTTGATCAATTACTAATTGAATACTTTTCTTGTTTCCCAGACCCACTGCGTTTTTATAACGCAGTGGGTACAGGAATTTGATATCATCTTTAGGGACGATGATATCGTGCCGACTAATTTTAAAACTCCAAAGTCAATTGCCGCGGTGTATCATCAGATTCATTGTCTAGATTAGACATATAAATCCCGAGTAATCTCACTGCATGAGGCGGGAACGTCGGGCTATGCAATAGGACTTTGATCACTTCAAAAATCTCCTCATATTCCCCCACATAATGATTGAGGGTACGACTACGGGTCGTCTGCGTAAAATCGTGATATTTGATTTTGAGCGTTATGGTACGACCTCCGGTCTTGCTCTTCTCGATCCTACCGACTAAGATTTCGGCTATAGACTGCAAGCGTTCCAGCATATCGCTTTCTTCTACTAAATCTTGATCAAAAGTTCGCTCTGCGCCGATAGACTTGCGTGGACGATTGGGTTTGACGCTGCTTTGATCGAGTGCGCGTACAATGCGATAGTAATGTCTGCCGGCTTTGCCAAACCTCCGAGCCAATTCATATTCCGAATAACGCTTGAGATCCTTGCCCGTATGGATGCTCATTCGCTTCATCTTTTTGGCGGTCACTTTGCCAATACCATGAAACTTCTCGATGGGCAATTTTTCTAAAAACGCCTCTGCTCTATCAGGAGGGATAAGGGTGCAGCCATCGGGCTTGTTGATGTCAGAGGCGACTTTAGCCAAAAACTTATTGATGGAAATCCCTGCTGAAGCGGTAAGCTCGGTTTCTTCCAAAATAGCGGCTCTTATCTCTTGGGCAATTTTGGTGGCAGAGAGGATGCCCATTTTATTTTCGGTGACATCGAGGTATGCCTCATCTAAGGACAAGGGTTCGACAAGGTCGGTATAACGATAAAAGATAGCCCGTATCTGATGGGACACGATCCGATAGGCATCGAAGCGAGCTTTCACAAAGATCAGGTCAGGACATTGTCGAGCGGCGGTGATAGAGGGCATCGCTGAGCGAACGCCATATCTCCTCGCTTCATAGCTTGCTGCCGCTACCACTCCTCTATGCTGAGAACCTCCTACCGCAACTGGTTTGCCACGTAGCTCAGGATTGTCCCTTTGCTCTACGGAGGCATAAAATGCGTCCATATCAACGTGGATGATTTTGCGTTGCGGTGCTTCCATTAGCCGTTTTGCAATGCTTGGAGACGGACTAGGGCAGTGGCTTGCCATTCGCTGACGGCTCGTGTGGCTTTCATCCGTCGAGGGAGCTTTTCTATCGCGTCGAGCGTAGCTTGATAGTGAGTAATGGCGGATGCTATGCGTCCAGCCTCTTCAAGTAACTCTGCTTTATGGAGTAACCATTTTTCATGCCGAGGCAAACGTGAGATGATATCATCTATTTTGGCGATGGCGGCATCCCATGCTTTGGCTTGTCGGTCTATCTCTATTGCATAGGAACGCAAAACTATATTGAAGCCGAGGGCTTCTTCACCTTGTTCGAGCCAATGACGGGCTCCGTCGAAGTCTGTCGAATCTGTTCTCAGTGTCGCTTGCGCGATTTCTAAGAAGTGGTGGGGTCTAGGTTCTTTGGCATAAGCTAATGCTTGTGAAAAATCAAGCACCGAAAGTGAGTCTTGTCCCAATTGTTTATAGATACCTGCTCGTGTAATCAGGGCTTTGACATGAGTGGGATTGTGTGTCAATACGGTATTGATGTACAGCAAGCCGCTTTGGGGGAAGCTTTGCTCTGAAAATAATTGTGCCATTTGAAATGCGACATCGAGAGCTAGCGTGGAGTCTAAGCGTTCTGCGAATAGCAGGTCTGAGTAGGAGGCGTCAAAATCCTTGTCTAAGCGATAATACTCCCCTCTTTGGAGATAAAGCCGAGCGTTCTGAGGATCAGCTTTGATCTGAGTGCTGACTTCGATGATCAATTCATGGACGGGACCATGGGCCCATACATAAGAAGATGAGCCCAAAAGTAAAAGCAAGCTCCAAAATGTAGATCGAAATCTCATAAGCACTAATTTCCATTTTTTTTAGCAATCCTCCTATCGATAAGCATAAATGATAAATTTATTGGCTATATCTCACAAAAATGGCCCCGTCATAAGACGGAGCCATATATAATCGTAAAATTCTCTAACTTATTTGATGATCACTTGAGTGCTTTCAGCTTGCTGATCATTGTAAAGGCGAAGGTGATATACGCCAGTAGTCAATCCATTGGCGGGGATCGTCTGTTCATTGCGACCTCGCTTGGCTTCTACTAATTTTTTGTAGACGATTTGTCCGCTGGTAGAATACAATTCGAGGAAAAGATATTGCTCTTCAGGAGAGTCAAACTCTAAAGTAAAACCTTCTGACTGTGTACTAGGGTTGGGATATACCTGAATGCCGAGTTCGACAGCGTCGGGATCAAAAAAGACCTCTACGATCTCAGAGTAGGAAAATCCAGCATCAAAATCGACCTGTCGTAAGCGATAGTAAGAGTATCCGGGAATCGGATCAGTATCGACTTCTTTATAAGTGCTGACTTCATTGCTATTGCCCTGACCGGGAACGCGCACGATCTCCTGAAATAGCCTTCCATCGACAGAGCGCTCGACACTGAAAAACTTATTATTTTCTTCATTGGCAGTAGCCCACTCGATATCGACCACGCTCCCTACTGGGGTGGCGTTGAAGGCAAGCCATTCTACGGGAAAATTGAAATCAATGGAACAATCTCGGTTTCCATCTAGATAATCTCCTTCAAAAAGCTCAGCGCCATTTGAACCTAAGGTAGAAATCGTATTGTTGGTTCCGATATTGAGGAGATTAGGAGATTTAAAGGGGTCAGTAAGATTGTCCATAATCGAAACATCCAGATTGTTGGCTTCATCGGTAATACAAGCACCAGAATTGGTGAATCTAAATAGTACCGTTTCAGTATTTGCTACATAGGGAAGCTCTGGGGCCGAATTGGAAAAGGTAAAATAGAAATAATCAAATTCTGACAATATTGGTGGAGTCTCCTGCAAAACAGGCTCACGTGTTACTTGGAAAATCCACGAAATCCCATTACCCGTCTGGTCTAAAATATTGGTAGCATTGAACAGGTCTGCCGCATTAGTACCATGTGGTACTCTAATGGTGATCTGAAGAGAGGGAGTGAAGGCCGGAGGGCCAGAGTAGGATACCGTAGGAGTCATCGAAACAAGGTAATCCGAAGTACCGGGCACTCCCCTAATATTGAAGGAGACTTGAGCCGAAGCATCTCCTATGGATAAAAGGATTGCGACCGTAAATACAGTAAGTAGCCTAGCGTAAAACTTTGTCATCTTGCGTAAAATTGATTCTCCCAAACTTTGCCTCTGAAAGGATGAAGTGTGAATTGTCCAGAAAGTGTAACAATAATTCGAAAACCCCAAATAAAAAATCGCTTTCAGAAGCTTACATGACTGATAGTGAATTGATCTGTGTAGTAATCAATCTATCTCCTCCATGTAAGATATATCAAAGATAGGGCAGATTGTTGAAAGTTTCCTGCCAAACGTTCGGAGATTATTCCGGCTGATGGTTCAAATATCACCATTCAGAAAAAAGCCCCACCACTACGATCTCTAAATCGTGCTGGTGGGGTTCAAATAAGTCGAATTTGAAGACTATAAGCTAGATTACTCTTTAGTCTATAATAGTAAGCTTTTGAGTAAAGGTAAAGCCTGTAAAAATACCTAAGCCTCCTTCTATATTGCTATAAACTACCGTAGGAGGAGCAAATGGACTGAAACTCGCAATAATGGCGGCATCTCTCGTCTCTACGAAACGAGAATAGTCTTCTGTTACGTGATAGATGGTATTGATCAGACTATCACCTCGGCTAAACTCAAAGAGCGTCCCAAAAGTGATCACTTCGCCATTATTGATTTCATCATTGGTAAAGAAGTCTTGCTCTGTTCGAGAACGATAGTTATAAGTCGTATCTCCAGTTTCCGATATGATCGTATCTACCACTCGGCGTTCGAGCACTCGACGATAATAATTGGCTTGACTCGGATCATCTTGAAACTGAGTCAGCATCAAGGCTACCGAATCTTCGTCATATCGGATGATAATACTGTCCACTTCCACTGGAGCGGGGATAAAGGTTTTAGCGCTGAGACTACGACCGTCGAGTGCTTTGACGCTCAAGGTGAATTCACTATCGTAATCTGGGGGTACGCTTTGGATACTTGTATAGAGATAAGCTCCTTCGCCTAATATCGGAGCAAGTTGTTGGAGTAGGGTAGAATCTGCAAAGCCCGGCGGTAAAGCAAAATCCAAAGGGATCTCAAAAGGTACCAAGGTGTCATTGATACCATTGTGGCTGATTACCACCTCAGCATCTCGTACAAATTGTATTTGGATATCGCCATAGAAATCTGAGCTCTCTAGCAAAGTGACGATATAAGGATTGCCCGGCTGTAGGTAGCTCTCGGCTACAAGTAGCGGTTCATATTCGGGTAAATCTAGTTCTACTTGTTTTTGCAGGTCGCAGGCACTAAGTACCATTAGACTCGCCAAAAGCGGTAAGAAATATATACGGAAAGTTTTCATTAAAACTTGAAATTGTAAGTAATAGAAGGAATGACGGGAAATAGGGCGACCTGCTGGGCTTGAAAACCTGTGGTAACGCCATCGTCATTGGTAACCTCCTCTGGGTAGATGAAATAAGGATTACGACGATTGTAGGCATTATATGCACTGATCGTTAAGTCTGAATTTCCCCACTTCGGGAAAAAGTTGATCACCAAGCCTACGTCCATCCGGTGATAAGCTGGCATACGGAAACCATTACGTTCAGTATAGTCCGGTACGGTCTGAGGGATCGTGATGACATCTGGGCCAAATAGATAAAAGCGACCGTAAGCCAAGGTGATGGCATCGCCAGAGCGATATTCCCAAGAGGCACTGAGCGTAAAGCGTTTGTTGATTTCGTACATCGCTACCACGCTGACATCATGACGACGGTCATTGCGTGGGTGAAATTGCTTACCATCATTGAGGACATTATCGACAACAACCTCTCCTTGAGTATCGACTCCGTCAAACTGTCGCCAAGACCAAGAGTAAGTATAGCCGACCCAACCTGTGAGTTTGCCTTTTTTCTTTTCGATATAAAATTCATTGCCATAAGCCCAACCTCTACCAAAGACAAATTCAGAATCAAGGTCGGTATTGACAAAGAGATTTGCGCCATTTTTGAAGTCGATGGCGTTTTGGAGCCATTTGTAGTAAACTTCATTAGAGACTAAGAACATATCTCCTAAGGAGAACGTCACCCCTAAGGCAATCTGATCCGAGCCTTGAGGACTGACACGCGCATTGGAAGGATACCAAACGTCAGTCGGGAGCGTATTGCCGCTATTGGCTACGAGGTGAAGGTATTGGACCATGCGGGCATAGCTCGCTTTGATCGAAACGTTCTCGCCGAGTAATAAACGAGCCGAAGCTCTCGGTTCGAGATTGGCATAAAAGGTGCCATCCTCATGCAAAAAGCCAGAAGCACGTAAACCGACATTTACTTTAAGTAGAGTAGACACTTCCCAATCGTCTCCTACATAGACCCCAAATTCTTGGGCACGATACTTTTCTCCGGCACCAAAACTAAAGGTACTATCAGAAGCACCGGCATTGAGGCGGCCTACGGTGAAGTTGTGAAAAATGGTACTGGCGCCAAAACGAACGGTATGCTTATTATTGGGTAGCCAAGTGAATTCACTTTTGATACTACCATCAGTGATCTTGGAGCCTAGTTCGAATGAGAAGATGTCAAATTTATTGCTGATGACATACTCATAGTCCGAAAAGCTAGCTGAGGTATTGAGAAAAAGTTTTGGTGTAAAAAGGTGATTCCAACGTAAGGTGGCGTTGGCATTGCCCCAGCGAAAGTCAAAGTTGAAGTTGTCATCGCTAAAACCAAAGATATCTCTACCGATATATCCACTCAAAAAGATCTGATCTTTATCGCTGATATTATAGTTTGCCTTGGCGTTGAAGTCATAAAAAAAATAGTCCGGAATTTGATTCCAGTCAGGATTGTCTTCTTGCACATCATTAAGCAAGCGCGTAAAGATATCGACATAGGTGCGACGACCGGCAACCATAAATGAACCTTTATCTTTCACTAATGGACCTTCTAAGGTAAGGCGAGAGGAAATCAAGCCTACACCACCACTGCCCGAAAACTTCTTTCGGTTTCCTTCATTCATCCTGACATCAATCACAGAGGACAGTCGGCCTCCATATTGACCTGGAAAACCACCTTTGTAGAGTTTTACGTCTTTTACGGCATCTGGATTGAAGGTGCTAAAAAAGCCAAATAGATGCGAGGGATTGTAAAGCGTCGTACCATCTAGCAAGACGAGGTTCTGATCCGTTCCGCCACCGCGGACAAAAATACCAGAGGTCCCTTCGCTACCGGAGCTAATACCCGGCTTAAGCTGTAGCGTCTTGATGATGTCGACTTCGCCGAACAATGCCGGGATTTTCTTGGCTTCCAAGACGCTGATCCGTTCAATACTCATCTCGGTAGATTTGATCTGTTCCGAATATGAGTTGGCTACGATTTCGACTGCATCGAGGCTCGCAGTAAAGAGCTCTACGTTGATCACGATATCTTCCGTCAACAAGAGCGTTTTATTGACACGATCATAACCTGCATAAGAATAGACGATCTTTACACTATCAGTGCCTGCAGGCAAAGTCAGAGAATAAAAGCCGTATTCGTTGGTATAGGTGCCTTTTTTTAAACCTGGTGCCGCTACGGTAGCAGCAATCAAGGATTCTCCAGATTCTCCGACCCGCACATATCCACTTATGGTATATGATTGAGCTAAAAGACCGGTACTAAAAAGACTAAGAACAATAAAAAAGAGTAAACGAGTATAATGCATGGGGCATAAGTTGTTAGCAGCAAAATTAAAGATTGATTCCCAATGCGAGTAGTGTATTTGACATTAAGTCAAACGTCAGAAGGGAAAGTTTGTTAATAGAAAATCTACCTAATGAAAGATTATCTATGCCAATGTGATAAATCTAAAGGCTTAACGCTTAAACAGTAGACGTTTAAGCATTCGATTTGTCGAATTGGAAAACATTCGGTAAAATGATTTTGGTCTAAAAAAGGCAAAAATTAATGCAATAGTTACTTTTTGAGGACCTTAAATCACTAAGCATAAACCATTATCACTAAAACGAAATTTAGCTATGGAAAATGACGTCGCATTTGGGATTATTGGATTAGTTAGCGTTGGATTTATCCTTGTCATAATTGGTCTAATTTTTTACTCCTGGTGGGTAATCTTTGAAAAAGCAGGAGAAGAAGGCTGGAAAGCCATTATTCCCTTCTATAATTATTGGACACTTTTTGAGATTTCCGGAAAACCTGGATGGTGGTCCTTAGCATTTTTAGGGATGATTATCCCCATCGTTAATTTCTTTGTCTCTTTTGGATTGTATATCCTCTACATCTTGGCGATGGTGGATCTTGCAAAAAAATTCAAAACAGGGGATGGCTTTGTCGTTGGCTTGATTTTATTGCCAATTGTATTCTTTCCAATTCTCGCCTTTGGGGACTATCAGTATCATGGAGACTTTGAGGAAACACTCGACGATAAAATCGACAATATTGGCAATGAGGAATCTTCTGGCGGAGATGGCGTCGAAGAAATCAATGTCAAAGACTGGTAAACAATAATGTCAAAAAGATATAAGGCGTGGGTTTTTCCTACGCCTTTTTTACTTCTTGCTTCGCAGAACGCTTGATTCAGTCAAAGATTCAAGTCAGCAACAATTCCTATTCCTCCTTCGGAGAACGCGTGAGCCAATAGGCCCATCCAATAAAAAGAAACTGCACAGGAACCCGTATCATGGCGGCTTGTTGGCTACCGATCGCAGGCTGTTCCCTGAAAAGGTCCCAAACATGAAGCGGCAAAAAGATCAACATTAAGATCAAAATCCCCCAAGCGGCCTGAGAACGGAATTTGGGAATGAAAAGCCCAACTCCTAAGAGGATTTCGACAGCCCCAGAAGCATAATTTGCCAAGAGTTTTGGAAAAAAATCTGGCATAAAGGCATCATAAAAAGCAGGATTGAGAAAATGATTTACCCCACCGTAGATCATAAATAAGGCCATCAGTATGAGGGCGATTAGCTTGATGATTTTCATACTCAAAGCTAATCAAAAAATGTTCTGCCTCTGTGACGCCTTTTAGCAGTGGAGATAAGCCTTCTAATTATCCAAATTCGAAGCTCCGCACCTTCAAAACCAAAAAGGAAAAATTTCAGATTTTTGTAATCTGAAATTTTTCCTCGTTTGTGCTTGTTTGAAAGCGTCTCGGAAGCAGAGAGTGTTAAGGTTTCTATCCTTAATAAGGTCCCTCCAAATGCTCTAAGCCATCGATGTCTACCTCAGCATCGAGCTTTTCTAGTTCATCGAGAGGGATGAGACCACGAAGACTCATCACGGTATAGCCCGTTTCACTTTGCAGGACCATCACGAGTTCCTTGATCATCCCGCCCTGCTCGTCCATGAAAAATTGGATACTACCGCTACCGGTATTTTCTACATCGAGTTCTTCAAAGCGGCCGTTCTCTAAGCTTGTGATGAAGCGATTAATGGCAGTACCGTTGATAGGCCCTTCATTATAAGGTGCGTTAATGAGTTTGAGTGATTTGAGTTTGATATTGCTGTCGTTATCATCTTTGCTGATCATACCGAGTAGGCTACCTCCAAAATTGATACTATTGTAGGCTTCGATGCCTTCATAGCGGTCAAAAAAGTTGGTTACGGCGGGAGATTGTGCTTGGAGCACGAAGGGTACAAACAGCAGAGCGCAGAAGATCCAGATAGTGGTTTTCATCGAGAATGGATTAATGGTTTTCTATACTTTAGTGGCAAGTCCGGCTGTCGAGACCGAACATGAGCTAGAGGTGATTAATCCTGAAATGGTTGCATGAGCTTCAAAAAATCATTGAATCCGAGCGATACCTTGCTGAGCTCGTTGGTGATTGGGTTGTAGTTGCAGCGCCTTACGATAAGCCGTCAAAGCGCTACTAAGGTCGCCACTGTTTTCGTAGGTCGAACCTAAGTTCACGAGATGATCCGGATTGTTGGGCTCTGCTTCGCTAGCCTGTCTGAAATAGTTACTGGCCCGAACATAATCAGCTGACTGGAAATAAATTACGCCGAGATTATTAGCAGAGGCTCCTTTTTGTTTTCCTAGACTCAGTGCTTGGTTGAAGGCATTAATAGCTTTATTGGTCTGGCCGATAGCCTGGTAACAAACACCGACATTGTACCAAGTATTGCCCTCGCCAGCGTAGATCGCAAGTGAGCGTTCATACGAAGCTATGGAACGCTGAAAAATGCCTTTTCTCTGAGCGTTTTGGGGGGGCGTTTTCTCGGCTTGAGTGCGCACTACCTCAGCCAGATTGAGATGCGCCCGAAAACTATTAGGAGAGACCTGAGCTGAATGAGTAAATACTGTTTGATTGTTTTGCCAGACAGGGATTTGTTGACTGCTTTTGATGATGCCAGCCAGACAGATGAGGCCGATAAGACCGTAGTAAAGCCAGGGTTTCGCCTGCGGACGAACGCTTTGCCACAGGGCGTAGCCTCCCAAAACCAAGGCAAAGCAAAAGCCAAGTGAGGGCGTAAAGAGGAAGCGTTCGGCAAGGGCGGAAACATTGCGAAACAGTAAAGGTGTAATCGCAGCAGTACTCAAAGTGAGTAAGAAAAACCCTAGTCCAAAGCCTAGTTTTTGACGTTTGGCGACTAGCCATATAGCCCCTAGCCCGATGGCAGTATAGGCCACCAAAACCAGATAAACGAGTGGATTGCTCCAATTGGTAATAGGGATTTGCGAAAAGGAGTAATCTGGCCGTAGTGTATGCGGATAAAACAATAAACCGAGATAGTGCCCCCATACGCTAATCATCGTGGCCAAGCGTTCACCGAAGGTGTCTCCCGCCATCACAAAATTGTTGATAAAGGTATCGCTGACGCCTGAGCCTGCTGGGATAGGATCGAAAATAAAAAGCCTCAAATAGTAGAAAAACAATCCTAAGGCCACGAAAATGGAGCTTTGAAGCAAGAGGCTTTTGAGACTTCGCTCAGTGAAAAGCCAAATCACCAAAGGAAAAACCAAGACCCAAGGGAAAGTGCTTTCTTTGGAGAGGAGGGCTAGTGTATAAGCTGCGGCTGAACCCACTAAGCATAGCCATTGTCGTTTGCCCGTAGCGCCTAGCAAAAGCCAAATACTTGCTAGTCCAAAGAGCAAAGCCAATATTTCTTCTCGACTTTTGACATTGGCTACGACTTCAGTATGCACTGGATGAACCACAAATAGCAGGGTAATCAAAAAGCTAATCATCCAAGGTTTTTGCGGCAATAGTTGCAGCAAGGTGGCAAATAGGACGAAAGCGCAAAGCGCATATAAAAAGATATTGACCCGATGACTGCGGCCTGGATCGAAAACTTGATCTGGTGATTTTTCTAAAGCAAAGCTCAATAAAGTGATGGGGCGATAGGTGCCGAAATTTTCGCCGCTGAAGCCATAAACCGTGCCTTTGCCAAAGATATCACCCACTCTCCCCAGCCCCTCACTGGAAACTTTATTGAGCTGAGTGTAGACGTCGTCATCGAAGGCATATTCAAATTTGCTGCTTGGTGCGTATAGCAAGCCCGCGATGAGGGCTAAAATGCCCGCGATCAAGAGGGCTTGGGCTCTACTTAAAGTATCTGCGTTTTTTTGCAGCAATGGAGTGGGGGAGGGAACCGCTTTTTTTCGAGCCATGAGCAATTATACTAAAAGTCGGATGCGCTTTGCAAAAATAATTGTAGCTGCGTTTGCAATATGGATTGTAGCTGCGGTTTGCAAACCGCAGGCTACTTATGGCAAAACAATAATTTGGGAATACATTCTGCCGCCGTCGACGATTCTTAAAAAATAAGTTCCACTCGCAAAACCTGCTAAGGCAATATGTTGCTCGCCCTGTGTGGCTTTTTTCCTACGGACGATTTGGCCATTAAGGGTGAGGATTTGAATTTGGTAATCATTGCCAAGCGGTACATCGATATAGAGATGCTTATGTTCTTGTCTAATCGTAAAAGGGAATTCGATCTCGTCTCTGATATGGGTGCTGGGATTATTGCTGGAGAGTAGTAGGACCTGTTGACTAACATTTGGTCCAGCGGCCATACCTCCGAGAATCATAAATTGATCGTCATTGAGTTGGGCTACCCCACGAATGTCCATGATGGGAGGAATCGTATCACTTAGTTCAAAAATACTTTGAGAAGGAACATAGTAATTGACCATACGATCGTAAGGGACTACTGGGCCAGAACCATTGTAGCCAAAGCCGTTGTAATTGTAGGATACGCCTGCTCCTCCGGCCCAGATCACACTGCCTTGATGCGCAAAAGCGGCGGTACGATAAGTCAAGGCTAAAGGGTGATCAAAACTGGACCACGTAATCTGCGTAGGTTGCTGAGGATTGATGATGCCTATCCTAAAGACGTTTTCCAATGGGAAATCTGGACCTATCCGTGCGCCACCAACATAGTATATCGTATCGCCAATGATGACCCCAGAACCCCCAAATACTTTGAAATCGCCATTGTCTGGTACTGATGTACCTACAGACCATTGATCGAGACTCGGATCATAAATCTGGACATTGGGCACGTTGGTAGTATTACTCCAACCACTGATCACATAGATCAAGCTGTCTCGCCAAACCGCTTGGGCCTGATCGTCGATAGCTATCGGTACAGCCGCTCCATCGGGGAGATATTGATTGCTTTCTGGATCGTAGATATGGACTCGGTCGGAAGATAGCTCGCTGCCATTGGCAAACACATGATAGCCGCCGATGATATAGATCTTATTGTCAACGGTGGAGGCGGCTGCGGCGACTTTGCCGAGCGTATCGGGTAGCGAGGCGATGGATTCCCAAGAGTCGGTCCCTAGTCGATAACGCCATGCTTTGAGGTGAATTCCTGTATAATTGCGATTGCTATCTATGCCCGCAAAGCTGTAAGCATAGGACTCTCCGTTGACAGTTGCACCCGCGACTGCATTATTGGCTACGGCTTCGGGCATATCCGCTCGCGTTTGTACCTGCCAGCTAAAAGCTTGAGCGGCGAGTTCTGCGGAGCATAAAACGAAACTTAGGCAGAAAATGAAGCGAATAACCATAGAGATCAATCTGATTTAGGGTCCTCTCAAAGGTGATGACACGGATAGCTAGGTAAAGATAGCATTTTGCTTTCTTGCTTCGCAGAACGCTAGGAAATATCGAGTGTCCAATGTGGATTATGAACTAACAAGGCTACTTCGACATTTTACATTGGGTTTGGATATTCACTTTCTTCCTGCTTCGCAGAACGCTAGATCGCAAGAAGTTTCGGCATGCTCCAACATGACATGAGGATTTGTTGTTACCTTCCTTTATTTAGCTCTTACGAAAGATAAATAGGTTCCCAATTGAGAGCCTTATGACATCAATCCCGCATAATGCTCGCTTTCTCGCATGATCCCCCCACTAGTCTGAAAAAAGTGTTCATCTGTTTCAAAAACACCTTGCTTTGCTTGCGTCCAAGGGGCATTGGGATCAGGATGATAAGTCTGTAGTCGCTCCCAATCTTGATAGTTTTGCCAGCCATTGTTTTCGAGTAGACCGAAGGCTAATTCTGGAAAAGGCGCTAATCGTGCCGCAAAGTTTTTGTTCCATTCGATGAGGATGGGATTGACTGTGAGGTCTGCACAAAAGCAGGGGATTGATTGTTCTGCTGCAAGTTTCGCGATGCGAAGGCTCATACTCATGGTTTTGGCGACGGCTTTGAGGGCGATACAATTGTAGCCTTGGTCGATACGTATTTGAGCTTCAATATCAGTATGCGCACTTTCGTCGGCGGCGACTCTCGGCCCTCTGGCTGTGATCGATTGGACGGATGCGTGGTAGCGTTCCCCAAAGGGCTCCTCCAAAACGGCAATCTGGCCTAAGGCCCCAATCGAATCTGCATAGTCCAAAAAACGATGCAGTTGCTCGACAGACTCATAGCGCCCATTGGCATCAAAATAATAAGGGATTTTACCGTCTGTAGTATGGGGAGTTTCATGAGAGCCGATGGTCTCATGTATCGCTTTGAGGAAGGCTTTGTCTTGCGCCAACATCTCGCTAGGAGTGCCGGGCGCACCAATTTTGATTTTGAGGATAAAGTAGCCCGATTCTACCAATTGCTTGATAGTCTCCATCGACGTCCCATAACTAAGTGCTGGGATACTGGCCACTTTAGAGAGTCTATGGGCTAAAATGGGGCGATATGCCTCCGGCAACATTTCGTCAAAGCTTGCAAACTGGTTTTCTTGAGCATAAAGCAACCAGGCGGCATTGTCAATGGGTACTAATGCATTGAGAGCGAAAGTCTTGCGTAAGTTTGGCTGTTGGGTGATCGATTTGCCATAGTCCCAAACTAGAGGGAGTAACTTATCCAACATCTGCAAAGGATTTGCATAGGTTTTGCCTTGAATCAGTGTGAGGGCATATCGAGTCATGTCCAGCATCAGGGCATTGCCATCGGCTTCAGTATGTGCCGCAAATACCTCTGCGTCTGACCATAAAACGCTCTGGACACCAAGGCCCAAAGCCCGTCTTTGTCGGGGACTTTCTAGCCTCACTACCGTTTGCCAAATCTCACTGATAGCCCCGCCTTTGAAGCCAAAGGGCTTTCGTAACTTTTCTCTTTCAAATTTAAGCTGTGTCCGATGAATCTGAAGCATCGCTAAAGTTAAGGAGTAGGACAGTATTGAGTATAAAGTATATCGTACAAAAAGGTATTGACTATCAGTTTTTAGCGATCTCTGTACTTTATACTGCCTACTTAGCTGACAGACTCCTAGATTTTGGGCACAAAAAAATCCACTAAGCCAAAACTTAGCGGATCAATTTGTGTGAGATTGGTCAATCTATAAGCTAAACTGCTCCATGACAGTTGTATTATCATTGACGAGTTGAAGGAAGTAAGGACCTGCTTCCCAGCCTGCAGTCTCTACAGAAACCATCTGAGGCTTAAAGTCAGACTTCAAAGTCTGCTCGATCAACACTTCACCTGAAGGCTTGAAGATCCGTAGAACCATTGCTCCTTCTTGGTCGCCTGCATAGCGAATTTTGATTTTTTTGTTGCTGCTTTCTCCTTTTAAGATTGCTGCATATAGTCCCAAGTCAAGATTTAGATCATGCTCGACCATATCTGTAGTTACAGATTTTCCATCTAGACCGATCTGCTTGACACGATAAAAAACACGTGGCATCTGAGTCATTCCTAAAGACTCATCTTCAAAGCTGTAGTCGTTGCGCTGAGAATGAGCACCTTTACCTTGAGCGTTGATTTTGCCTAAGCTTTCAAAATTATCTCCATCTAGGGAACGCTCGATCTCAAAGAATTTGCTATTCTGTTCCATCGCAGTGGACCATTTTACTAGACCAGCAGTACCCGTGGCGTTGAGACTAGACTCTACGGCCATAAATTTCACCGCAGAAGCAGTAGAAGCAATGCCTGCAGTACCTTTAACAGAGGCAACTCTTGCTTTAGCTTTGGTACTCGTTTGAGCTTGAGAACTGGTTGCACTACTAGTGCTAGCAGCTGATTCGACGGCTTCAACTTCTTCAACCGATTCGGTAGATTCCACTGACTCTGTTTCAGTCATTGCTAATTCAGAAAACGATTCTTGTTGAGCTTGTGTGCTACTCTTTTCGGCGAGGCTTTCACTAGCCAATGTTTCTGTTTTCGCGTTTGATGCCTCAAGCGTCTCTTCATTCTGAACACTGAGTGCGCCAAATATCAACATGCTCAATAGTAAAGCACCTCCAATACCCTTCAATAACTTATTTATGACACTAGTTCGCTGGGTATTGATTAGACGATTCTGATTTTTGCTCATAAGGCATTTTTTGCTTCAAGAGATCTGTAGATTTCCTTCAGGTGGATGTTTAATTATAATTATGTATAGTTTCTGAAACGAAATAGCTAAAAATCTCCCTGAAACAGAACTGAATAATCGCACATATATAACGTCCCATTTTTTATAGGGCTAGACATGATTATATAGCATGATGACAAATTCTTACCTCTGGATTTATAGATGGGATAAATAAAAAGCGGCCTATTAGGTGTTAATAGGCCGCTTGTCTGGGTTTTTAAATGTTTTTGCGAGTGTACTTATTACATGATGATTATTACGTAAAAAGGTATTAAATACAACTCGACTAGCTTAATTCTGTACTTTGCCAATTCTCTGCTGGAGCACCTCTACTGCCTCTTGTCCCATATGAAAACCTAGAGAGCGATAAGCCTCAAACTGTGCGTCGTCAAAATATTGGTCCGCAGTACTTTCATGAGGAAAGTCTGAGTGGAGCTTTCGATAATTATAAACGTTGACGGGGAGTTTATTTTGATTGATAGAGGATTTGAGGTAGACAAGCTTTCCCTTTTGGTTATCAGGATAGTTTATCGTCCCAATAGCCACGCTATTTGCCGAGCTTTGCAGATTGCTATTCTTTTGTGATTTCGGTTCTAAGCTTTGGAGGTTGATATCTATTTCGATGTTTTCTTCAATATTCGCCATGCGAACGAGATGGTTGAAGGAAGCAAAACCAAATTTACGATCCTCTTCAAAGTCGCAAACTACTATCACTTTACAGCGACGTCTCAAGAGCGGTAGCAAACCTAGGTTATCTCCCGTATGTCCTCCATCAGATACATTGACCAATCTTTGATTGGCAGTAGTCAAGCCTAGCATTTCTTTGAGGAGGTAAGAAGGCCAGAAGGTAAGGCGCTTCTTCGGATTATAGCGCAAGCAATACTTGCCCTCTTCATTGGATTCGGGATCTTTTACATCTTCCCAACCTTTTAATTTGAGCATCATCCTTTTGCTTGATGAATCCACCCATCGCTCATTACAATTTTGGCGATAAAACCAGGGGTTTTCTACCCAGTAACCAAGTCTTAGGTTGAGCAGGGTGGTGATAAAGGACTGCGCAAAGAAACTACTAAAGCCCATACCCGAACTGACTGCTGCTGCGGAAATCGTCATCGCTCTCGCCAATTTGGTACGGCCCTTACGGTAACGATCTGTCCTGACATAGCCAGTGCTATGCGAACCGATATAATTACGCGAAAAAATAAAATGATCAGATTTGAGATCCTTGCGGACCAATTCGTCTGTGCCCTGTAGATTCAAAGCAGTAACGATGAGATGATAAGGCACGCGTGGATTGGGAGCCCAGATCGTTTCTTCTTTGTCGCCATCATAGCGTAAAGTTGGATTAAGAATTCCCTTTTGAGCGTTGGCTCTTGCATCAGCTAGTGCTTCACCTTTGAGTTTTTGCCAACCCAAATCCTGCAAAGCCAAATCTTCATCATTACGTAGATTGATAAGCGGCATACCTTGTCGGTTTTGCCCCTTGCGGCTTACACGCGCATCTGTGCGTAAATATGCCTCCGACAAACGATCCCGATAAAAATAATGCAAAGACAATTTGTTGGAATTGACATAAAGACCCGTCAAGACAAAGAGTACTGTCGCAACCCCCAAACCCCAAATAGGAAAGTCTGGTACTAGTTTATTACTCAAGATCCTGATGATGGAGTAAGTCGCTAGTCCTACAAACAACAGCACCAAGATACTCAGCAAAGGCCCCTTAACCTTGTTTAGGATACGGGTGATCATACTGCTGCTATCGTCTCCTTGCTGATTCAAAGTGAAATAACCCGCTACTACCGAGGCGATCGAAGAGATCGTTGAAATCAAGGTGCTCGAATTACTTTCTGCTTGGCTTACGGTACCTTTCCAATAGAGACTGATCGAAAACAAAAACAACAATACCAATGGAGTAGCTAAGCTTACTACCAATCCATAAAAAGCACTGCCTCGCAAGGCTCCATGCAAAGACCTCGAATAACGTATTTGTTGCGGTTGTTGACTGACAAAGGCCAGAATGAAGTAAATCCCTAAAAAGACACCGATCGAGTATAATGCAGGCAAACCAAAAAACATCCAATAATCTTCTGCTTTAAAATAGCCTTGATTACGGCCTATGCCCCATACTGCCACGGCTACTAAGAAGCCTCCGAGAATATTCCAAGTGCCAAAACGCGCTACAAATTTGCGTTCAAAATAATCCTCATGATCATGGCCTGCAGGTATCTTGCCGATTATATCCAAGATATTTTCTGGTAGGTCCCAAATCTTAAATTTACGAGCTGAGTTACGTGATAACCACACAAAGACTACACTCAACAATAATCCCAAACCACTAATACTCGCCGCTAGAGTAGGGTAAGCACCGATACTAGTGGGTATTTTTTGGAAGTAGTGCATATAGCCCTCCTCCATAAAACTGCCCCCCTCTTTGGCTTTGCCGATCAGTTTGACAAAGAAATCACCGTCTGACAGCCAGCCAAAAAATAAAAAGTGCAAGGCCACAACCGCCGTCAAAAAGAGGAAGAACAAAAAGAAGTTATGGACAATCCCTGCCAAAACAGTACCGACTACTTTTTGAATATCAACACTGAGTAGGCCACGGTCAGGCGTCAAATATTCACCATGGGTCCGTAGGTGATGGATTTGGTGCCGTACATCCATACGTGTCTCTTCCGGCGTCTTATAGTCAAGTACGATCTCCTCATTCTGGCTACGTCTTTCCTCTGCTTTTTGCTGGGTTTGCATCTGCGAGGGGATGTAGCGTGATCTTTGGGCTTCTTCTTTTTTGACTCCTTCGGAGAACGCTTTGTCTACTCCTTTGGTCTCGATCAAACGGACAAAGGGCGAAGTGTCTGCTGTTAGGCCGGGGATTTTTTCGCGTTCGCCAGGGGCGTGATATCGCTTCGGAATAAAAAAAGTATCCGTCTCATTGTTCATCAATGAATTGAAGCAAGCGGCCATATAACCGCCACCCGAGACAGAACTCATATAGTCAAACTGCTTGAAACAGTCCTCTACGATGAGTTTTTGGATCACTCCGAGGCTCAGCGTCGCTGAACGTATCCCTCCCCCCGAAAAAGCAATGCCCCAGAGATTGTTCAATTGGCCAGGGGTGTCCTCCGGATCTTGCTGATTATATAAGGCTCGCCTTTGCGCGATATATATATTTTCAGAGCGGATTACCTCCTGATGGTCGATCGTGAAAGGGGGATGCAAAGAAGCAGGTCGCGAGGAAATCGCCATAATTTGGTTCGTTTGGCAAAAATTAAGGATTTTTTTGATTCTTCATACGAAAGTCAAAAACATCCGGTCGTTGATAATGTCCGCTGACATCAAGATACATACGTTCTCCGAGGAGCATATTGATATCAAGCTCAGCGGTGATGATGCGCTCCTCTTCAAATATTGGTTCTGTAATCCATTGACTATCAGGTCCAATAATGCCGCTGCCTCCTCGCAATATATAATGTTCAGGCTGATCAAGCCATTCTTCTGGGAGTTTTAAGCCTTGCGGTAGGTCTTTGACTTGTAATAAAGAGCCTGCTGCTAAAACATAGCATTTGCCTTCAAAGGCATAATGTCTCGAAGCCAATTGATGCACATCATGGACAGTCGGCCATACTGCTATATGTATGTCCTCGCCACTATCATGCATGGCCTGCCGCGTCAAAGGCATCCAATGTTCCCAGCAGATCAAACTGCCGATTTTTGCTTTTGGCGTTTGCACGCTGGCTAGTCCACCGCCCTCGCCTAGTCCATAGACTAGTTTTTCGGTATAGGTCGGCATCAGTTTGCGATGATGTTGGTGGCGTTCCCCGTCGGGGCCATAAGTAAGGAGGCTATTGTACAAAGTACCTTGACCGGGCCCTTGATTGACTGCCTCATTGACGCCAATCACCATCCAAAGCCCATATTGCTGACAAAGTGCGGCGAGGGAGCGTTCGGCAGGGCCGCCCAATACCAAACTACTGGCGTACATCTGGGTATAGATGGCCTTGGTGACGGGATTGTCCCAGAGTGCAGCCCCCGGACAATAATCCAACCATGCTGGGTAACCACTTAACCAAGATTCACCAAATACGACCAACTCGCTACCATTACGGGCGGCTTCTGCGAGCAGGCCTTCGAGCTTTTGTAAGCTAGCGTCAAGCTCATAATAAACAGGGGCGGCTTGGATGAGGGATACTTTCATAGGGAGAGGCTTGATACTCGAATTTGGATAAAAAAGCAATTGAGATGAAAGTTATTTGTCAATAAGGCGTCTTAGAGGTGAATTTATTATTTCACCTGAGAGTTTGGTGGTGAGTTGAGTTTCTCGAAGGGGATGTTAAGGCTCTTGAAGGGGATGCTGAAGCTCTCGAAGGGGATGCTAAAGTTTCTTAAGGGGATGCTGAGGCTCTCGAAGCACCCCTGCTTTGCAGAACGAAATATAGTTGAGTTTTTTTTAGGGCGTTTTCATGTGGCCATCCTGTTATCAGGATGGCCACGGCTTTTTGGACTAGGTCAAATCAGCGTATATTCACTCGATAGCCTTCAGTAACCCGATTATATGCAGTTAGCCCTACTTCCCCATCATCAAAGAGAAATTGCCCAAGAGATATGGGCCGTTTGGCAAAGTTCTTATCGGATAGAAGCTGCCTTAGTAGGTGTGGAGGACTTTCCTCCATTGCGAAAAACAGTAGAAGATATTATGTCGAGTCCCCTTCATTTTGTGGGGATACGCCTCGGCGAACGCTTGGCTGCTTTAGCTGGATATAGTATTGAGGACGAGCAGTTGGAGATATCTAATTTGGTGGTTGATCCGGCCTTTTTTAGACAAGGGCTTGCGGGTAAGTTGATGGAGTATCTGCTAGCGCAGAACGCTTGGACGGAAGCGATCGTAGATACGGCTCAAGTAAATCTGCCAGCGATCAATCTGTATCAAAAATGGGGCTTTGAAGAGATAAATCGCTGGCTGCCTGCGCATGGGATTCCTATCGTTCGGCTAAGCCGCAGCCTTAAAGCTTAACGATCTTAGAGAGATAAACGATTTTGCCCTCAGGATCGACTAGCTGTGCGAGGTACATCCCTTGTGCTAAACTCGCGATCGACCAACTGCTTTGTAACGTTTCCACCCTTTTAGTTTGAGTGATCTGTTTGCCATTGAGATCCCAAAGGATTAGTTCATAATGTGAGGCTTTGAGCTGGGCAATTTCTAAATGTAGAGATTGCTGACTCAACCATAGTTTAACCCCCGGCAGGTAATCATCGCCTATACTGATCAAAAATGCCTCTACATCGATTGTATCCTGACTTGTGCCACAAGGCGAATATGCCGTGAGGATCACTTGGTAGTTGCCGGATTGTAGATAAGTATGTGTAGGGTCGAAGCCAGAACCGCTATTGCCATCACCAAAGTCCCAGCTAATGCTATCTGTATTGGTAGCATTACTACTAAAAATGATGTCAAGAGGGCTTGTGCCTTCGATATAGCTGACCTGGGTTAATGGTAGACTGGCAAAGCTGACCGCAAAAGTATCGCTCACACTTACAACCGCTGGCCCCACTGATTAGGACGGAGTAAATGCCTGCTTGGCTGCTATCGACCACAATACTCGGATTGGTACTACCATTGGACCATAGGTAGCTCAGAGAACTATCATTGCTACCAATCAAAAGCGTTTGCTCACAAGTGGTGGTATCGCTGAGTACGTTCCAGATGGGAGGGGCGGCGGTATTTAGTTGTAGATCCGCTTGGCCATCTAAGCTACTGGCTACAAAGCGAGTATTGACGGTATAGTTGATACTTGAATCAGCTGCGACCATCAATTGATCGGCTTGGACATTGCCCGGCATCCAGACGCTTTGAAAACCACTGAGTCCCGCAAAAGGCGTCGATAGTAAGACGGAGTCTCCTTGGCAAATATTGGCCCCTGGACTAAGATTTGGCATCATAATAAGCGTATTGAGATTGGTCATCGCAAATGGAGTGAGATTGAGACTATCTTGGCTACAGAGATATACCACATTTGCGGTGATCGCGGCACTCAGCGTCATCAGTTGTGCCGGAGTGATTTGCGGATCTAGGATCAAGGCTATCGAGTCTGTAAAACTACTGTCACAACTGACAGGAGAAGCCGATAAGATGGGAATCAGGGCACCGTTAGGATCTGTGACCTCAAAATCACCACTGTCCACCTGCGAACAGAGGATGGGTTCGTTCATGATCACAAGCAAGCCATTGAGGCTAGTGAGATTGCTTACAGAGCTGATTTCGATGAGGGTGGTATCATAGGTTAGCCCGGTAGAATTGCTAAAGTCTAAAGTGAAGCCAGAGCCAGAGACACCCCACTTACTGACATTGAGTACATAGGTCTCACCTGCCAAAACAGGGATTGGTACATTGATCGGGCCTCCAGTAAGCAAGGTGCTGGTCGGGCCTGTTTTGCCGATTAAACCAGAAAAATTGCAGGAAACTTCCAAAGCAGAATTGATAGCAATGTCTGAACAACTAGCATTGCTGAGATTGAATACTGCCCAGTCATAATCATCCATTGCATCTACGGGAGTGATGACGAAGTCTACAAAGCCGGTGTCTTCAACAAAAAACTTAAACCAGACATCATTGATTTCGCCCCCTCCTAAGCAGGAGAGTTGACCATTGATTTCACTTGGATTAAGCCCTTCGCCCTGATAGGTAAAAGGAATGTACAATACCGGAGAGCAAACTGGCAAAGCACCGATACAATCTTGCTCGGGTTGATTAGGCGGGACGATTTGGGCCGATACATAAATCGACCTGCTACCAAGGCATAGTAAAGTCAGTAGTGAAGCATAAAAATGTTTCATGGGTTAAGCTGATTACAGAAATAATAGAAGAGGGGCGGTTGTGATACTTAAGATAGGTAAAAACTATTTTTTAAAAAACGAAAGCTCTTTTTTGGATCGTGAAAACCAATTAGACTACCTCATGGTGACAAGCGTTCGGCAAGGCCGGGAAAGATACTAAGCAGGTCGAAAAGCTCTAATTGACAGCAGGGCTAAGATACTGTCTGCGCCAAACGTAAAAACCCACAAAAGAAGCGACAAAATACACCAAGGTGAGCCCGGAATAAATGTCCAGTCCCTTAGTGAGATAGAGATAGATCGTCACCCCATTGATGACGATCCAAAATAGCCACGCACTCAAGATCTTACGGGCTTCGAGATAACTCGCGATAAAGCTAAATACTGTCGTATGAGCATCTAAATAGGCGCTTTCGGCATCGGTATAGTTGTCCAAAATCCAGCCTAAGCCCCAACTTAACACTGAGCCTAATGCCAAGATCCCTCCAATGCTCAGCCACTTGATGTTGCTAATCGGGAGTTTGCTGGCTTCCTGCTCTGCTTTGGTCCAAACCCAATAGCCATAGATGCCTATCAAAACATAATAAACGTACAAAATCGCCTCCGAATAAAGCTTGGTACTATAAAACAGATTTCCGGAGGACCGCTTT
>JBGCFA010000083.1:0-16996 GCA_045106675.1 Bacteroidia bacterium
ATTCGTACTGCCTTTCAAATGACAAACCCTGACATCAATCATCTCGCCCAAGAGATCCATGACGAAAAGGCAAAAGGAAATGAAGCTTTCTTTACCAAGAAAAGTATTCGAAACTTTTTGAGAGATCGATTAGCCTAAACCATCAGTCCCTAATCAGCCATGCAATACGAACTCTCCCACGATACCATCGCCCGTCAGGTCTTCGAAAAAGCCTCAATTGAAGCACGCACCCGACGTAAGGTAGAGAAGTATATCCGTGAACGCCATGAAGCTTATGAACTTCGTGGTGCTAAATTGACTCAAGATGATATAGATTATATTAGTCCGTATTTAGAGCAGGTCAATATCGATGCAGAAGTTTCGCAATTTATTGAGGATGGGCGAAGCGCATTAATAGAAAAAAGAAGAAGAGCAAACTACTTAAAAGGATTCTTGGGGATACTCACCATCACTCTTGCGCTTGTATTTGGCTACCTCTGGCAAAATGCTGAAAACGCCAAAGAAAAAGCAGAAGAAGAAACAGAACGGGCGGAGAAGGCAGAACAAGATGCAATCCAACAAGCCACTACCGCCAAAGCAGTTTCTCTCGCCGCCAAAGCTAGGCAACTTCTAGCTGAAGGAAATCCCACCCGTGGACTCAATCTCGCCTATGCAGCCTACCACACTGATCCAAACAAAGAAACCGTCTCGGCTTTTCATGATCTCAGTCTGTTTCAAGATCAAAACTTCCAAAGGAAGTTAAAAACAGAAATCCATATAAATGTATTTGCCATTTCTCCTGATGGTACGCAAGCAATAATTGGTGATCAAGCAGGAAAACCTGGCCAAAAAGGAAAGGAGATACTTTTGGACTTAAAAAGTGGAGAAATATTACGCATTTTTGAAGGACACACTGGAAAGATCAGTGCAATCGCTTTTTCTCCAGATGGTAAACAAATCATCTCAGGCGGTAAGGATCAAAAAATTATTCTTTGGGACATTGAAGCAGGCAAACAGCTCCAAACCTTCACCGGACACAGCAGTGAGATTTCCGCACTCAGCTTTTCCCCAGATGCAAAGCAGATTCTATCTGGAAGCGATAGAAAAGAGGTACTACTTTGGGATATAGAAAGTGGGCAACAAATTCGGTCTTTTGTTGGTAATTCTTCATTTGTGAATACCGTAGCTTTTTCGCCTGATGGAAAACAAATTATCTCTGGTGGAAGCTATGGAGAATTATTTATTTGGGATATCGAGAATACTCAGCCAATCCGCGAGTATAGCTACAAGTATGGAGGTAGAGTTAACTCTGTCGCGATCTCTTGGGATGGCAAAAAAATCCTCTCAGCTGGTTATGATAATAAAGTCTTGCTTTGGGACCTTGAAACGGGAAGACTTATGCATACGCTTGAAGGCCATAGCGAAACTGTATATTCAGTAGCCTTTTCCTCAGATGCTAAGCTAGCCATCTCAGGAGGAAGAGATAATAAGGTCATTCTGTGGGATCTAAAAGAGGGGGAAATACTCCAAACCTACCGTGGACATAGTAAAGACATAGTTTCGGTGAGTTTTGCACCAGACAATCAGCATATTTACTCTGCCGCGAAAGATAGTCTAATCTTATATTGGAATATCGACCCCAATTCGAATAATACCCCATTTTTAGGGCATGAGGATGAAGTTAGGGCAGTAGCCATTTCGCCCGACGGAAAATACCTGCTCACAGGAGATGAAAAAAGAAATATCTTCCTCTGGGATCTAGCAAATCAGAAAATTATTAGATCTTATCAAGATAAACAATTAGGAGAAATTTTTGCACTAGCATTTTCCCATGATGGTAAGCAAATGCTTTCTGGTGATGATGAGCACAATGTTTTCCTTTGGGATGTCGAAACAGGCAAACTCATTCGTGCCTTCGAGGGCAATGACAAACCTGTTTACGCTGTCGCTTTTTCACCTGATGGCAAGTCTACCATTTCAGGCGGACAGAACGAGAAAGTGCTGCTATGGGATCGAGAAAACACAGAACCCATACGCACTTTTGCAGGCCATTCTTCTTATATCTCGTCCTTAGCTTTTTCTCCCGATGGGCAACATATTCTTGCTAGCGGAGAAGAATTAATCTTATGGGATACAGAAAGCGGCGAGAAAATAATGACTTTTGAAGGCCCTACTGGCTACGATGGTACAGTCTCCATCTCTCCCAACGGCAAGCAAGTACTTTGGGGCGGTGATGGCAAAGTCTTCCTCTATAATATTGATAGCAAAACGCCTATCCAATCTATTGAGAATGGCCTTAGTAATTTGCTTTATGTTTCTTTCTCGCCAGATGGCAAACAAGCAATTATAGGCGGGCGGGATTTACGCGTATGGGACTTAGCCACCAATAAATTGTTCCGCACCTACCAACAAAAAGAACGATATATCAGCGCTTTGGCCTACACACCCGATGGGCAAAGCATCATCACTGGGGGAGATGGCGGAGAACTCTTGCTTTGGGATAATTCTCTAAAATTTCCCGAGTACATCTACATACTCGATTCAACAGAACGCGCACAATACGGCATTGAAGTAGACTACTAAGCCAGATAGCATGCATCAATTTATTTCTTATTTTCCTTTTTACTTCACAGCTTCGCAGAACGCCTAAACCTCCACTCTCAAAAAACCATGCAATACGAGCTCTCCCATGATACCATCGCCCTCAAGGTCTTCGAAAAAGCCTCGGTTGAAGCCCGCACGCGTCGTAAGGTCGAGAAGTATATTCGCCAGCGATATGAAGCCCATCAATTTCGAGGAACAAAGTTGACTCAAGATGATTTGGATTATATCAACCCGTATCTGGGCCAAGTCAATATCAATACTGAGGAAGGCACCTTTTTGGATAAAGGCCGGAAATCATTGCTGATTGCACAAAGGAAACGACGCCTTGTGGTTGCAGGAGTGATTACTATTCTTGTAGCGATGTTAGGAATTTCAATCTGGCAAGGCTTGGAAGCTCGTCAACAAAAGGCTTATGCCGTTGAACAGGAAAAAATTGCCCTTGAAAAAGCAGACCAGGCCTTACTTTCTGAAGAGAAAGCAAAGGATGAAAGCATGAAAGCCAAAATTGAAGCCCAAAAAGCACGGCAAGCCCAAAAAGCAGCTAACTTTTCCGATTCC
This sequence comes from Bacteroidia bacterium, assembly GCA_045106675.1. Lineage (GTDB taxonomy): Bacteria > Bacteroidota > Bacteroidia > J057 > J057 > JBCAWW01. The sequence continues at coordinate 3,142 of JBGCFA010000083.1, forward strand.
TTGGCCCAAACTGAAGCATTCAAAGCTCGGAAAGCTCTACGAGCCGCGGCCCTTTCTGATTCTATGGCACGTCTGGATCGAGACAAAGCAAAAAACCAAACCGAGGTAGCCTTATTAGCCAAACAAGAAGCACTTAAACAAGCCCTTGCAGCCAAGGCTGCTTCTTTGGCTGCCAAAGCACGTCAGTATCTAGCTGAAGGAGATGCAACCACCGCCCTCAACCTAGCTTTTGCCGCCTACAATACTTTTGAGTCTGAAGAAACTACCTCTGCCTATAAAGATCTCAAAATATTCAGGAACAAGACTTATCGCCAAAAAATTGAAAGAACTCCACATCTTGTCAGTACATCATCCTATTTCTCTAATGGCGAACAGTTGCTTATTGGAGGCACGAAAATATCTCGCTGGGGAACAGGTGACGGGTTTTTAGAGATCTGGGACATTGCCAAAGAAGATACGGTCCGTACTTTGAGGGGAGCATCAAACAGGAATTCAGAAGCCATCTATTCCCCAAATCGCAAACAGATACTTACATATGGGTTTAGTGAATTGCGGCTTTTTGATATCGAGAAGGGAGAAATCATACGTAGATTTGTAGGACACCAGAATAACATTAATGCAATAGCATTCTCGCCTGATGGCAAACAGATTCTTTCTGGTGGAGATTTCGGGAACTTATACCTTTGGGATATCACAGCAGAAGATCCCATACATATTTTTGAAGGCCTTAAGTGGGACGTTCGCTCCATAGCCTTTTCAAGAGATGGAAAGCGGGTTTTTGCCAGAGAGATAAACTATAATAAAGACAGCAAATTATGGCATTTTAGTATTGCGACTGGGAAATTCATAGAAACATTTGATGGGAACAAATATTTTAATGAGAATATACATTTAGCTTCTCCCCCACCTTGTCTAGACAAACAAGATTGTCTATTTGATGATCAAATCCTTTGGTCCTCATCTGTAAATAATGAACTAGTGTTTTGGGATATCGAAAGCGGTGATACTATTCGCACTTTTAAGGGACATACATCAAAGATTAAGGGTTTAAGCTTTTCACCCGATGGCAAACAGTTTTTGTCTTGGGATGCGACGGGAGGAATTCTCCTCTGGGATCTTACTACCAACAAAGTAGAACGCACTTTTGTCGGACATACTAAAGGAGTCTCCGAGCTAATCTTTTCACCTGATGGCAAACATTTCTTATCAAAAGCTGAGAAAGACAGAATTAAAGAGCTTTTTCTTTGGGACATTCACAGGCAGAAATTTCAATATCGATTTGATTTTCAAAGAAAGGGCATTTATAGTTTTGCATTTTCCCCAGATAGTAAAGAGATTTTAACGCTAAATGGATATGATGAAATCATGCTCTGGGATATCAATAAATTAGGTCAGTTAGTCAGTAAGGATGATTCCAAAACATGGCCTGAGCATGTATACAAATTCAACCAAGCAGAACGCGAACAATACGGCATCGAAGTAGACTATTAAGACAAAGATCATGGATACCCCACTCATATTTCTCGCTTTTGCGAACGATCAAGATGCTCACCTCTTCCTCCTCAAGGAGGAAAGTCGGCAAGTCTTTGCGGCCCTAGAGGAGCCGGATCGCAAGGAGTATATCAAGGTCTATCGCGAGGAAAGCGCCAAGGCAAGCGATATCTTCCAAGGCTTTACTCGCTATAAGGATCGTATGGCAATCTTTCACTATGGCGGCCATGCTAGCGGCACCCAGCTCCGACTCGAAGAAGGCTCCGGCAATGCCGATGGCCTCGCCACGCTCATGGGCGAACAAGAAAATCTAAAGCTGGTCTTCTTGAATGGTTGTTCCTCGAAGGGGCAGGTAAAAGCCCTCCTAGCCGCAGGCGTCAAAGCCGTGATCGCGACCTCAGTGCCCATTGATGACCGCAAAGCAATGGAGTTTGCTAAGCAGTTTTATGAAGCGTTGGCCCATCGCCGTACCATCGGCCAGGCCTTCAAGCTAGCCGAAGCTTATATCCGCACTCGCTATGAGGATGCCCCCCCTATTGAGCAAAGCACTATCATGGATTTCTCGGCTTTCTTTGATGAAACAGAAAAGGAATTGCCTTGGGGACTTTACTATAAAGAAGAACACAGAAAGGAAATCCTCAATTGGAAACTCCCCTACTATCGTCCCGTCGGTCTGCCCAAAGACATGATCCAATATATCGGCAAGAGCTTCACGGCCAATCGCTATATCATGCTGGTGCTGGACGAAATGTGCAAATACAATCCCGACATCTATGCCCAAATGGTAGAGCAAGTCGGAGGCGAATCTCGCAATAAAGACTCCAAACATTATCCTGAGATCATCATCCGCAACCTCCCTTGGCCAATTGGTTCGCAGGTACGCTTGCTAAGGGTGTCTGACAGTCCTAATCTAGAGCGCTTGGAACACCTGGTCAGTACCTATGTCATGACGGGTCAGCTGCTTTACTACATCTTGGTATCTGATCTTTGGGACCGCGTGCGGAACGGGGAAATCGTTCTGCCGCAGCAGTACAAAACAGGTCTCCCACTCGACCAAAAGGGCTATCTGAGCTTCGACTTTTGGAGCCGGATCGCCGAAGCCTACCAACAGTTTAACGATCAAGGAATTGCGCCCTTTATCCCTGAATTTGAAATGATCATCACTGAGTGGGCTGATCCCAATAGTGCCATGCGAAAAGCACATGCCTTCCTCGAAGATATGCGTGCCAAAATACAAAGTGATCCGCCTACTGCTGATATGGACAAAGTCTGTCTCCAAACGGAGCAAGCGGTAGCCATCATGCTCAAAAAATCAGCCTTCCTCGCCCGCTATCGCATGCTCACCATTCGTAATATCAGTATTGAACAAGCTCGCCTAAGCGAACTCAGCTACGAACTTGATATGGGGGCTCTCAATGCGCTCGAAGAACACGGACTCGGCATGTATAATGATGCCAATAATCGCAAAAAATCAAGCTATACCAATAGTCAATCCATCGTCTTGACGCCCAATGAAAATCGCATCGACGACTCTCTCAATCTCTCGCCTTTTGTGGTGGACAAACACACTTTTGTCCTGACAGTCAATACCGCAAAAAAAGAAAGTAACAAACTGGCCAATATCTTTTTACTCAGTTGGGAAGAAGAGGATCGCTTGCATTATCTCTCCGTTGAACACCGCATCCATGCTTCCATCAAAAACGAAACTGAGCAGGACCAATTGCATACAGACATTCGTGCCTCGATGTATATGGACGGCAAAAAAGATGAGGATATTGGGGTTGGAGATGCATTTGGGGATGATCCATTTGGTGACGATCCTTTTGCCTCCGACGAAGAAAGCGGCACTGAAGACAATACACCTAAAGTATTCGAGTTGCTGAAAGAAGAATTTGACGCATTTAAAACTGACTTAGCACTAGGCATACACGCATAAATCATGGAAAATCCTTTCAAATTTCTCGACTCCTACGACAAAGAAGACAAAGACCGCTTCTTTGGGCGTAAAAAGGAAACCACCCAGCTCCTCAATGCGGTGCATGCTTCCAATCTGGTATTGCTCTATGGCGCTTCGGGTACGGGTAAAACCAGCCTGATCAATTGTGGCTTAGGCAATCAGTTTAAGAAGTCAGACTGGCTGCCCATTTTTATCCGCCGTGGCAGTGATCTCAATCGTTCCGTGCATCGGGAACTAGACAAACAATTGCCAGAAAATGCACGAGGAGACTTAGCGATCCGCCACAAAGTCAAGGAGCTATACCTCAATACCTACCGCCCGATCTACCTCATCTTTGATCAGTTTGAGGAGTTGTATATCATGGGCGATAAGGCCGAGCAAGACCTTTTTCACCGCTCCATCGCGGAACTCTTACAATCGGGATTGAAATGTAAAGTGCTCATCAGTATCCGTGAAGAGTACATAGCCTATCTATCTGAATTTGAGAAAGTTATCCCATCTCTCTTTGACAATCGCCTCCGCATCGAAAAGATGAATGATCGCAACCTCAGCCGTGTAGTTGTCGGTACATGTCGTTATGGGGGCATCAATTTAGTAGAGCCTCGCAAGATTGTACCGCAAATACTGGACAACCTACGCTCCAAAAGAGAAGGCATCGACCTCACTAATTTGCAGGTTTATCTAGACCGCCTCTTCCGTACAGACATCGAACGCCAAGGCCAATCCAATCCTGATCAGATCACCTTTGATGAGCCTTTGATCGCCTCAGTGGGCAAGATGGAAAACGTGCTCTCAGAGTTCCTTGATGAGCAAATGACTATTGTAGAAGACGGCCTAAAAAGTCGTGGAGTAGAAAAACCAGAAGGTATGCCGCTAGAGGTATTGTTTACCCTCGTAACCGAAGACGGCACCAAGCGCAATATGGACCTTGCGACCATCCAAAAAGACTTGCCTCGCCATCGGCAGCTCACTCAAGAAAATCTAGACTTTGTGATGTCGGAGTTTCATCGGATCAAGTTGCTGCGGACCTTTGCGGTTGAGGAGTAGCTTGCTTCCTGCTTCGCAGAACGCTTATAATCGTTCTGCGAAGCAGGAAAAAACGAAAGCAGCCCAAAAAATCTAAGTTTCTCAATAATCAAGGCCCATATTGATTTACTTCTTCTTCGGTCCAGTCAGCTATTTCTAACTCGTCTAACAATAGACGAAAGATACGATTGGGGCTCGGCAATAGATTCATATCTGTGCTATCAGGCGCATCATCTTCAAAATAAATGGACTCCCCATCCTCTGTAAAAAAGATCTCACCAATACTCTTGCCTATACTAGCGATGAGCTTCCCGTCTCGATTCCAAAGTTTGGCTGGATTTTCTCCTTTTTGCTGCGTGAGGATATAATTACTATCGGTAGAGAAGCTTGGAGTTTCTAACTGTTTCGCATTATTGATGAGGCCTAATTGTTGGCCATCATAGTCCCAAAATCGGATACTCCTTTTGTCTTGCGATAGGGTGAGCAAGTAGTTTTGACTAGGCGCAAAACTCGCATATGAACTATTTCCTATCAGCTCACTGAGTTTTGGCACACGCTCTCCCTTTAGGTTCCAAACTGAAATCACAATGGGCTTTTGATACTGCCTAGTCTGCAAGATAAAAAACCTGCCATCTGGAGAAAACTGCATTGAAGTTATCTCTTCAGGCTGCGAGATTTTTATCTCTTCTTTTCTTTCAAGTACAGTTAAAAAGACAGTATCATCTTCAGAGATATGGAGTTGATGCGTTTCGGTCGGACTGATTAAGGGCTTTTTGAGGTCGAGCTGCTTTCTTCTTATTCGATCTTCAGTCGCAAATAGGCTCAGCTTCCAAGCACTTATTTCCTTATCGCCATTTTGGGTAAAAAGGCGATTGGCATAAGCATGAAGGTATAAAGATCGAATCTCATCTTTGGTCGTTCCTACCCCAATGGCCTCCCCCGCTAAATCCCAAAACTGCATACTGCCATCTGAGGTAAGAGTAAGGATGCAAGGTTTGTATGTTATGGTATAAAAAAAGCTAGCAGAAAGGATGTTTGCAGCGGGAGAAATTCTGGCGATACGCTCATTTTTGTTGTTCCAGACGTAAACCGCATTATTATTTTGGGGTGAGGTTTCGCTGATAGCCAAATAATAATTATCCTCAGGTCCAAATTGCACCTCTCGCAATGGTGTTTCTTCTCCCTTTGCATCCAAATTCGGCACTCCATTTAAAGACCAGATGATGCTTCTTCCATTTTGATCAGCGGTCAGGAGTCGTTTACCATCCTCCGAAAATACAGCAGCATTGATCCCCTCTCCTTGACTTTCTTCCCGATCTCCTCTCAAATATTTAGGAGATTCCTCTGAAAACTGGCGGATATACGAACTATGGCCAAAGCTGATAAAAATGGCTTTACCTTTGGGAGATATTACGGCTAAGGCTACTTCTTTTTCTTCAAACTCTTCCCACTGTTCCTCCTTCAAATTCCAGATTCTTGCTTTATTATCAGGGTCAAGCAGCAATAATAAAGTAGCCTTTTCTGTTAACTGAAAGGAAGCAACTTTCCCAAATTCCTGAGAATAATCTGTTATTAAGACTCCTTCTTTAGAGTAGAGTTTGAGTTCATATTCCGGAGATAAAACGAGGATATCTTTAGCTATGGGCAAGATTTTCGCCTCTTGACAGGGAACTTTATTGAGCCAAATCGTGGTGTTTTGTCCGTTTCTACCCCAAGTCTGGACAGTGTCATCTGCCAAGAAGGCAAATACATGGTTGAAATGTTTGTCAATTAAAGTGTACTTGATAGGCAGGCTAGTCCTCAGTGAAAAGCGTTTTAGAGGGATCTGACGCAATTGGTTGTAAAAGGTATCGACTATATTTTGGGTGAGTTGAGCCGGAGGATTTTGAGGGACTTTTTGGTAAGCCTTTTTCAGCAATTTCAGTCCTAAAATGGGATTTTCTTTGATTTGATACTTACCTCTAATTGACAAAACAAGTGCTCTTGCTTCATCTCGTTCACGCTTTAACTCAATGATAGCAGCTATTTTCGCGCCCCAACTTTGCTTGACAAAAGCCGCCTCTTCTTCATTGATCCAATGGCTGTTTGTACTCAATAGTATATCAAACAGAGGTATGGAAGCCCCACTAAAAATAAAAGCTTCTAATTGTGGTACTTCTTGCTGATCACGCCATTGAAAAAGATGTTGTTTGACTAACTCACGATCCTCTGCAGCCAACTCATTTGTCATCGCCATCAATTCTATCCAAAGTGCGCCTTTGTCGTTCTTGAGTAGCTCCGGTTTTACATTTTCAATGACTGATTGAATCACCTGGGACAGCTTGGGATGTGTATCCCATAGCGCTTTTTGCTTGCTAGCGCCTTCTATAATATTGACCAATTTATCGTCCTCGACATTCGCGGGTGTTTTCCATTCTACGACAGCTTGCCATAATTGCCGTTGCAGCAATAGGTTTTCCCGACCAAATTCCTGAATCCAAGCCAAGCAACGAGGCCAAAAATTGATCAGCGAATCGTGCATAGGCTCTAGATAATTGCCTTCGGGATCTTCGATCAACAGCAGCGCTTTTTGCAACTTAGCGATCACAGCATCTTTGGTACTATCTAAATGATCAGGATAATTCAATTCGTTTAGCCATTGATCCGGTTTATGGCTGGGTATTTTGATATAGACTTTGCGACGAGAATAACTCCCATCATTGAGCTGGATCATGCGCAACATGAGCTTGCGCATAAAATCCTGTTCAGAGGCACTCAAACTTTCAAAAACCTCATCAGCATAAGTACTCAATGCTCCATTTACCCCTTTAAGTTGATTGTCATAAGCATCTTGAGTCAAAAAGCGACCTTGCGTATCTCTATGCTCAAATAGTTTATTCAAGGTGAAAGAAAGCAATGGCAAAGCGCCCGGAGCATTGTGGATTTCATCTAAGATTTGTTCCACGAACTCATCTGATTCAAAATCGTAAGCCACTACCCAAGCAGGTTTTAGCATCATCTCTCGTAATTCGTCCCTAGACATTGGCGGCAATCGATAGAGAAATTGTCGGATTGCTTCACTCTTCCAAAATCCTTGTTTCGCTGGTGGTTCGTCCTCCTCAATTGCAAGCTCAACTCCCCCTTCCATAAGAGCAGTGCTAGTCCCCTGCCCTACTATTGAACTTTCTAGTTGCCAGTCAAAATCAGCCCGGATGGTTATGATCAGTTTGAGCGGGTAGAGTTTGCTTTCTCCTCCTTCGGAGAACGCTTGGATCCGATCCACCAAATCCAAAAGTGCCTCTTCCATTATATCCTTAGTCGCCAATTCAAGCGAAAATAGTTCCTCATATTGGTCAATCACCACCAATGCAGATTGACTGGAATCTAAGTTTTTTAATTCATTCCAGGCAGACATATCTCCATCACTTGGTCGTAGTATTATCGGTTCAGCGACTAAGGAAGATTTCAGTTTAGGGAGTAAGCCTGCTTTTACGGTAGAAGATTTGCCTTGGCCAGAGGGAGCGGAAACAATCAGGATAGAGGTTTTTGCAAGGCGGCTTTGCATTTCTTCAATGGCCATAGCTCGGCCAAAAAAGGTTTTTGTATCCAGCTCGTTATTCTCATAGGGAACGAGGCCTTTATAGGGATTTTGGGAAGGCGCTTTAGGCAGATTTAGTTTATGGCCGGGGTTGATAAATATGTATTCGCCTTTGGTATCATGTTTACTCTCTAGGCTAAACAGGGCCGGACTCTGTCTTTTGGCGTTCTGCGAAGCAGTCAAAACCACCTCTTGCAAATACAAAAACAACTCAGTTACTGTCACGATCCCATCACTCCTGCGTCTCCCACTGGTATCTGCTTTGCTATGTAGATCAATGGCCTGCTTAAAGGCCCAAGCAAAGGGAGAGTTTTGGGTGTCAGTCATTTGCTCCTCACGTAGTCCCAAGGCTTGATGATCCAATAAATCTGCGGCCTTTTGATCATGAGCCGATGAGGTGATGACTTGCCAAGCAGGATGCTCCACATAACGCCAAAATCGCTCGGCATATAGCGTTTGCCCAAAATCAAAAATCTCGGAGCGTGAGCCAGTTGACCATTTAAATGAGCCCGCAAAACAGCAATCGAGTACTAATAAACCATGTTTGCAAGGAAGGCTGAGCAGCACTTCATGCAAGCGATCCATCTTTACGAGCGTTTCTTTGTCATCTGACTTAGCATCTGCGGGTACGAGATAGCCTTCTGGATCCTTTTCACTATCCATCGCAATACCATGTCCAGCAAAATAGAAAAGGACCCGATCTTCTGCTTGAACGACCGTTTGCATCTTGGCAAAGCATTCCTCCATTTTGGCTTTGGTGGCATCCTTATAAAGATGCACTTGGTAGGCATGCTTATCGACATCAGAAAGCAAAGTCGCTATATCAGAGGCGTCTTTGACGGCTGTACGAAGTGGTGTGATATGCTCATAGGCATCAATGCCAATAAGGAAGGCGTGGCTTTGGATAAATGGAAGCTTTAGCGGATCTTCTTCGGATTGAAAAAGGGAGTCTAAATTGGGCATAGCAGGGCAATCAGATAAACAATAGGCTATAATCACCAAAGAAAAATGGAGACTATAGCATTTGGATATTTACCTATTAGACCTAAAATCAGGAAGGGAATTAGGCTTAATAGGGCGTTGAAAAATGGCTATTAATAAGTAAGCGAAATTCAGAGGGAATGAGAAGGAAAGCAGCAATATTTCACAGTTTTTGCCTCCCAAAAAAGTCTATATCCCAGCTAAAGGATTAAGTTGGGATGGGGGGGAGTTGCCTGCAACTGGGAAACCCTCCATAAAGATAGCCTTGCGATCTTTATGGAGGATTGATAAGAAACAATAGATGTATAAGGGTGTATTAATGCTATGCTTAGTCAGGATTTGACAGGAATTGCCTCCTTTGACTCTTCATAACGTCTCCTAATCTCCAGATTTTCAAGTGTTTCATAAACTGGTTTTTTCCAAAATTGCCACCAAGGCGTCAAACGGTTTACTTTTACAGAAATCGTTTTACAATCAAGTGACTCAGAATCAAATCCACATTTTGGACAAAATCCTTGGAACTCGTGTATTTCAAATTCACTTAATTGTTCAAAACAAGAAACGCAAGCTTCGATTGAAGAAAAATTCATTAAATGAGTTAAATATGTGTCTATTAGTGATGCTGCTGATAGTAATACCCCTCCCTAATTGTGCCTAACAAGGATAATTTCTTTTTTCAAAGGCCATTCTATAAGATGTGTTTATTCCGGAATATCAAGTCTAAAATAGCTCCTTAGTGCAAAAAAAATCTATATATAAAGGGAAACATACTCTAATTTAATATAAAATTAACAAATTTTTAAATAAATAAAAATACAACAAGAACATTTACACGTCATTTAGCGTACTATACGTTTTTCAAAATATGCGAGACTAATAATGATTATCACAACTGGATTTGGATAGGTAATCGTGTCTGCACTCTGAGGTTATGCAAAGCCGTAGTGATGCGCATCATCTGGTTCCTCATGCTGCAGCACTTTAGCCGTATTTTGTTTCGAATGATTTTGAGTCGTTTGATCCCAGCAAAGGCATGTTCGATCCGTACTCTTAAGGAAGCGATGATCCGGTTAATATGCTTCTGTTCATCGGTCAATGCCCGATTTCGGGTTTTTTTATCTGGTAGGATGGCATTGGGCTGTGTCTTACTAATCCCAAGAAAGCCCAAGCCTGCCAGTAAATCCGGCGCTAGCGGAGCAATCGTCAATTCGTCCCAAATCGCTTTGTCATGTACACTGCCTTCATAAGCCTCGCTGAGAAAGTGCACATATCCATCCGGATCACTCAGTGCCAGATTTTTGATCGTATGCTGCTTCTTTTTGCCACTGTATTCCGCCTTTTGAGCGGAATGGCCACTGCGCCTTGGGACGATTCTTTCAGTAAGATCCATCATGAGATAGTCCACTGGATGGGCTGGACCCTAATAGCTATCCCCTAGTTGGGGCAAGCCCTAATTGTTGAAGGGCGGACTCCAGGACAGGAGCCAGAAAGCGAATCCATTTGCTCACTTTCAATTGCGACAGATCAAAGCAATAGCCATGATAGGATTGATTCGGATTCTCTTTCATATACATCAGGATAAAATCCAGTTTACGATGGACGCCCAATAAACTACTGTTAGAGGCCTCTTGATACCCATGACGCCGTCGAAGATGCCCTTTCAGAGTGTATTTTACTTATTTACGCAACACCAGCGGCTCAAATACCGATAGCAGAATATCGTATTCGATTTGATTTAGACTCGTCAACGACCTAAGTTTGAGATCGGTTCCCTTGAGTTTTGCTTTTTGTTTCACACCATAAAACAAAGCCTTGGGAACCTATTCTTTTGCCTATACACTTTCAGTCGTGATAATCACTATTAAATAATATTGCTGAGATGCAGTAGATAATTATCACGAAGTCCCAATTAAACCAAGCTCACTCTCACCTTTTTATTTTTCAAGCGCTTTTGATCTACGATTTCGATCAATTTGTGAATCTCCTCGCTCTTCACGGCGACGAAAGCACAGTCAGTTTTCAATTCGATCAAACCCAATTGATCTGGTTTCAGTTGGCCTTGTTTGAAGAAGAGACCCGCGATATCTCCTTTCGATATTTTGTCTTTGCGTCCTCCCGATACAAACAATGTCTGCCAATCGCTATACATCTTCACACTGCCTGGACGGAGTTTCTCTTCATTCACCTTACCCACAAAAGGTGGGAGTACATCTTGAGAGTAATGAAGGATATAGGCTGCTCCTTCTTGGTTCATCCTCGCGGTACGACCATTGCGATGGGTAAACTCCTCCGCTTTGAGCGGCAAATGATAATGAATAATATAATCCAACTCAGGCACATCAATTCCTCTCGCGGCCAAATCAGTAGCGAGCAATATTTGATGCGTGCCATTACGAAACTTAATGAGAGAACGCTCACGATCACGCTGCTCCATCCCACCAGAAAAACAAGAATGCGCGATATCTTGCTGATGGAGATATTCACTTACTCGACGGACACTATCTCTAAAGCTACAAAACACTATCCCCGACTGATCGCCTAAATGTCTAAGCGCTGCTCCTAACATTTGGAGTTTATCTTTGGTTGGAGAATATATAACTTTTACGGTCAGTTTTGCTTTGCCCGAATTGGCAAAATCGAGGTATTGAGGATTATCAAGTCCCACAAATCTTGGCACTTTGACGCCAAAAGTTGCCGAAGTCAACACCTTTTTTTTGAGCCCAGGCAAAGCCTCTACGATCTCCTGCATCTCCTTTTCAAAACCGATTTCTAAGGATTTGTCAAATTCGTCAAGTACTAGATACTTGACGCTTTCACTCTCAAAAGTCCCCCTCCTGATATGATCTGCAATCCGCCCCGGAGTCCCCACTAAGATGCTGGGAGTATGAGTCAATTCTAGTTTATCCTTTGAGACTTTACGGCCGCCATAAGCCGCATTGATTTTGTAGCCGCTCCCCATTTCTCTCGCTACTTGCTCTATCTGAATGGCGAGTTCCCGACTTGGGGCCAAGATCAAAAGCTGCAAACCCTTCTCATTAGGATCAAGCTCCGCTATAATCGGCAACAAGAATGCTAAAGTTTTACCCGTTCCCGTAGGGGAAATCAAAATCACCTCATCCTTTTCTGCGATCGCTTCTAGCGCCGCTTCCTGCATGGGATTGAGGGCTTCAATCTTGAGTTTATCGAGTATTTCGCGTTGGATTTTCATATCAGATGCTCTGAACGTCAAAGCTAAGCATCTATATCGTCAGTTTGTTATTATTCCTTTTGCTATGTTTTTAGAGAGCCGCTATGCAAAATGCTCAATGCTGGATATCCAATTTAGAAAGAGACATTTTATTCAAATTCATCATTGGACATTCCCAAGCGTTCCGCGAAGCGGCCCTCTAAAAAAAGTTGAGACACAATCCTGGCACATAAATACCCTCCTCATCCATGCCATTAAAAGCAGTGTTCAAAACGGTGGGAGCGTTCCGCCCAGCGAAAAAGACTTCATTGGGATTACCATTTTGTCTTGGAGAGCCTAGTCCAATCCCAAGCGCCCCAATAGAAAGGTCCAAACCATCAGCATACCCAAAGTCAGGATGATGGCAGGTGGCACATGCGACGTCCTTGGGGCCAGAGAGAATTGGGTCCCAAAACAGCATTCGCCCAAGCTCGATCTTTAAATCAATGGTGGCGTTCCCCGCAGGGGCTCTAGCTATATCAGGCAGAGCAAAGTCGCTCAAAGCAAGTTGCCATTATTATTATTGCCAGGTCCTCTACCGCCATCTCCAATCGTTTGATCGGGATTCATATCAGGAAAGTCGTCGCCTTGGCAGGCCACGAACAGTAAACAAAAGATAAACAGATCACCCAAGGGATAGCGAATCATAAGCATTGAATTAATTTATGGAGTAAGTCTGTTTCAATGCTTAGATGCGAGTCGAGAGAAAAACTTCTGCCTTGTTTTGTTTTTTTGCAAAACTATTTACCAGAGCCAAATCAAAGTAGCGATGACCATTGTGAATAGAAGAGCCGAATGATAGCGATAATCTTGATACCAAGGTAAACCTTCATTTTCCATATTGATCAAATCTTTGCTATAAGTGTATTTAGCCACTGTCTCAGGATCAGGGGCTGGAGTCATTTTGCTCACAACAACAAATATGATCGAAGACAAAGCAATTACGATTCCAACATTGATGGTATAATGTATAGTCCAAAAGCCTTGAATACTGAGAACAAAGAGGAGAATGCCCATCAAAGTGCCTGAGACTAAGGTCCAAAATGCGCCATCTCCATTGCCTCTTTTGTAAAAAGCACCCAGCAAAAAAATCACCACGATAGGTGGCACCACGATAGCAAACATTTGTTGGAGATAAACCCAAAGGCCGTCAAATTCACCTACTAATGGACTCCAAAATGCCGCGATCAACATGAATACTAAGGTAGAAATACGACCGTAAGTAACCATCTTTTTGGAACTGATATTAGGATTGCGCGTTTTGACAAAGTCAACCACCACTAGAGTAGAAGCAGAGTTCAAGGTCGAATCTACACTAGAAAGAATTGCAGAAATCAATCCCGCGAGTACCAATCCAACCAACCCTACTGGTAGTACTTCCATCACGGTAGTTGGGAAAACAAGGTCACCGTTCGGCAAGCCAGGAAAAAGACTGATCGCCATTGCTCCGGGGATTACCATGATAAAGAAAGGCAGCATTTTCAAAAATCCCGCTAACATTACCCCCCAGCGTGCGTGTTTGATATTTTTGGCACCTAATACTCGTTGAGTTATGTATTGGTTGGTGGCCATATACCAGAAGCCCAAAAAGGGAACC
>JBGCFA010000084.1:0-25873 GCA_045106675.1 Bacteroidia bacterium
TTGGCCGACAAAAGATAATGGCCAACTATGCCAAAACTGAAGTAGGGATAGATTTCTAAATTATCTATACGGGCTGTAAGGTTACGTCTAACATTTAAGTGTAGGGAAACCGGCAGGTCTATCCAGTGCTGTTGTTCAAAAAAAGTTAATTCAAAACTATTGTCTCCGTTTGGGTCAAAACTCTCTATATAGGGAAGACTCTCTGAATGTTGAAATTGACGAAATTGATAAGCGGCACCTGTCGAAAAATTGAGGCCAAAAGGCTTAGATGGTCTTTCAAGGATCGGTTTCTCCCACAATATACCCGCATGAAACCCCACTTTGGAAAAGTAGTTAAGATTTTGAGACGCAGGATTTGGCCCAACTGTATATGCACCATTGGGGTCTCTAATCGGAATATTTAGGTTGATCCCTGCCCGAAACTCAATCAGACGAATCGGAGCAGTATCAAAGCGTCGATGTAGATTTTCAAACTCTATGGGATCAATGACAGATGGACTATACTCTGGATCATTGTCGAGCAGTTGTTGCATAAAATAAAGTGCGCTGTCCTGCTCCTCCCGATAAAGCTTAATCAAGACCAGCAGTTTGAGAGCCCTGCTCTTATCATCTCTTTTGAGATCAGCCTCAAGACAGGGGATCAGTCCAAGTTTCAAAACTTGATCAAAAAGGCCCGCACTATAATATTCTTCTGCCTTGGTGATCTTGCTCATACATTCATCTTTGGACTGAGCCAAGGAATTGGTAGGGAGAAAAACCCACAGGCTAAGACTTATCCAGCTAAATAAGCTGGTATATGTTAAGATTGATTTCATGACGTTTTTGGCGTTGAGAGATTAGTTACAATCTAATTTGTCAGTGTATTTTATGGTTTCAGGTAGATATAAATTCCACTCAGTGTAATTGAGGGCTCGGGTCTGGATATCGCATAATGGAGATTTCATCTTTTCAGGATCAGTCAACCATCGTTTGATTTCGCCATTACGACATCCCGCTAATACATATTGACCATCAGGCGAATAAGTAAGCGACATAATCCAGTCAGGCTGGTCAGTCATCACAATAGGGAGTGTAGTAGTGCTTTCTAGATTCCAGAGGCGAATCGTTTTATCGCGACTAGCTGAGGCCAACTGATTTTTGTAAGGATGGAAAGCTAAGCCGGTAATTTCCCCTTTATGGCGAGTAAAGGATTTGACCTTAGCTCGATCCGCAATCTGTATTACACTTACCCCTCCCTCTTGATCGCCATAGGCTAATTGAGTTCCACTGGCATTAAAAGCAATTTGTGTAATGATTGCGTTGGTCTTGCGAGGAAGGTTAAATACATCGGTTTGTTCAAAGGCTTGGGCGGCGTCTAGTCGTAAACTCCATAGATAAGTTTTCCCATTTTCGTCTACCCCTGCAAGCAAACTTCCTTCTGGACTTAGATCCAGATCAAAAACCTTGGCGTCTAGCTTGCTAAGGGTTTGCACTCCTTCTACTGTCATGAGACGCAGCAAAGAGTCTTCTCCTGTCGAAACAAAGCCTCGCCAAGCATCGACATAGACCATATCATAAGTAATCCCTTCGTGTAAACTTACCGCTTGAGGATTGCCACCTGGTTTGCGTGCCAAATTAGCTGTTGGCAAAATCTCTCCATTATCACCACTGATGACGATTTCTCCTTGGGGACTAATCGCAATGGCTCTGGTCATTATATCTTGTTTTCTTCTGCTTGGCGATACTGCCTCCATGCTATCCTTGCCCCATCCCCATCTGATCAGCTGACCTTTACTATCTACTGAAAACAAATATTGAACGCCGCTTTGTACCTCAAAACTGAGTGAACGGACCGCATCAGTATGTTTCACCCCGGGGTTTTTTGAGGTGATTTTCTGGAAGTCAGGACCATACCAGTTGCGTAAAGCCTTATACATTCCATTATAGATATCAGTATTGCCTGGCTCTCCTTCATATTTGGTATAAAGCAGATAGGCTTGCATGGCCAGACCAGCTTGTAAAGTATCGTTTTCGACTTGTTGGGCTTTGACCGCAATAGCTCGCGCAGCGTTAAGTCCCGCTTCTTTTGTTGCTTTGTCTCGAGCAATACGAGCAGCTTCGGCACTTTTTTGAGCAGCGGTCTTAGCAGTATTGGCTTCTATTTGCTTAGCCTCCGCAATACCTTGCTGACGCTTTGCTTCTTTTTCGCTTCGATTTGCTCTAAGTGCTTCCCTGATCGCTCGGTCGGAGGCGATAGTTGCTGAATCTCTTGCCAATTCAGCAGTTCTTTTGGCCGCAATCGCAACCAGCTTCGCAGCATCCGCCGAATCTTTAGCCAATAATGCTTCTTGTTCTTTTTGCTCTGCTAAGCTTAGGTTTTCATTGGCCCTTTCGGCTTCTCTTATCGCATTTGCCTCTTGTGTCAATGCCTCTTGCCACAAAAAGATGGAAATGATCCCCGCGATGCCTATCGCTAACATGGCAAATAAAGCGCCCATTCTCACCCGACGACGATTACGTAGTTCTTTCGAACGACGAACCCTACTGGCATCTACCAAGCGAGTCTCGGTTGCGTTCCAGTTTTGCATCCCCAAAACCCCTGCTTCGACGATTACGAGATCCGTACGGTCTAATGTGGTACCAGCATCGTTTTCGTATTCGACGACTTTATTTTCGAGGATGCGAGCGGCTCGTTGTCCGGAACGATCTGAGTTTCTAAAGCGTTGCTGAACGAGGGGTGCGAGCGTATCATGCGCCAATGCGGTCATTTCATAACCGGCATCGGAAAGTAGATAGAGTGATTTGAACTTTAAGATGAGTCGATCTATATCTTCTACTCTATGTGCATACCGCTCTTTTATATCAGTCAATGAGACGCTCGCAGCAGTTCCCAAAGTAGTGGTATGAAAATAGAGCAAGTCTAAGGCGAATCCCGATCCAACGATTTCGGATTCTTCAATTGCCAACAATTCTAATTGTTGGTCTAGAAAGTCGCCCATCAAAATCCCATCTCGTTTGAGATTTTGATACATCGCGAGGCTAAAAGATCGATATTCGTCCGGCTCTACCAGCTTCCACATCTTGGTCAGGAGTATCTGTAGCACCGGTGCAATCGGCGAATCTTTATCTTCTAATAAATCATCAGCAATCACGCTAGGCAATTCACTATCGACGCTAAGACGGTATTGGTTTTTGAGACGATCATGCTGAGTCAGGCCAGTGATGACCTCCATGATATCCTTTTTGTCCAAATGTTTGAGGAAAAGACCTTCACGTGGTATTTGAAACTTCTTGAATAGTTCTTCTATTTCAGGATTGTACTCTTTACGATAGCTGAGGATCAATTTGCCAAGCGGCATTTCACGAGGATTGTGAAAGATTTCTTTGATCTCTGTCAATAGCTCATGCAGCTCGTCAGGCTGATCAAGAATGGGTTGGGTAAAAGTTTCTTCTACTTGGTCCAATAAGATCACCAATGGCTTGCCTGCTAATGCTTCTATTGCCTTCCAAGCTTGTAGCGGCGTTTGGATACGCTCAAGATTCATGCGTTCGGCAAGGTCGTGAGCCCCATCATCCAAGAGCTCTAATACCTCCACAGGCTTAGGATAAAGACTCTCTTGCAGTTGGGTCAAGACTCCTTCTAATGCCTCACGACTATTAGGATCAAGATTGCGGGCGATATCAGAAATCTTTTGTAAGCGAGATGCTTCTGACTCGATTGCAGCTCTTTGCTTGGGATCTAAAATCTGCCGTAAGCGATCTCCATCTGCTATTTTGCTACCAGACTGAGCTAATGCTTCCATGAGGGTAGCTTTGAGTCCAAGCGTTCGGCTCCGCCGTATATAAATAACCTCCGCACTTTGCTCCAAACGAGGCAAAAGACCGGCATCAAGCATCGAAGATTTTCCCACTCCCGACTGGCCGTAAAAAAGAATTATAGGCGCTGATGTTTTGCTCGTGGCACGATCATATAAGTCTCGGATATAGTAGGAGCGGCCAAAAAGGATTTCAGCATGTTGCTTTTCGTAGCGCTCCAAATAGCGGAAGGGTTGCTCAGGCAAATGCATGGGAGGCAACTCAGGTAAACCAAAAAGTGGATTATCTACCTCCAAAGGAAGGTTCCAATCGCGGATGATCTCTGCCCCCTCTTTGATATATAGATCCCACGGGAAAAATTCAGGTTCATCTTGTAGCGCTTCAGAGAAAAGGTTGCGAGAGATTCCCCCTCCTTCTACCATTTTGACTTCGTCTTCAGCTTCCTTCCAAGCACGCTCAATGCTGGCACCATTGGCAAGACTACTATAAAAGCGAGCGGCGAGCTGGGTAGCGACATTGTCAGCCACGCTATGTGAGGTACCAATCACGGCAGGAACTCCTGCTGCAGTCAATTCAATTGATTGCTGTTGAGTAGAGCAACCGTTTAGGAAGATCAATTTCAAGCCCTTTTGGCGAGCGAAAAAAGAAACCAATCCTTCTCCTTTGGCGATTTGGTTACTCCCCTCAAGGGTTTCCAAAAGCAACTGATATCCATCAGCATGGCCAGCATAGTGAAAGATCGCAATACGATCTTTGTAGCGTGCCTTTTGAAAAGTGTTGATGATAGATTTGATAGTAGCATTTGACTCAACGATCACTTCACAAAGGCCAGCATCTTGGGCTGGTTCGAGCGCTTCTTTTAAGAGCGCTTGCTCCTTAGGAAGAGCGCGTAAATAGCGGCTTTCACTTTCCTTCTCGTTGGCAAACGCAAGGAAAACTACGGGTTTTTGGGCGTTCATAATCCCAATCAATATTAAAACGCGAAAAATCGCTAGGGTATAAATACGTTTTTGCAGAACGTATTATCCCCCAATTTCCAATTTTCGAGCTATTCAAAGGCTCGTATCATTAGCCAGCATAATATTTTCCCAGTCCAAACGATAGGGTTTGGGGGTTTGCGTCTTTCTGGTTTTCTTTAGTGTTTTCTACGCTGTGCGAACGTCACATCAGCTGTTTCCTGAATTTTATTGTATGCCACTAATTAAACCTCTGACGCCTGTTATTTTTCTCGCATATGCGAACGAACGATCCCAAGATGGTTTTTTACGACAGTTGACTCGTGAACTCAAAGAGGTTATGCGAGCTTTGGAAACTACTGTTCAAAAGGATCGAGCCTATCTAAAGATCGTTCCGGCAGCGACCCAAGGAGAGATCGCAAATGTATTTCAGGACGAATGGTATGAAAAACGGGTGGAGATTTTTCACTATGGAGGACATGCAGACGAAGACGAGATTTGGTTAGAGAGTGAAGAAGGAGGTAATCAATCGTTTTTCTCATTGGGTTTGGCCCGTTTTCTTGGTAGTCAGCAAGGGATCAAATTGGTATTTCTCAATGCTTGTGCCACCAAGGAACATGCCCAATTACTGATGGATGCGGGGATACCGGCAGTGATTGCGACCTCTCGTAAAATTGGGGATAACAGAGCGCGGAGATTCGCCAAATACTTTTATCAAGGAATCTCTGCTGGCGCAAGTATAGACGAAGCGTTCGGCGAAGCCGAAGGTCTCATACTTGGAGAAGAAGGACCAGATCGCTTTGAAAAAAATAGTAGCCGCAGCCTATTTTGGGATGATGTGGATGCAGACGCAAAATTTGACTTCCCATGGCGACTTTTTATCAAAAAAGGCGCAGAGTTGGCGATAGCAGAATGGCGGCTGTTTTATGAAAAAAAATCAGATCTGCAAGAAGGCCAAGTAGAAGCAGAGGCTTTTGTCGGACAAGTCCTCAATAATACTTACGAGATTCTTGAGCTACTAGGTCAAGGTAGTCTAGGTGGGGTCTATCGAGCGCGTCACATGGCCCTCAATGAGGAACGAGCAATCAAGATCACTCATCGGGTACTCTCTGGTTACGAACAATTGAAGAATATTATACTGGCAGGGGTCAAAGGTCTAGGAGCCATTCAACACCCCAATGTAGTCCGTTTTTATGATGCTGGAGAAGTCAATTTGTTTGGAGAGAAGCGACTTTTCATGGTGATGGAATTAGTGAAGGGAACGCGGCTAGACAAAATTGATTTTACGACTATTTTATATAAGAAGTCTCAGCTCAAGTCATTCTTAGATTTGACCTTAGAATTAAGTGGGGGATTTGTTGCGGCACACAATACACGCTATGAAGATGCCAATGGAGTAGCACGCGAAGGGATTGTACACGGTAACGTTAAGCCCCGTAAGATTTTATTTACCGATGAGGGAATCCCCAAAATAATTGACTTTCTTTTTGCAGATCTTACACGAAGCCCCGATATCAAATTAGATATCCCGATTGCGGTCCTCGAGAAGAAGCGATCAGATCGACCGGAAGATTATTACCCTCCAGAGGTAATATCAGGTCGAACAGGAGTCAATAAACTCAGTGATATTTATGGTATGGGAGCAGTTTTTTTTGAGGTAGTAAGCGGACAAAAAAAAGGGGACTTCCAATTTGATTCTGATGACGATGTACACGATGTGATTCATAAGGCCGTGTCTTTCTTCCCCAAGAGTCTCAGTAGTGTGATTTTCAAAGCGACTCGTTCTAATCCTCAAGAGCGATATCATACAATAGAAGAAATGCAAGAAGACATATTAGAAGTTTCTTCTTTTGGTCAGAAGATTTGGTACAACTTCTTCAAAAAAATCTGGTACCGAATCAGACGTAAATAAGCCCATTTTCTTACCTATCCACTATCCATGAAAGCATCGGGCTATTATCGCCTGCTTTATATCAAGGGACCATCTTACTTTTGGAATATTACCGGCTTCCGGTTCAAACGATCTATAAAAAGATCAGGAATTGGAGAACTTTGACATTAGGGTATCTTATTGATGATCAAACCATTGAGTTTTTTTCGACTCACCTAAAACAACTCATTCTGGGCTCTTTGGTCGCTGAAAGAAGATATCTCTTAACCATTTGCGAAGGAAAAGTTGAAAAAGCCAAGAATTATACAACCTCAAGGATTGTTTATTCGTTAGTAACATACAGTTATTCTAAAAACAGGAAAGCTAATTTTGAATACTGTATGTTCATTCAAATTATCCTTATTTGCTGATTGTTCAACTTTTGCGAATAATTGAAGCAGAAAGAAGGAAACTTTTGGATAAAACCTAACATTGATATTTGGACATAGCTTCCTTTCTATTTTGGAAATATTACCAGATCATGGTTTATTGAGATTGTCCCAATACTCCGATTAAGGAATTTCTTTTTAGACGGTAAATTTTTAAGCATAACAGGATCTACCTTTTACCATACTCAAACATTAGTATTATGGCTACAGTGACAAAAAACATTAGCAATGATATGAACGGTATCAAACCCACTGAATTTTCACTTGAACAACAGCTCTTGACCATTCGAGATGCCTTCCGGCAACACCAAAATGACATTCGAAGAAAGTATAAAATCTCGGCCAACGAGATGGAAATCATTCTTTACATTCATGACTTTGGCCCCCAAAGGATGAAGACTGTCGGAGAAAGATTTAAAATTAAATTTAGCACCCTGACGAGCCTAGTTGACAAGATCGAGCGCTTAAACCTCGTAAAACGAGTCAATAGCAAAGAAGATCGTCGCTCGATCTTGGTAACTCTCACGAAAAAGGGCAAAAAAATGCTGGATGAGTACAATTCTCAGGTTAGAGACCTTGCCGAAAAAATTTCCGGCACCGTTGAATCAGGCTCTCTACCTGGATTCGTTGAAACTTTGAGCAAAATCGCTCCTTCAACGGCCGCATAAGGCAACTCGTCCTTATAACACCATTGAACCACTATTGTGATGGCTTTCCCATCGCGATGGTGGTTTTTTTTATATTTGCGGCATGAGTCTAAAAACCGTCATTGGCCTAGCCTGGGCCCGCCGCCGTTATCGTCAGATCGGTCGTATCCGCCAGCAAGCAATCGAATTACAACAAAAGACCTTTCAAGACTTGATTGCCAAAGGCAGCAAGACAGCTTTTGGCCAGGATCATGGCTTTGATCAAATCAAGACTTACGCCGATTTTCAAAAACGCGTTCCGGTACGGGACTACGAAGACGCCCGCAAATGGCTCGACCGTACCTACAAAGGCGAAAAAGACGTCTCATGGCCAGGAAAGCCCCTCTATCTAGCCAAAACTTCCGGCACCACTTCCGGCGCCAAATATATCCCCATCACCAAAGACTCTATCCAAAAACAGGTTTTGGGCGCTAAAGATGCCATCATGTGTTATATGGCAGAGACGGGCCAGGCAGATTTTTTGGATGGCAAGATGATGTTCCTTTCCGGCAGTCCCGAAATCGAAATGAACGAATACGGTCTCAAAGTGGGGCGTCTCTCAGGCATTGTCAATCATTTTGTCCCCTCCTACCTACTCAAAAATCGTGTTCCCTCTTACGAAGCTAATGTTATTGAAGATTGGGAGAGCAAAGTCTCTACCATCATAGGGGAAATCCATGATCAGGACTTACGCTTGATCTCCGGTATTCCTCCTTGGGTGCAGATGCTTTTTGAGCAATTAGAGGCGCAAACCGGCAAGCAACCGCTAGAAGCTTGGCCAAACCTTCAATTGTTTATACAAGGTGGAGTAGATTTTCAGCCTTACGAAAACATTTTCCAAAGCTATTTTAAAGGCAAAGTTGCCAATAGTGAAGTATTTCCTGCTTCTGAGGGCTTTTTCGCTATTCAAGATAGTCAACAAGACAACGGACTCTTGCTCATGCCTAACTATGGCATATTCTACGAGTTCATTCCCCTCAGCGAATATGGCAAAGCAGATGCAAAGCGCCTCACTTTGGGAGAAGTAGAGCTTGGTGAGCAGTATGCTTTGATCCTTTCCTCGAATGCAGGGCTTTGGGCTTACGATATTGGAGACACTGTCAAGTTTACCTCCACCGATCCTTGGAAGATTCGTGTCTCAGGACGGGTCAAGCACTTTATTAGTGCCTTTGGCGAACACGTAATCAGTGAAGAGGTAAATCAAGCCATGATCGAAGCTTGTGAAGCAACAGGAGCTAAGGTTCAAGAGTTTACGGTTGCTCCTATTATTCGTGAGACTAAAGGTGAATCAGCGCATGAATGGCTGGTAGAGTTCGCTATCGAGCCTGATGACATGAAAAAATTTCAGACAGTTTTAGACAAATCCGTACAGCGGCAGAATAGCTATTATGCCGATTTGAGAGAAGGTAATATCCTCCGCGTCGCGGAACTTATCCCCTTGGAGCTTGCTGCGAGTCGTCAATACATGAAATCCATCGGTAAACTAGGAGGCCAAAATAAATTTCCGAGACTCAGCAATGACCGAAAAATAGCGGATGCACTTTATGCTTTTCGTAAGGGCTAATTTGTTGGCTGGCAAACATTTCCCCCTTAATTTTATTTGTATCTTATAGCAAGCAGGAGGAAACTTAGTTTTTTTAAACCAGCTGACAATTTGCCCATGCACCTATCTTTCGGACGCCTATCATTGATGTTGGGATTGCTCTTTTGCATTCTGCCAATTTCCCTCTTTTCTCAAGATCAAGATTTACATCCCAAATTGGGGGATATAGCCCCTAGTTTGATTGAAGCGACATCGATTGAAAATCATGAAGACGCTGATGCTGTCGTCCTGATGGATTATGGTGCAATCGAATTTGATGTAATGGGCACTCTCCCTCGTATCCGTTATACCTATCATCGACGCATCAAGATACTGACTGAAGCCGCGGCCTTGGCTTACAGCAAAATAAACATCCCTTACTATTCCAAAGAAAGTAGAGAAACCTTGCTCTTAGCCGAAGGCGGAACCGTAGGACTCAATGCAGAAGGAGAAAGCATCCTCTTTGAACTAGACTCTCGTCGCATTCAAACCCCAAAATCAGAAGGCGGAGGGCGCTTAATTACCATGGACTTTCCTTTAGTCAAGGTTGGTTCCGTAATCGAATACCGCTACGTACTTGGTTCTCGGGACTATCAAACGCTTAGACCATGGTTTTTTCAAGATAGTATTCCTATCCTGCAGAGCGTTTATCACGCCTATATTCCATCTGCTTTTGAATATCTGATTACCGGCAGAGGCGACATTAGCGAGTTACAGCGAGTGTCAAATCGATATACACCTCGTAGTATGTATGAGACACAAGGCGTCCGCAATGTCGGTAATGCCTCTGTAGGTCAAGGTTTGAGAGAAAATTATGGCTATTACTTTACGGGGGTACATCATGCCTATGTCATGCTAAATCAATCCCCATTGGTACAGGAAGAATTTTCGCCTGAGACCAAAGACTTCATTCCTTCAGTTTACTTTCAGCTGGAGCTCAATCGCTTCAACAATAGCTCCAACCCTAACTTATTTGAAAATTGGAGTGAGCTCAATCGAAAAATGCAGCGAAGACTTAAGGTCAAGCGTTCTCCTCTGGATCGAAAAAAATCACGCGTGTTTGTCCAAAGGATGCAAAATCAAAATGAGGGCGAAAACTTGGCTTTAGCTCAATCAATCTATGAACATGTCCGCAGTAGCTATACTTGGAATGATGAATACACCATTGATATAGGCAATCTCAAACAAACTTTTGATAAAGAACTGGGCAATAGCAGTGAGATTAATGTTGTCTTGCTGCACCTATTGCGCGAAGCAGGCTTTAAAGCAGAGCCAGTACTGATCAGTACACGCGAAAATGGCAAAGTATCAGCGAGCATCCCGCTTAGCGATCAATTCAACCATATGATCGTGATGATTGAGGTAGATCGCAATCAATACTTACTAGATGCTTTGCAAGACCGTAAAGAATTTGGCGTTCTGCCGAGGCAAGATCTAAACCAAATGGGCTTCCGTATGAGTAGCGGAGAAGGAGAATGGATCAGACTGAGTAATCCAGAAAACACCTTAGCTCGTACCACTTATACCAGATTCATTTTAACGGCTGATGGCTCCATGACAGGCGAAATATCCGTCATCAACAGAGGCTATCGTGCCGCCCTCGAACGAGAACGTATCAGCGAATTACCGGATCAGTCGCGAGATTATTTTCAAAACTTTGTGCTTGCTGGCCTAAAAGATTATAATCTCGCCAACCCAAGCCTACTCGATCCAGATCGCCCTGAAGAACCCCTCATTTTGGAGTGCGATCTGGTCACCAAAGACTTCACCGAAAGTACTGGAGACATCATGATTGTCCGCCCAATTCTCGCATGGCCGATCATCGAAAATCCTTTTCCGCAAGTCGAACGTATCACTCCTGTAGATTTGACCTTCCCGCTCCAAGAGGCCTATATGCTAGGATTGGTGATACCCGACGGCTATGATGTAGAGCAATTACCAGAGCCAATCAAGGTTGTCATGCCTAACAATGCCGCGACATTTACCTTCAATGTCTTTAGAGACGATAACATCCTCCACATCACTTCTGTCTTGACCCTCAATCAGACGCTATTTTTGCCAGATGAATATAGTAGTGTCAGTGAGTTTTTTGCTTATGTAGCGAGAAAGCACGAAGAGGGCATCGTTCTCAAGCGTCAAGTACAATAGTTGCACATTTCGCATCATATGTTGTCCTCAAATAGCGCTATATTTTCTATCTTACATAGCTAGAATTGAAATGCTATGTACACTCGCTATTCTTGGCGGCTCCTATGCTACTTAGGTGCTGTCCTTTTTCTATTATCGGCTTGCCGAACGCCTTATCCCGATGAGGTCGCCGAGGCTGCAGAGAGCTTACCCGAAAAAATCGACTTCAACCTGCATGTCAAACCCATCCTCTCAGATCGGTGCTTTGCCTGTCATGGTCCCGATAAAGCCAAGCAAAAAGCAGGATTAAGGCTAGACCTTCGCGAGTCGAGCCTAGCCGACTTAGCCGAAAACCCAGGGTTTTATGCGATTATAGAAGGAGAGCCAGAGCAGAGTCAGTTGGTACATCGCATCTTAGACAGCGATCCAGAGCGCTTGATGCCGCCACCAGAGTCCAACCTCCAACTAAGCGCCTACGAAAAAGCTTTATTGATCCGTTGGATTGAGGAAGGAGCTGAGTACAAACCGCATTGGTCCTTGCAAAAACCAATCAAAAAGTCTCTGCCAGAGCTAGGGCAGCAAAACCCAATAGATTTTTTCGTTCGGGCGAAGGCCAAACAAACACAATTTTCTCTTAACTCAGAAGCAGACAAAGAAAGTCTAATCAGGAGAGTGAGTCTAGACCTCACTGGTTTGCCTCCCACTATCGCGGAGATCGACGCTTTTTTAGCTGATGAGCGTGCAGACGCATATGAGCAGCTAATAGATCGGCTATTAGCTTCTCCCTCCTTTGGAGAACGCTTGGCCGTGGACTGGATGGATTTGGCTCGTTTTGCAGATACGCATGGCTATACCGTCGATCACTATCGAGATATGTCACCTTGGCGAGATTGGGTCATTGATGCTTTCAATAGTAATATGGCCTACGACCAGTTTGTCACTTGGCAGATGGCTGGCGACCTCCTCCCCAATCCTAGCAGAGAGCAATTATTAGCTACCGGCTTCAATCGCAATCACTCCCAAAATATGGAAGGTGGTATCGTGGACGAAGAGTTTCGAGTCGAATATGTAGTCGATCGCACCAATACTTTGGGAGCAGCCTTTTTGGGTATCACCCTAGAATGCTCACGTTGCCACGACCATAAATACGACCCCATTTCCCAAAAAGAATACTATCAGTTTTATAGCTTTTTCAACAATGTGCAGGAGGCTGGGCAGATTTCTTATGACAACGCCATGCCTGTGCCGACGATGCTACTGACTGAGCAGGAGACGCAAGACAAAATAGATTTCCTCCAACAGCAGATCAATACCCAAGCTCAAGCACTGAGCAAAGTTGAAGATGATACAGGATTCGAAAACTGGTTACGACAAGCGCCTTATCAGGAAGAGTTTAGCACTAGCTTCCCCAAAGGTCCACAAGCCTATTTTGACTTTGATTTAGAAAGATTTCCCGTTCATAATCGCTTCAATTTACGACAGAAAGGCACACTCAAACAGCAACATAGCCCAGATCGTACTCCAGTGCTCTCCGCAGGTAAAAAGAAGCAAGGACTTGCTCTCGATGGAGATGCATGGCTTGACTTAGGTTCTGTGGGTGTATTTGAGCGTTCTGAGCCTTTTTCGGTTGGACTGTGGGTCAATATGCCGGCAGATATTGAAAAAGGAGTAATCTTTCACAAAGGCGATGGAACTGCACTTTACAACTTCAGAGGCTATCAGCTAGGATTAGAAGACAATCATCTACAATGGTCTCTCGCTCACAGCATGCCCTATAATGCTCTCGTCAAAAACGGTCCTGCATTGCCTCGCGATCAGTGGGTTCATCTACTGATGACCTATGATGGTTCCAGTCAAGCCAAGGGCATGAAACTCTATCTCAATGGTCAAGAAGTACCCGGCCAAGTGGAGGCCAATACGCTTTATAAAGGTATTGGCTTTCCCGGACGCAAAACACCGCCAGGCCTACAGATCGGCGCGCGTTGGCGTGGCAAAGGGATCAAAGGAGCGAGTGTAGATGAGATTATCGTTTATGAGCGGGCCCTTGGCGAACTCGAAGTCTTACAGATCGCTGCGCCTAAGGAGTTGAGCGTTCTGCGAAGCAGCAGAGCAAACGAACTCTCACAAGCTCAAAAGACCAAACTCAAAGCTTACTACTTAGCCAATCATAGCAAAGCCTATCACAAGCAATTGGCTGATTTACAAGCGATCAGGGCCGCTTACAACTTATCTCAAGACACTGCCAAAGAGGTGATGATCATGCAGGAGATGCCAGAGCCACGTGCCTCTTTCATATTAGATCGAGGGCAGTATGACGCCTATGCCGAACGCGTCTATCCGACTACACCGAGCAGTATCTTGGATTTTCCTGCAGACTATCCACAAAATCGTCTGGGCCTTGCCCAATGGCTTTTTCATCCCGATCATCCACTCACGGCCCGTGTTGCAGTCAATCGTTATTGGCAGATGCTTTGGGGACGTGGTTTGGTCAAATCTGCCGATGATTTTGGCAATCAGGGCGATCTGCCGAGTCATCCAGAACTATTGGATTGGCTGGCAATTGAGTTTCAAGCATCTGGCTGGGACGTAAAAGCACTCTTGCGCCTGATAGTAACATCGACCAGCTATCGCCAATCTTCTGTAGCTAGTCCCGAAGAAATCGCGCAAGACCCTGACAATATTTGGCTCAGTAGAGGTCCGAAGCTTCGCTTAACGGCAGAGATGATACGCGACCAAGCCTTAGCCGCAGCGGGTTTACTGCATCAGCAGATCGGCGGTCCGAGTGTCAAGCCCTATCAACCAGCAGGGCTTTGGCGCGTCAATGGCACACGATATCAGCCAGATAGTGGGGTGAGTTTGTTTCGACGGAGCCTTTATACCTTTTGGAAGCGCAGCATCCCCTACCCTACGCAAAGCACCTTTGATGCTCCGAGCCGGAGTCGTTGTGTAGTCAAACGGGAAGAGACTAGTACTCCCTTACAAGCCCTAATTTTACTCAATGATCCCACCTTTGTGGAGGCAGCGCAGCATCTAGGGCAGCAAATCGCCGCCAAAGAGCAATTAGAAACAGGGATTACAGCAGTCTTCAGATCACTCGCTGGCCGAGTACCGCGGCCCGAAGAGCTGGGTTTACTGATGGAAGTATATGAAAGCGAAAGAGCATTATTCGCCCAAGATCCCAGCAAACGCCAAGGCTGGCTTCCGGAGGATGTACAGGCGCTCCCGATAGCTATCGGGATTGCGCCTCAACAGCCAAGCGTTCCGCGCAGCGAGCAAAACCTCAATCAAATAGCGGCCTGTGCCGTCGTCGCCAGTACCATCCTCAACTCAGACGCTTGTCTGGTCAAACGCTAATCTCATGCAAGAAGAACTCAATAATATTCTCAACCGACAATCTCGTCGTCAGTTTTTGACTAAGACTTCACTTGGCATAGGCGCTTTGGCCTTAGGGGGCTTGATGGGCAAATCTCCTTTACAAGCTAGTGGGATGCCTCTAAGTTTACAGCATCAACTAGGACCACACTTTCCGCCCAAAGCCAAGCGAGTGGTTTATTTGTTTCAGAGTGGCGGGCCTTCTCAGTTGGATTTATATGATTATAAACCCGCTCTCGTAAATATGCACGGGCAGGATTTACCAGATTCAGTTCGAAAGGGGCAACGTCTGACGGGTATGAGTGCGGGGCAATCTTCCATCCCGATCGCGGCTTC
The DNA here is from genome assembly GCA_045106675.1 of Bacteroidia bacterium. Lineage (GTDB taxonomy): Bacteria > Bacteroidota > Bacteroidia > J057 > J057 > JBCAWW01. The sequence goes on from JBGCFA010000084.1 coordinate 15,174, forward strand.
TTATTTTGACTTTAAACAGCATGGAAAAAGCGGGCGTTGGGTAAGTGAATTGATGCCTTATACGGCAGAGATTGTGGATGATTTGTGCTTTATCCACTCCATGCATACCGAGGCGATAAACCATGATCCGGCGATCACTTTTTTTCAGTCAGGCAATCAAATTGCGGGCCGTCCTTCGATTGGTGCATGGATGAGCTATGGTTTAGGTTCTGACAATGACAATCTACCGTCTTTCATCGTCTTGGTCTCTAAAAATGCTGGCGGACAACCTTTATATGCCCGCCTTTGGGGGAACGGTTTTCTCCCATCCCGTCATCAAGGAGTGCAGTTTCGTTCAGGTAAAGATCCGGTGCTTTTTCTCAATAATCCTGACGGTTATGATGCCTCTGATCGAGAACGCATGTTGGGCTATCTCAAGCGACTCAACCAAATGCAACAAGACACCTATCACGATCCGGAGATCGAAAACAGGATTGCCCAGTATGAGATGGCCTATCGTATGCAAGCCTCGGTGCCAGAAGTGACAGACTTTGCCGATGAGCCGGATTGGGTGTACGATATGTATGGGGAAGATAGTCGTGATCCCGGTACTTATGCCGCTAATTGCCTGATGGCAAGAAGATTGCTAGAGCGCGATGTCAAATTTGTCCAGCTCTATCATCAAGGCTGGGATCAACATAACTTCCTGCCGGGAGGGATTCGCAATCAAGCCCTTAAAACCGATCAAGCGACTGCGGCCCTTGTTAAAGACCTCAAACAAAGAGGTTTACTAGAAGATACGCTTGTAATTTGGGGAGGAGAATTTGGCCGCACAGTTTATTCCCAAGGCAAGATCAGCAAAGATAATTACGGTCGCGATCATCATCCGCGTTGCTTTACCATGTGGATGGCAGGCGCAGGTGTAAAGCCCGGCATTGCCTACGGCCAAACCGATGAATTGGGTTACAACATCGTCAAAGATCCCGTACATGTACATGATTTCCAAGCGACTTTATTGCATCTCATGGGCGTTGATCACGAACGCTTGACTTTCAAACATCAAGGTCGTCGCTACCGCTTGACAGATGTACATGGAGAGGTTGTACGCGGTATATTGAGCTAGTGGGGAATATACGCGTATGAAGTAATGTTTTTTTGTCAAAATGAATATATTAGCCATTATCGCTTTGATTTCTGATAGTATTCTAAATATTTTGGTATTAAGCATTCCAATTATCGTGAAGACTCCAGTAGTCCCTTATGCAGCGCTTCGTTTATTTATTTTTATTTTTATTTCTCAGCCTCCCCCTCAGTGCCCAGCGAGTAGAGTGGATCAAGCAGATTGATGCGCCTTTGAGGATTGGGGCAGAATCCTTATTTAAAGTGCATAGTACCAAGGATGGACATTTCTACCTCACAGGAAAATTTGTTGATAGTCTATCTTATGGCGACACTTTGCTTTTTCCAATTATGTCCTCTTCAATATCGGCAAGTCAGGAGAAAGCGCTAAGCATGAAAGGAACCCCTGAAGGTTCCATTAATCGTTTTTTTTATTTTGATTCTAAAGGTATAGGTGCCACACTATCTTACAGAGAACAATTACTCGATCAGGATGAAAACATCTGGTATGTAGGAGGTTTCGCTGGCGATAGTTTATCTTTAGCAGATACAACTCTGATCAGTATTCCTTCAAGTCGTTTTAGCTTTGCTTTACAGCTAGATAGCTTAGGTCAAAAGCAGAGTCTGCTATATGATGATCGACTTTTCGTTCCAAAAGATTGGAGAAGCATTGATGTAATGGGAGAAAAAAGAGCGATTTCCGGCACTTTCTTTGGCCCAACTATCGCTTTTAACGACACAATAATTACTATTCAAGATTCGGCAAATCCTTACCAAAATCATCATTTCATTGCCATTTTTGACTTAATGAATAAGCTTCAAAGCTTTAATTATTTCAAGCGTAATTCAAATACCCTATACGAAAACAAATCTATTGCGCTTGATCCATTAGGTGGTTTTTTCTCCATAATCAATTATGAGGATACGATTCAAATTGACACTTTCACGGCTATAGCTCAAGGTCCTAGAGGTATATTATTGACGCATTGGGATGACTCGGGCCAGTTGGACTGGATACAAAATTGGGATGGAATAAATAGTGAAAGGGCTTATGATCTTAGAGTTGATAGTAAAGGTAATGCGCTCATTCTTGCCCGAATAAATGACAACACTCTGATTCAATCCACAACCATCACGAAGCCTCTCAATAGTGTACATGATCAATTCACCTGCTTGCTCAAAGTAGACAGGAACGGTCAAATCCAGTGGACTGTTCCGCTAGATATTCAGCTAAACAGTTATGTGAATATTAACCTCAATAAGCAGGACGAAATATTTATCTCAGGCTATTTCATAGGCAAGGGACAAATCGGTCCTTTTCGAGACAACTCAATCATACTCAATCCAATTGAAATTTCACCGTATAATACATCTATAATAAAACTTTTCCCTAACGGCAGGGTTTGTTATTGGCAATATTTCCGAGGAGAAGTGTCTCAAGCTCCATTATTTTTCAGAAACGTATCAACTGACACCACTGGACATTTCTATAGTCTATTGATGACCAACCTTGGCCGTCTCGACAGCCTCCCTCTCAACAATGGAGCAGTATTTTATGCCGCAGAGTCCAATCAAAATCATGCTCTCGTCCGCTTCAGAGACTGTAAGATCCCTATGGCCACTTCTGGACCGACCGATCTATGCGTCGGAGATAGCATTAGTCTGAGTTTTACGACTCCCTTCATCCCCCAAAACACTTATCAATGGTTTCGCAATTGGGATACTATCATTGGAGCCAATACCAATGTCTTGGCCGTAGATAGTCCGGGGGTCTATTCCGTTTTGGTACAGGATTCTTTTTGTCATGCTTTTGCCAGCCCGATAGAGGTTCGTCATCATCCTTATCCAGCGGCTCCGAGCATTCTCGGGGATTCGGTATTATGCGCAGGCGATACTTTGTGGGGGCCAGCAGGTTTTATTGATTATACCTGGGCCGATGGTTCCCAGAACGCTTGGTTTGTGCCTCAATCAAATGGCATCCCCCATCTCAAAGTGGGCAATTATGGCTGTTTTAGCCCCAAAAGTGATGATTTCAAATACGAGCTCAATCCATTACCTGATACCCCCGATATCCTATTCATCAGCAATGATAGTTTGCAATCTTCGATTAACGCTGCGAACTATCGCTGGTTTCGCAATGGACAATTGCTCGGCGATTCTAGTGTTTCCATCTTATCGGCTCTATCAGGCTTATATCAAGTGCAGATATTGCAAGGCACTTGTTGGTCAGAGCTATCCGATCCTTATTCGCACTTTGCAACCGATATCACAAACGATATAGAGGGAGGCATTACTATATATCCCAATCCTAATGAAGGGGTGTTTTCTATTCAGTTTCCACTAAATATCTATAAAACCTTAGCCCTAAAACTCTACAATCTACATGGGCAAATCGTTTGGGAGCAAAAGCTTTTTACACAAGCTCATCCAAGTGCTCAAATCAGCCTACCAAATCACTTAAAAGGTGTCTATTTACTGCAAGTGCAAAACGAAAGGCATAGCTGGTATAAAAAAATTATCATACAATAGAAATTTGAATTAGCGGTTATTCCTAATTGATAATCTGAGATTTATTGACATTCAGCCCCTTATTTGGCAGTCTGAGATTTCTCACCCTAAAGGGATTCGAAATGGCGCGTTCCGCGCAGCGGCCCCTCCAAAAAGAGTAATGTTTGAAAAATAATCACTCTTTTTTGGAAAGAATTACAAAAGCTCTCTATATTTGTTTTGAAATCAATAAGAACAATGATCTCTCAATTACACAATACTAACTTTTGGTGGCGTTCAACTGCGATTCCTCGTGGGAGATAGCCTATTGTGTAAATAACAATATAACCAACGGCTTGCAGTCCTACGACTTGTAAGCCGTTTTCTTTTTGCCTCGACTCAAGTTTTGTTTTGCATTATGAAGATATTCTCTCTCAAAACCCGCTATAAAAAGTTGCTCGCAGACGCGATTACGCCTGTGAGCGCCTACCTACGATTGCGTGATCATTATGCCAATCCGATCTTGCTAGAAAGCTCTGATTATCATGGAGATGCAAATCCACTTTCGTTTATTTGTCTAGAGCCGATGGCAGAATTCAAGCTCGCCAATAGCGAAGTTCACATCCAATATCCGGATGGTAGTCAAACTACGCAATCCATCAGCGGTCAAAAGGATCTTCCGGCTATGTTACAGGCATTCCTCAACAGTTTTGCGCCGGAGCAATTGGACTTCAAGTTTAGCTATAACGGGCTATTTGGCTATCAGTCATATGATACGGTGCGCCACTACGAATCTGTAGAGATTGAGGGTGGCAGCGCTGCTGAACGCATAATTCCGGATTTGATTTATCAAGCTTTTCGCTACGTATTGGTCTTTGATCATTTTCACAATGAGTTATACATCTTTGAGCATAGGAGTGAAGACAATCTCCGTAATTCTGACATAGACCGCATTGAGTCATTGCTCAATCATCAGTCTTTACCACGTTTTACTTTTCAGGCTAGCGGGGAAGAAAGTACAAATCTGACGGACGAAGAGTTTTTGGACATCATCCAAACCGGCAAGGATCATTGCCAGCGAGGAGATGTGTTTCAGATGGTGCTTTCGCGGAGGTTTCAGCAAGTTTTTGAAGGAGATGAATTTAACGTTTACCGCGCCTTACGCTCCATCAATCCCTCTCCCTATCTGTTTTACTGCGACTATGGTGATTTCAAACTGATGGGAAGTTCGCCGGAGGCACAATTGATCATCGAAAATGAACAAGCGACTATCCACCCTATTGCAGGCACTTTTCGCCGTACCGGCAATGATGAGGAAGATCTCAAACTCGCCCGCAAACTATTTGACGACCCCAAGGAAAATGCTGAGCACGTCATGTTAGTGGATCTCGCCCGCAATGACCTTAGTCGTAATGGCACCGAAGTCAAAGTTGATACCTATAAAGAGATTCAATATTTCTCTCATGTGATCCACTTGGTTTCGAAAGTTACCGCGACCATCGATTCGACCGTATCTTCGATGCAATTGGTTGCAGATACTTTCCCTGCGGGAACGCTATCGGGAGCGCCCAAACATCGCGCCATGCAACTGATCGAAGCCAATGAAAAGGGCAATCGGGGCTACTATGGTGGTTGTATTGGCTATTTGAGTTTCAATGGCAACTTCAATCAGGCGATTATGATTCGATCATTTTTGAGCAAACAAAACGTCCTTTATTACCAAGCAGGCGCAGGCGTGGTGTCGAAATCCGTTCCGCAGAGCGAGTTAGAAGAAGTGCATAATAAGTTAGCAGCCCTTCGCAATGCACTAGAATTGGCAAATACTATCAATCGCTAAAAAATGAAAATCCTCGTCCTCGATAATTACGATTCCTTTACGTTCAATCTCGTGCATATACTGCGAGAGTTGGGCTATGGCGATCAATTGGATGTCTATCGCAATGATCAGATTGAACTGGCAGATGTGGCGCGATACGATAAGATATTGCTCTCACCGGGGCCTGGTCTTCCGGAGGAAGCAGGCATTATGCCAGAACTATTGCAGCATTATGGTCGCAAAAAGCATATTCTAGGCGTTTGCCTCGGTCATCAAGCGATAGCTGAAGCCTTTGGTGCAGAGCTTTACAATATGAGCGAAGTCTTGCATGGGATGCGTATGCCTGCGACGATAACCGATAATGCCGATCCTTTTTTTGTCGGTATTCCCGAACGCTTGGAAGTAGCGCGCTATCATAGTTGGGCCGTCAAAGCAGACACCATGACCGAGGAATTACAAAGCCTCGCTGTCGATGATGCAGACATCATCATGGCGCTCAAAGTCAAAGACTTACCAGTTTATGGAGTTCAGTTTCACCCAGAGTCAATCATCACCGACAACGGGATCAAAATGATCCAAAATTGGTTAGAACTGCCGATCGAAATCACTCCTACCCACAATCGCCCAAAAGCAGAAAACATGAAAGCGATCCTCAATCACCTATTTGAGCACAATACGCTCAATCAAACAGAGTCCAAAGAGGTATTGACCAATATCGCCAAAGGAGGGATGTATAATAATTCTCAAGTGGCGGCCTTCTTGACTGTTTATATCATGCGAGGCATCACAGTAGAGGAATTAGCTGGCTTTAGAGAGGCCATGCTGGAACTCTGCATTAGAGTGGACTTCTCAGACTATGACCCAATTGACCTTTGTGGTACGGGTGGCGATGGCAAGGATACTTTCAATATTTCGACCTTATCTACTTTTCTAGTAGCGGGCTCTGGTGTTCCAGTAGCAAAACACGGCAATTATGGGGTTTCCTCGGTATCAGGCTCTTCCAATGTGATACAGCATTTTGGGGGCGAGTTTACCAATGATTATGACAAGCTGAAACGAAAGATGGATGAGTGCAATATTTGCTTTTTGCATGCGCCCCTCTTTCATCCAGCTATGAAAAACGTTGGTCCTATCCGTCGTGAATTAGGCGTCAAAACCTTTTTCAATATGTTAGGCCCAATGGTAAACCCAGCCTTTGTAAACAAACAATTGGTCGGGGTGTTTAATCTGGAACTAGCAAGGCTTTATGCTTACCTCTATCAAAAGACTGATAAACGATTTGCCATCTTACATTCGCTCGATGGTTATGATGAAATCTCTCTCACTGGCTCCGCCAAATACCTCGCCAATGATGGGGAACACGTACTTAGTCCAGCTGACCTCGGTATGCGTCAATGGCAGCCAGAGGATCTTGCCGGAGGTAAAACCGTAGAAGATGCCGCCAAAATATTTGAGCAAGTTCTCAAAAATGAAGGCACACTCGCCCAACAGCAAGTAGTCATCGCCAATGCAGGATTAGCCATTCATACAGCACGTCCAGAACATAGTTTAGCTGATGGTCTAGCACTCGCTCGCGAAACGCTTGAATCGGGCAAAGCCTATGAGACCTTTAAGAAGTTTATTAGCAATTGATAGAAGGGGCGTATTGCATACGCCCACCAAAATAAACGTTCCGCAAAGCGGAGTAAAGGCGTAAAATTTTGCGCCTCAACAATATAACCCAATGACCATACTCGACGAAATCATCGCTCACAAACGCAGCGAAGTGGCTCAGCAAAAGGCCCTATATCCGGTCAAACTGCTGGAAAAATCCACCTATTTCGATACGCCTTGTGTTTCGATGCGTGAATACATCACTCACCCTGACAAATCTGGCATCATCGCCGAAATCAAAAGGCGCTCTCCCTCCAAGGGCGATATCAATCCATATGTGTCGATAGAACAAGTTTCAATCGGCTATATGCAGGCTGGCGCTTCTGCGCTTTCGATTTTGACTGACCAGAAGTTCTTTGGTGGCAAAAACGAAGATTTGACTTTGGCGAGACAGCTTAACTACTGTCCGATCTTGCGCAAGGAGTTCATCATTGATGAATATCAAATTGTAGAAGCCCGTTCGATCGGCGCAGATGCGATACTTTTGATCGCGGCCTGCTTAGAACCAGCTAGACTCAAAGAACTAGCCGCTTTCGCACAATCTCTTGGTCTACAAGTGCTGATGGAAGTGCATGATGGCGAAGAACTGGCGCGTAGCCTCAATGAGCATCTAGATTTGGTTGGAGTCAACAATCGCAATCTCAAGGACTTTAGCGTAGATATCAATACTTCCTTAGCCTTAGTTGGGCAGATCCCAGATGAGTTTATCAAAGTAGCCGAAAGCGGCATTAGCGATCCCAAAGAGGTGATCCGATTACGAGAAGCGGGCTTCCAAGGCTTTTTGATGGGTCAAAAGTTCATGGAAAGCAGTCAGCCAGAGAAGGCTTGTAAGCGCTTTGTTGAAGCTTTATAACAATGATTGATAAACTTATTCCTCCCCCTGCCCCCTCCAAAGGGGGATAAAACCTTCGGTTCGTAAAACCATGTCCCCCTTCAGAGGGGGCAGGGGGGAGGAAAGAAAAGTCCAAATCAAAAATAAAACATCATGAAACTCAAAGTTTGCGGCATGCGAGATTCGGACAATATTCAGGCTTTAGCGGCACTGAAGCCCGATTATATGGGATTGATTTTCTATGAGAAGTCTCCTCGCCATGCAGAGCAAATCGCAGATGCTGAGATGATTCGTTCCCTGCAAGGGCCCAAGAAAACCGGCGTCTTTGTCAATGCCGAGGAGTCTTATGTCCGCCACCTGGTGGAACGCTTTGGTTTGGATGCCTTGCAATTACACGCTCAGGAAAGTCCTGAATATTGTGAACGTTTTGCGAAGCAAGGGCTAGAAATCATCAAAGTCTTCTCGGTGGGCAATGGCTTTGATTTTGAGCGGTTGTTGCCTTATGAGGGTAAGGTAGATTACTTTCTATTTGACACCAAGGGCAAACAGCCCGGCGGCAATGGCGTGCTATTTAATTGGGATATCCTCAAGGACTATCCGAGTGAGACACCATTTTTCTTGAGCGGAGGCATCAGTTTAGAAGATACGGGCCGCCTCGCGGAACTACAGCTCCCACAGCTTTATGCCATAGATATCAACAGCCAGTTTGAAATCGAGCCTGGCTTAAAAAATATAGCTCAAATAGAGCAGCTAATTGAAAATTTGAACTAATAGAATATGTCTAAATACGCAGTCGATCAACATGGATATTATGGACGCTTTGGGGGCGCATTTATCCCGGAGATGTTGTATCCAAATATCGAAGAGTTACGCGAAAACTATCTCAAAATCATGGCTGAGCCTGATTTTCAGGAGGAGTTTCAGGCTTTGCTCAAAGACTATGTAGGGCGGCCTACGCCTTTGTATTTTGCCAAGCGTTTGTCAGCGCATCATGGCGCTCAAATCTATCTCAAGCGAGAAGACCTCTGCCATACCGGTGCCCATAAAATCAATAATACGCTCGGTCAAATCCTCGTAGCCAAGCGTTTGGGGAAGCCAAAAATCATTGCAGAAACTGGAGCAGGGCAACATGGAGTCGCGACGGCAACTGTCTGTGCTCTCATGGGACTGGAATGTATCGTCTATATGGGAGAAGTAGATATCGAACGACAACGCCCTAATGTAGAACGAATGCGGATGCTGGGAGCGACCATCATTCCCGCCAAATCTGGCAGTCGTACCCTCAAAGATGCCACCAATGAAGCCATGCGCCATTGGATCAACAATCCTACCGACACTCATTATATCATCGGTTCGGTAGTAGGCCCGCATCCTTATCCTGATATGGTGGCCCGCTTTCAGGCGGTCATCAGCGAGGAAATCCGATGGCAATTGCAAGAAAAAACGGCCTCTCCCCTACCCGATTATGTGGTCGCCTGTGTCGGCGGTGGTTCCAACGCGATGGGAGCATTTTATCACTATCTCGATGAGCCATCGGTCAGGTTGATCGCCGTAGAAGCGGCTGGACTTGGGGTGGATAGCGGTAAGTCTGCTGCTACTACTTATCTGGGAAAACAAGGCGTTCTGCACGGCAGTAAGACTATACTGATGCAAACACCAGACGGACAGGTAATAGAACCACACTCGATCTCGGCTGGCTTAGATTATCCCGGCATTGGGCCTGTACATGCACATTTGTTTGAAACAGGCCGCGCTGAATTTCTCAACATAACTGATGATGATGCCATGCAAGCAGGCTTTTTTCTCAGCGAGATTGAGGGAATCATTCCAGCAATTGAAACAGCTCATGCTTTAGCGGCCCTTAACAATATGGAGCTCAAAGCAGACGATGTTGTCGTCATCAATCTATCAGGCAGAGGCGACAAAGATTTGCAAACCTACATTCGATACAAAGAAGCACGATGAATCGCATCCAACAATTATTTCAACATAAACAGGGCAATATATTGTCGGTCTTTTTTACGGCCGGCTTCCCCGAACTCGAAGACACGAGCCAGATCATCCAATCTCTTGCCGCCAATGGCGTAGACATGATAGAAATTGGGATGCCCTACTCTGATCCAATTGCCGATGGAGAGACCATCCAAGTCAGCAATATGCGCGCCTTGGCGAACGGTATCAGTATCAATAAATTATTCGAACAACTCGCCGATATCCGCAAGAAGGTAGATATTCCACTGGTATTGATGGGTTATTTCAATCCCGTGATGCAGTACGGTATCGAGCAATTTTTGGACAAAGCGGCAGAGGTAGGAATCGATGGTTTGATCTTACCGGACTTGCCGATGTTTGAGTATCAGACGCTATTCAAAGAAGCCTTCGAGGAACGCAATCTCTCCAACATCTTCCTCATCACCCCTCAAACAACAGAAGCACGGATACGCTTAATCGACGAAAGTACAGATGGCTTTATCTATATCGTTTCGACTACCTCAACAACTGGCAAAACAAGTGGTTTTGGCGAAGATACCAGAGCCTATTTCCAGCGATTAGAGGCTATGAAGCTTAATAATCCGGGCTTGATCGGCTTTGGCATCTCCGATAATGAGACCTTCTCAACGGCCTGTAATTATGCTCAGGGAGCGATAATTGGTAGCGCGTTTATCAAAGCACTGGACAAAGAAGGTAGCATTGAAGAACGCGTAAAAGCTTTTGTAAACAACATCAAAGCAACTGCTTAGTAGATAGTAGATAGTAGATAGTAGATAGTAGATAGTAGATAGTAGATAGTAGATAGTAGATAGTAGATAGTAG
>JBGCFA010000085.1:0-3407 GCA_045106675.1 Bacteroidia bacterium
ATATCTATTTAGCTTAGATAACGGCGCAAAAATTGAAGCCTTCCAAGTAGGAGACTCTTGTACACGTACTACGACGACCCCCCAGGGTGTATTTACCAATCGTTATCTATTTGCGACTGATGATTCTGTACTACAAGCTAGCTGCTGGAACTTCTGTGAAACTTGTGATGCAGTATCAGTCGATCCTGAATTGACAAGTCGCTTCTTCACGATTCAGCCAAACAGAGTGCAGGATGCATTTAAGGTTGATTTTGGTACAACTTCGTTGAACGCTTCTAATCAGCTAGAGGTAATCGATGCTACTGGCAAATTAGTTTATCGTTCGCGAATAGCGCCTGGCACACAAGCCGAAACGATCAACGTTAGCAGTTGGGCCAAAGGAATTTACCTCGTCCGTTTTTCAAACAACGAGCAGTTTCAGATCCAAAAGGTTTTAGTTGAGTAATCGACGACCTAGTTGATATAATTAAGCGTCATCCATATTTGGATGGCGCTTTTTTAGTTTTAAGATACTACGCTTCAAAGTTTGCTTTAGGATATCCAGCTTCACGGGTTTGCTCAAATAATCATCCATGCCGATAGCAAGGTATTTCTCCCGATCTCCCAGCATAGCATTAGCTGTCATCGCAATGATGACAGGTTGTCTATCAATATCTATCGAATCTCTAATAATCTTTGTCGCTTCCACCCCATCCATCTCTGGCATCTGGATGTCCATAAACACAATATCATAGGCCTGCCTTTCTAAGGCTTCAATGGTTTCATGCCCATTGCCTACGATATCTATCCTAAACCCTAATTTAGCCAACATTCTATTAGCTACTTTTTGATTGACAAGATTGTCTTCAGCCAACAAAATTTTAACGGCATAAATGTCTCCTAACACTTCTTCAACAAGACTATCATCTTCGGTCTTAGCTTGAGTATGTTTATTCTCCTCGACAGTTTCAAGCGTTTTTAGCGGTATCTCAAATTGGAAATTACTGCCTACATTGAGCTCGCTTTCGACCCAAATCCGTCCCTCCATACTCTCGATCAATTTTTTACTAATTGCTAATCCGAGACCAGTTCCACCAAACTTACGGGTAGTTGAGGCGTCAACCTGACTAAATGGTTCAAACAAACGATTCAAGCGTTCGGATGGAATCCCGATCCCAGTATCTACCACCTCAATGTGATACTGATCTAAATTCAAACCTTGCTGCCTTCCTACCCGAACTCGGACCTCCCCTTGGGCAGTAAACTTCACCGCATTGGAAATCAAATTGGTGATCACTTGCCGCAAGCGAGTTATATCGCCCATAACGACATTATTACAATCCTGATCCATTTCGAGGACCAGAGAAATCCCTTTCTTATTTACGGTTGGATTGAGAAGATCAATAGCGTCTGTAATGCAAGACTTCAACTCAAAGGGGTGTTTCTCCAGTTCTATCTTGCCAGATTCTACTTTAGAAAAATCTAAAATATCATTGATGATCGTTAGCAAAGCATCTCCGCTATTTCGGATGGTATGGATGAGGTCTTTTTGGTCTTCATTGAGGGGAGAGTCTAACACTAGCCCAGCAATCCCTATCACGCCATTGAGTGGTGTACGGATCTCATGACTCATATTGGCCAAGAACTGTCCTTTGGCAGTATTTGCTGATTCGGCCACTTCTTTCGCTTCTATCAATTGTTGTTTTGCATCCTCAAGATCGGCAATCAGCACTTTGGTTTGCTGAAAAAACTCAGAAAGATATTGTTCATATACCCATCCGACCCCAGTAATCAAAATAGTAGCCATACTCAAACAGATCATCATTACGATATTGTAAATCGCTTGTTCAATGAGCATTATCTCTAGGAGGAAATCCCGATAAATATAGAGGCCAATGGCTATAAATACCACAATAATCCCAGAAGCGACTCCAGCCCGGGGACTGATAATAAAAGCTGCCCCCAGCGGCCATACAAGGAAAAACACGATGGTTGATGATTTTAAGCCCCCCAAAAACAAACATAGCAACAACAATAATAGCCCCGTTTCTATATGATAGAACATCCCTACAAGTTGGATGCTACGGCCCCATCGAAGTAAAAAGGGATTGAGCAAAATCAAACTGCCAAAGCTGAAAGAGAAATAATCCGTATCATCAAAGTTGCCGACTGCCAAAAAAGAGATCGTAGGAATCAAAAAACAGAGCGTTCCGGCTAAAAGGCAGATAGAGACTAAAGTACGATGTCGTCGAATCAAATTTGCGCCCTCAATGCCTGAAAAATCTATATCAGAAATGAAGTAGTCGATGAGCAATTTTGGTCTCGTATAAATAGAATTCATAAATATGGGAAAGCAGTGTATAAGCATCTACAAAATACACGCGGCCAGTATATTCTTAAAAGCAATCCCTTACTCGAACTTACGAGCAGATTTCCCAGTCTCAGCTTGTACTTTGTTGTCATTAATCATAGCGTACGCAGCCTTTAATTCGTCCTATTGTCTTTAGGATAGATGACTTTTGTTATTAGGACTAAAAACCCAACAAATCACGCAGCCATTTTTGTTCAAAAGTCGTATAGTTTTCCATAAACTTAATTCTCCTTACTCAACCAATTTTTCGACGAATGAAAACAACTCAGACGAAACGTTACCTAAGCAACGAGGACTTATCGATTCCACTGTTTGAAAACCAACTACTCAATAGACTGACACGCACTCATATCTCCGTACCGGTGAGCTTATTTGTCATTTATGCAGGGGCCCTACTCTATTGGTCAGCTACCAATACTTCAATCGGGTTGGAGCAATCGATAGCTTTGTTTGGCGCAGGTATCATTGGTTTTACCTTATTGGAATATGTAATGCATCGTTTCGTGTTTCATTTATTTGAGCATGATGATGTTGGTACCCAAGACTGGCAATACAAAGTTCATGGAGTCCATCATGACTACCCAAAAGATAAGCAACGTTTAGCCATGCCCCCGATCGGCAGTTTGACGCTCACTTCATTGATCCTTTTAGGTTTTTATTTCATGGTCAATGATGCTGCTTTTTCGATTTTGGCGGGCGTCAATCTGGGCTATGCCTTATATCTATTGGTCCATTATTCGGTGCATGCCTTTCACAAACCCAAAAACTTCCTCAGCGTCCTTTGGAAGCATCATGCGATCCATCATTATAAAGATGACACAGTCGCTTTTGGAGTTTCCTCACCACTTTGGGATTACGTATTTCGTACAATGCCCAAATAAGTGATCTAAAACACCCTTTTTAATAGTTTGAGACTCAACGACTAAAATGCTCGTTGAGTCTTTTTGCTTTGCCCAAAAATTCAATACATTGAGATTAGCACTACGCCTTACTTGCTTAATCTTATTGCTATGAATACCATTTCGGCTACCCCAAAATCCTTTTTTGCTCGCATCTG
>JBGCFA010000086.1:0-36669 GCA_045106675.1 Bacteroidia bacterium
GGTTATCTCAGTCCGACTAGCTTTGGCTTTACGCTTTCGATTAGCCTTTTGGCGGGGATTGTTTTTGGCGGGATGTACAGCTTACAAGGCGCAATTATTGGCGTTTGCTTGCTCACCTTCCTTGAACAAAATCTACTTCCAACTGGCCTGAGTAGTATCGGCTGGATGTTAGAAGGCGCGATCATGATTATCGTCATTATGGCGTTCCCCAAGGGGATATGGCACGAAATACAATCGCTATGGCCCTAAGTCTCCTCATCAGCGGCCTACTCATCGGGAGTCTATATGCTTTGATGGCATTGGCCTTGAGTTTGAGCTATCGGGCTAGTGAGGTTACCAATTTTGCGCAGGGAGACTCCGCTACTCTTAGCGTCTATCTCCTTCTGACACTGAGTATGAGTTGGCAATGGCCGCTTTGGTTGGCCCTTCCCTTAATGTTTGCGCTAGCGTTCGGTTTGGCTTGGTGTACCGACTATCTCTTGATGCGCATCCCCTCCCCCAACCATTTTAAAAGTGTAATACTCACGCTAGGTCTGCAAATATTTCTTTTCGGAGCTGTTAGCACATTTTGGGGTAGCGAGCAACAAGCACTTTCCATTTTTCCATCAAGCAGTTTATTACAAATCGGCCAATGGCAACTCAATAGCCGTGATTTAGCCAGTATTGTCATCGCGATAGTACTGATGCTCACATTAGGTATTGGCCTGCGATATAGTCGCCTCGGCCTGATGATACAAGCCAGTCAACAAAACCCTGTTGCAGCCCGTCTCTTAGGGATTTCAGTCCACAAAATGCGCGGTTTGAGTTTTGGGATCAGTGGTATTATTGGGGCCATAGCCGCACTTTTGATCAGTCCTATCCTCAGTCTTGACCCAACTATGATGTGGGAGCCTTTACTCAAAGGATTCGCAGCCGCAGTGCTCGGGGGGATGCGTTCCCTACAAGGGGCTATCCTCGGCGGCCTCATCCTAGGGATTGGAGAGAGCTTCTTTGGTTACTACATCTCCCTGCCCTATAAATCTTTGCTCGCCTTATTGCTCATCGTGTTCGTCTTATGGATCAGGCCCAGAGGTCTCGGCGAAGCAAAATACCAAGCCAAGCTATGAGTCAACTTTTACAGATCAAGGAGCTTAGTCATCAGTTTGGCGATCTGCTCGTCCTTGACAATATCACTTTCGATCTCGGACCTCAATCCTGTCTAGCTGTCGTTGGCTCCAATGGCGCTGGCAAGAGCACTTTACTCAATTGTATCAGTGGTTTTTATGCCCCTAGTCGGGGAACGCTGCGTTTTAAAGGGCAGTCTTTACGAGGCAAACGCACCGATCAAATCGCTCGTCTGGGTATCAGCCGTACTTTTCAACAACCACAACTATTTATCGGTCTGAGCGTGAGGCAGCATTTAGAGCTGGCACAGTTTTCAGTATCACGCCCTCGGCGAACGCTAGGCCTGATCGATCAATATTTACAAGATTGCGCTTTGGATAAATTGGCGGAGCGTTTGCCAGAATCCCTGAGTTTTGGTCAGCAAAAAACCCTCGCCATCGCACGTTGTCTCGCCACTCAACCACAACTCATCATGCTCGATGAACCCGCCGCGGGCCTGAGTGAAAGCGAAAAAGACACCCTCATCAAACTATTGCAGGGCTTACAGCAAAAATATCAATTCAGCATACTCTTGGTCGAACATCAGCAAAGCCTTATTGAGCAACTAGCAGATCAAGTGTTAGTGCTGTAGCCAGCAGTTTAAGAGTAAAGATTTATCCTCCAACTATGTTACATTTTCTAGGGACTGGGGTACAGATAATCAAAGTCGTGAAAGTTTGCGGCTTTGAATTCAAAAAAATCAAAACCCTAGTCTAATGAACTACAATCAAATCAGTCGATTTTTCGCCCTATTTGCCATGCTTGCCTTCACTTTAGTGGCTTGTAAAGATCCCATCATAGAGGAGGAAATAGATCCAAAAGATGAAAATCCATATGGTATCACTTATGAGGAGATTGCAGATTTTGCGGTAGGTGAAAGTTCAACTTTAGATGACAATATCAGCGACGGTATCGTACTACCTGATCTTGATTGGGCTGCTCTGAGCAATGTAGCTTGTTTTCCAGGTACTCGTTTTGTAGAGTTTGGCGGCAAGCAAAAGTTTTATACCGTTAATATCCCACAAGGATCTGAATTGATCGTTACGGTAACGCCGACTGGTAGCAAAGAGCGCATCAATCTTTTTGGATATATCGACTTTAATGGCAGCAATCTACTCCCTTTGACAAGTGTACTTTCTTGCGAAGCGGGTTATGAGATTTATGCAGGAAACCCAGATTTAACACAGCCGGGGGAGCCTCAGTCTATTTCTTTTGCCCAAGCGGTCAACAGAGGTTTCACTTGTTTCGTTGCAGTTTCAGGCGCAGACGGGGTAGAGTCAGGCGATTACTCTTTGGAGTTCAAGCTTGAGCCTTATTAATAAATATTGAGGAGGATGAGAATTGTGGCCGGCCCCTTTAGGGTCGGCTTTTTTATGCTTGATCAATACGTTTCAAAGTCGCTACCGTCGCTGCTACTGTAGCAAAAGCAGGAGCGATAAACCAGCCTAAAAGTGGTATCGCAAACAATAACAAAAAGACCGTTCCATTGCCGATGGCTAAACCCAAATGTTTACGCACAAAGCGAACGCTATCTTTTCGCCCATATTTTTTGCGTTCTAGAGTATAGTCCATATTACCAAAACCAGCATAATAGGCTTGAACCGCTAATGTGAGCACCGTCGCCACGATAGAACCGATTAGTGGGATAAAGTTTAAAAACAAAAACAGGATCGTAAATAATAGCTCTCTAATCAGGTTACGCAGAGAGATACGAATACCTCGCCAGAGGTCTGAGAGGAAGTTGGAGGTGATCTCGATTTTATGACCGCGAATGATTTCTTCGACCTTCTCACTGACAGGGCCCATAAAAGGAGCCGCAATGATCAAAACGAGATACTTGCCAAAAAAGAAAAAGACCAAAAGAAAGGCCGTCAAAACGAGGAAGTCAATTGCGCCAATTCCAACAATGCTTTCGACCAACCATTGCAGAGAACCCCAAAACCAGCCGTCCCAATTCGCAATACCTTGATTGATACTTGCTTCTATCGTATCGACATTAAGTAAGTTCACCGTCCCAAAGTATAGCCCACTGAGCAATACGACGGAGATAATGCCTGGCAATAGGGCGTAAACCCAGAGTCCATGCTTAAACAAAAATTTGGTGGCGTAGCGGTAAGCGGAAATACTACTACTGATATCCTTGATCATGTTTTTTTAAGACTATTTGGTGATTCAACATACAAAAAATCCCGTCGTTATGATACCGACGGGATTTTTTTGTAAAAGTTTGAATCTCACCTATTCAGTGACCTTAAAAGGGATCAATTCTTCTTTATCGCCTACTTTGATGACTAGATAGTAATCATCCGGCAATAGATATTTAGTTTTAATCTTAGCCTTTGTGCCGGAGCCCGCAATCTTGAGAGAAGACGGATCTAAAATAATTTGCTGGCGGCCTTTCATCACTTTTATCGCTGTGATGGGCATTTCGGCATTGGCGAGTTTGAGCACCTTAGCCGTTTGGACCAAGCTAGTACTTGGGTTTTCGGTATACTTAGGCTCATAACGCAATACAGTTTCGGCAGGCTTGCTTTGCGCAACGCGTCCTCTTTGCGGTTTGCCATCCATACTGATCGATACATCGTTAAGATCTTTAACGTTCGCGAGTAGCGAATCAGCTAAAGCAGCACTCGGGATACCATAACCATATTTCTCGTCTGGGAAGACATACTGATCGGCACTCAATCGTACCGCCTGAATGATCTCCATATTGCTACGCTCTGGATGTGCTTCGACTAGACAGGCCACTAAGCCAGCAATCAAAGGACCGGAAAAAGAAGTACCATTAGAGCGCGAAATCCGATTATTAGGACTAGCAACTGTAGTGAGAGAACCCATCGCTACGACATCAGGCTTTACACGATCATCCGCAGAAGGACCGATAGAGGAAAACAATGAGTGCTTGGTATACCGATCTACGGAACCAATACACAACACACTGTCAGCATCACAAGGAGCCGTAATATGACGCCAAGGATGAGAACCTTCATTACCAGCACTGACAGTAACGATTATGCCACGAGCCGCAGCCATATCAGCCGCACGACTAATGATCGTCGTATTGCCATCCATATTTTCGTACTTATAGCTCTCATCATCAGTATCAAACAAAGCATAACCAAGAGATGAATGTATGATATCGACTCCCATTGAGTCAGCCCATTCGACAGCTTTGACCCAGTTATGCTCTTCTTGCCGCGTTTCGGAACGCGCATCCTCCGTTCTAGCTAATAGCACTGTAACATGAGGCGCCATACCGACCATTTTGCCCGGTGAGTTGGCCGCAATTGTAGAGAGTACTTGCGTTCCGTGAGCGGAAGCATGGTATACATTATCATCTCCATCCACGAAGTCCTTAGCCGCGACTAAGCGATTTTGCATCCGCAGAGAATCAAATACGGTAATTGTATCAGCACCTTTAAAGCCTGCATCAAATACGGCAATCCGTACTCCACGTCCCGTAACCCCTTTTTCGTGTAGGGGACTGATGCTGAGCATATCGTTTTGGTGGCGAGCTCTGCCGTACATCAAAGGACTAGGAGCCAGCGCATCTAGCTCTATGCTTTCAGTTTCTTCATCATTGAGTCCAGTCTGTACCAGAACGCCAACCGTCTTGATGCCCTTGACAAAGTCAAGGTTCATTACGGATTCCAGATCATTTTGACGAAGGATAACCGCTGCGTTGAGCCAACGAGAGGTACTTATGATTTCAATATTTTGCGCTTCAAGTTGCGCGATATAAGTTTGAGATACTGGTAAGTCTTGGGCCGTAACTTCTATACCACTGGCAGCTTTACGGTCTAAGGCATCCTGACTCAAAAATGAGATCGGAGATTGGAGTTGACAACTGACGTCTTCTCCTTTGTCAGTAAAAAACACCCAAAGGTGATCCTGAGCTGGCAACAAGCCAATCATCCAACTCAAGGATAAAAAAATGCATATTCGTTTCATATAAATCTTCTTGACGTTTCATTCGTTTTGAACGAGGGCAGAATTTATAAGTTTAGGAAGGAAGAAAAAAAACATCTACATAAAATTCCCAACTCATGATACTCCGTATTGTCAAAATGACTTTCCAAAAGGATAAATTAGCAGAATTTCACCAATTATTTGATCAGCACAAGCAGCATATCCGTCATCAGTCTGGCTGTCAGCATCTAGAATTACATGCAGATCCCAAGGATCCGAGGGTACGTTTGACTTATAGCCATTGGGATTCATTAGACGCTTTGGATGCTTATCGCCATAGTGAGCTTTTTGGCAAGGTTTGGCCTGCGACTAAACAGCTTTTTGCAGAGCGTCCAGAAGCATTTTCTCTCCAATTCATGGAACGCATCGACTAAGCAAAATACAAGTAAGCATGTTTCACATAATGGTTATTACATTAATTGAATTATTTATACTATTGGGTTCCACCTCAATACGGAACCACTCATGAATTTTTTTCATAAGCATTACCGCTTAAGTAAAGATGGCACTACGCTCTTTCGTCTATTACAGATTTCCTTTCTAATTGCCTTCTCCACTATTTTTGCGTTTAGCCTTTGGGCATGGCCCAGTCAGAGAGTTATCGCCCTTTTTTGCGGCCTACTATCCGTATTATTAGCTGCAGGCGGAGTCTTTAGCCTGTGGGCGGAGCATCTGTTTTTCGAGCGAGAAATCCAGCGCATCCGTAACGAAAACACCTTCCGTTCCTTTATTGAAACCAGCCAAGATTTGATTTGGGTAGTAGATACGGACGGCAAGTTGATGTCGTCAAATCATGCCTTTAAAGAAGTCATGCAGGAGCAAACTGGCATCGTCATCGCAGACGGCATGAGTTTCAAGGGACGTAAGCTTACTCACATGGGAGATGCAGAAAAGTGGCTAGGACTCTACAAAAGGGCCTTTGAGGGGGAGACTTTTACAATAGAGGAAGAGGCTCAAAATGAGGGTGGGTTTTATTGTACCCAAATCCAATTTTATCCAATCTATGAAGGCGGTAATGTGATTGGGGCGACCATTTGTGCACGTGATATCACCTTGGCCAGACAACAAGAAGAGGACTTTGTCAAAATTAGTAAGGCCGTTGAAAGTACCGGTGAAGCGATCGCAATTACCGATATCGAAGGTCGTAGTATTTATCACAATGATGCATTTAGCAAACTCTTTCAATATGAAGTCAATGAGCTAAAAGAAACTTTCGGATTTGAAATGATTTTACGAGACGCTCAAAAAGCCTCAAGAATATTAAAAAGCATCAAACTGGGTGCCACATGGCAGGAAGAGTGCCATATGTTTGATAAGCATGGCAAGGAACTTTATATCAATTTCAGAGCCGATGCAATCAAAGATGACGAAGGTAATCTGATTGGATTAATTGGGATGCTGAGCGATATCACAGATCGCAAACGAACCGAAGAAACCCTAGAAGGTGTACTCAATAGTTCCCAGAATGGGATCATGGCCCTAGAGACAATCCGAGACACTCAAGGCAAAATCGTGGACTTCATGTGGAGCATGGTCAATATGTCCGCAGAAAAAATGATGGACAAGGAAGGAGTAAACCTAATCGGTAAACGCCTCCTTGAAGAATTGCCAGATTATCGAGAAAACGGTCTCTTTCACTTATACAAAAACGTAGTAGAAAACGGAGAACTCCTCAATGTAGAGCATTATCTAGATGATGATGAAACCGGTTTGAGGATGTGGATGAACACAGTGGGAGTAAAATTAGGTGACGGACTCAACGTAACCTTTCATGATATCAGCGAACGGAAATGGGCAGAAGAAAGCCTACTCAAAGCAAAATTAGCGGCAGAACAGGCAGCCAAAGCAAAAGCCGACTTTTTAGCGACAATGAGTCATGAGATTCGTACGCCTATGAACGCCGTGATTGGCATGACCGGATTGCTCTTAGGCACACCACTAGATATCGAGCAAAAAGAATATGTGGAAACCGTTCGCATAAGCGGAGAAAATCTACTGACGGTCATAAATGATATCCTTGATTTCTCAAAAATCGACTCGGGTAAACTCGAATTAGAAAATCAAGGCTTTGTTTTGGTCGATTGTGTAGAGGATGTACTTGACTTACTCTCTACCAAGACCAACGAAAAAGGGCTGGAGCTAATCTCGAATATCGCCCCTGAAATACCACATCAAATCATCTCCGACCCTACCCGACTCCGACAAGTCTTGGTCAATTTGGTTAATAACGCCATCAAATTTACCCCCAAAGGAGAAATCGTGGTCTCTGCTCGTTACGTAGAAGAGACCACCGATAAAAGATTAAAACTAGAGTTTGCCGTCAAAGATACGGGCATAGGAATACCAGAAAACAAGATTCATCGCCTCTTCAAGTCCTTTTCACAGGTTGACTCATCTACCACCCGCAAATATGGCGGCACAGGGCTTGGACTCGCCATTAGCAAAAAACTCGTAGAGTTGATGGGAGGAGAAATATGGATTGAAAGCGAGTATGGGCATGGCTCGACCTTCTACTTCACCGTTTTAGTCGGTAAAGAATCTCTTCCTCTCAAGACCTCTCTACCACCGATTCCTAAAGCAAAAGAAGTCTTATTAGTAGATGACAATACGACCTATCTTCATAAGACAACGGAATTATTAGAAAATTGGGGACTCCAAGTAAAAGCCTGTGATAACCCCAGAGAGGTTGCTGATCTATTGGCCAAGCATCATTATGATTTATTGATTACAGATTTGGATATGCCTGTTATGTCTGGCGAAAAGCTAGTCCGCAATATCCGGAAGACTTATAAACGTGAAAAACTACCCATCATCGTACTGAGTTCGCGACTAGAGAATCCCAGCGACGAAGACCAAGCCTTATATGATGCCTATCTGAGAAAGCACGTAAAGCAGGGATACCTGAGAGCTCATATCAGCAAAGTATTAAGCGATGACCCCAACAATAACTTTCTGAATAGAAAAGTAATTACCAGCCAAGATCCAATCAATGATTTTAATACCGATATCAGAATTCTCATCACTGAAGATAATCTTGTCAATCAAAAAGTAGCTCTGAGAATGCTACAAAAACTCAATTTAACTGCTGACATCGCAGGCAATGGCTTAGAGGCATTGCATACCATGCGGATAAAAGAATACGACCTGATTTTCATGGATCTGCAGATGCCCGAAATGGATGGCCTGCAAACAACAGAGGCTATTTATAAAGAATTTGGTCCCGGAAGAGAAAATCGTCCCCTCATTATCGCCATGACCGCAAACGCAATGAAAGGAGATCGCGAACGCTGTTTAGAGGCTGGCATGGATGATTATATCAGTAAGCCGATCCAGTTAAAATCCATCAAAGATGCTTTATGTAAGTGGTTCCCGATAAAAGAAAAAAGCATATAGCACATGTGGCAGGCACTGATATACCAATTCCAGCAAAAGTTTAGCGAAGAGGACGCCTACAAAAACATCCCTCGCGTAGCTTGCGTATTAGGGGGAATCGCAATGCTGAACTCCAGCTTCATGTTTGATTCCCTTTACCCTGAATCAGCTATCTCACTTTGGGATCGCTATCTGATAGCAGGGATTATGGGACTAGCATTCCTAGGGACATTTTGGTCTAAAACAAAGGCTTTTTTCCTTGGAGATGGTTTTTTCTATCTCATTTGTATCTACAATATCGATATGGCTTATATTGATTGGAGCAATCATTTCCATCCATTCTATGCCATCAATACATTTATCACCTTCCAACTATCAATACTCTTACTCCGCAATTTGCGATGTCTGAAAATCTTTACCGCTATCAATGTTATTTCATATGCGGTGGCGCTGATTTTTGCTGAACAAATCTTAGTTGGCAGTATTTTCTCATTTGCCTCTTTGCTTACCACCTCTTTCGTCCTAAATTATTATGTCCAGCAAAAGCGACTCACTCAAAGCAGCAAGATGCTCGCCGCCCAAGACCAACTAAGGAAACTTTCTCTCGTTGCAGAAAAAACCACTAATGGTGTAGGCATAATGGACGCAAAGGGAAATTTTGAGTGGGTAAACCAGACCTTTGAAGCCATTTCCGGTTATACAAAAGAAGAAGCCATCGGCCAATCGCCCATCAAATTACTTGCTGGACCAGACACCTCAAAGGAAGAGCTTTCACGGATGATGACCCTCCTTTCGAAGGGAGAATCCTACGAAGGAGAAATTTTATATTATTCCAAATCGGGCAAAGCACGTTGGCAAGTAATGACAGTCAATCCAATTTTTGATGAGGAGAGACAACTGGTCAACTATATCGCCGTCGAAACCGATATCACTGCCCGTAAAAAGATGGAAAACCATCTTAGATTAGCCAAAGAGGAAGCGGAATCAGCAGGACTCGCAAAAGCAGAATTCCTGGCGAACATGAGTCATGAGATCCGCACTCCTATGAATGCTGTTATCGGTATGACAGGCTTACTCGTCGATTCAACCTTATCCGACGAACAGCGAGATTATGTAGAGACTATTCGAGTCAGTGGCGACAACCTTTTAACTGTCATAAACGATATTCTCGATTTCTCAAAGATCGATTCAGGTATGCTTGAGCTAGAGAGTCAAGCGTTCAACCTCGTTGACTCCGTTGAAGATGTCCTCGATATGCTCTCCCCAAAAGCATATGACAAAAATATAGAGTTGATGTACGAGATGGACAAAGACGTTCCAGAAGGGATAATGGGCGATCCCACTCGTCTCAATCAAATCTTGGTTAATCTGGTCAATAACGCCATCAAGTTTACAGACCAAGGGCATGTTGTCATTCACATCAAAAATCATAAACCAGACTGTAATCAAGCTTGTGAACTCGAATTCAGCGTCAAAGACACAGGTATTGGCATCCCTGAAGATCGTTTAGTCCGTTTGTTTAAATCCTTCTCTCAAGTAGATGCCTCCACCACTCGCAAATATGGAGGTACTGGCTTAGGATTGGCCATATCCAAACGACTCGTCAACCTCATGGGAGGTGAAATATGGGTTGAAAGTAGTGTTGGAGTCGGTTCATCCTTTAGCTTTACTCTGCCATTTGTAAAAGCAGAAATATCTCCAAGCCATCAAGTTAACTTGATCCAACTCGCTGCGCGAAACGCCAGGATATTGTTGGTAGATGATAAT
Source organism: Bacteroidia bacterium (assembly GCA_045106675.1). Lineage (GTDB taxonomy): Bacteria > Bacteroidota > Bacteroidia > J057 > J057 > JBCAWW01. The sequence goes on from JBGCFA010000086.1 coordinate 10,252, forward strand.
ATTACGAATCTCAGGATATTAGAAAGTCTATGCCAAGGCTGGGGGATTGAAACAGTCTGTATCTCTGATCCACGCAACTTTGAGACCCTATTAGCTGATAATATTCATTTCGATCTCGCAATCTTGGATATGAATATGCCGCATCTCGATGGTACTCAGCTTGCCAAGTCGATCAAAGGTCATAAAAAATATCATGAACTGCCTTTGATCATGCTTTCCTCTATGGCCGATCTCAGTCATCCAAAAGACCGAGAACTTTTCAGTGCCTATTTATCCAAACCGTTTAGAAAAAAACAACTACTTCAAAATCTAGCCTACATTCTCCTCAATCAACCCATCCCCAATCATCCAGTCCATAATTCTCCAAATCAAAAAGACCTTTCCGTCTACAATAAAAGCATCCTATTGGTTGAGGATAATCTCGTCAATCAAAAGGTCGCACTCAGAATGCTCAACAAAATAGGCTTAACGGCTGATGTGGCAGGCAATGGTCTTGAAGCCCTCAAAGCGCTCGAAAATCGGCCTTATGACGTCCTACTCATGGATATGCAGATGCCCGAAATGGATGGTATTACGGCCACAAAACGTATCCGAGAAATTCGCGCTCCCCATTTTTCACAACCTATCATCATCGCCATGACAGCCAATGCTATGAAGGGCGATAAGGAACGTTGTTTGGAATCAGGTATGGATGACTATATGAGCAAGCCTATCAAATTGGCGCAACTGGCAGAAATTCTCACAAAATGGCTTGAACCAACAATAGCTTTAAAGACGAATTCGTAATTTGTAGTATGAAAGTCAGCTTCGCTATCGCATTGGTCCTCATTTTGACCGCCGTATCCTGTACTACTTATGAGCCATATGCCCGGCCTTACGGCTATCCTCGCATTGAGGTTCCCGGCCTTGCCGAACGCTCCTACTCAAATTTTGCTAACCAAACCTGCCCCTTCACTTTTGAGTTTCCCGCAGAAGGTACTATCACCAGAAATGGCAAAGATTCATGTTGGGTGGACATTAAATTCCCCAAATATAGCCTCACTTGGCATATCACCTATCGTGATGCCAATGCCAAACGCACACGCGCCTCTCACTTTGAAGATTATCGTCGCTTGATTTATAAGCATAGCAAAAAAGCTACTCAAATTACCGAAGAAGCCATCGGTGGCCCCAATGGCTATGGTACTCTATTTGAAATCTATGGTAGCGTCGGTACTCCAGCGCAGCTTTTTTATTCAGACAGTAGCGGGCAACAGATTGCCATGCTCTCTTTTTACTACCGCACCGCCGAAAAAGGCGACTCTCTGCTCCCGCTCACTAACTATATGAAAGAAGAGCTACAACATATGGTTGAGACGGTAAAATGGCAGTAGCTATGGCTTGCAAGCCATAGTATTAAAACCATTCAAATTCGACATTAATTATTTACACTCTGGGCAAGTGCCTTGCAGCAGCATATTGACGCCCGAAAGCTGATAACCCTCCGGCAAACTGACACTAGGGATGCGGACTTCATCTACACAAATCGTTTTGCCACACTCATCACATTTGAAGTGGACGTGGTCATGCTGGTGATTATGCTCATCATGACAATCAGCCGCACAAAGCGCATAGCGCATCGCTCCTGTATCATCCAAGACCTTATGCAAAATCCCTTTATCCAAGAATGTTGACAAAGTGCGATAGATCGTAACTCGATCACAACTTCCCTGAATAGCTTTTTCTAGTTCAGGTTCGCTTAGCGCAACGTCTTTTTTCAAAAAAATACCAAGGATATCGGTCCGCGTTTGGGTCCGACGTAATGATTTTTTGCTGAGTATTTGATCTGCTTGTTGCATGCTTCACAAATATACGGATTTTGTTATAAGCATGTTTACAACCAATCTGTCAGACTTACATGGCTATTTCTGCCCGTACATCGCATCAAATATAAACTTTGATGCCCCTGTCGCTGATCGGGACCAAAGCGGATTCGAGGACCAATCCCCTGAAAATCCAAGCCTTCCATGGCCGCGACGAAGCGTTCCCGACTGAGGCTAGGACCAACTGACTCCAATGCAGCCAGCATCGGCTCGGCATAGATAAAACCCGTCTCAGCAAAGGCTCCCCAAGCAATCTCAGGGTGATAACGCGCCAAAGCTGCCTTATAAGTTTGTAATCTCGGGTGCACTGTATCAGTAGGCATCACGCCATAGTAGCCAAAAATCACCCCTTCCCAAGCCCCTTCGGTCAGATCATACATTCGTTCCATATCTGACAAGACCGTAGAAGCGACCCATTGAGGGCGGTATCCCAATGATCGAGCACTACTAAGCAAGGCGACAGCTTGTTGAGGCCCCATCCAAAGCAAGACAATCTCTGCTCCACTCGCCTTTAAGCGAGCAGCCTGAGTGCTCATCTCCCGTTCGCCTAGTTCATATGAGATTGTGGTTACTGCTTTGACTTGCTCTGATTCTAAGCTTTTTAGGGCAGCCTGCTTCGCAGAACGCCCAAAGTCATCGTTTTGAAACACAATCGCGATTTTTTTACTCTCCAAACTATCCACAACATACTTGACTAGCTTGGGAGCTTCGTCAATATAGCGGCCAAAAGTGGCAAATATGTTCTGTTTAGGTGGTGTAGACCAAGCATCAGAGCCAGAACCAGGGCTGACCCAAGGCACCTTTTTCGCCTCGATATACGGCAATACTGCCATCCCTGTATTGGTACCGAGACCACCGATCAGGGCAAAGACATTTTCGTCCTCTACGAGCGAACGCACAATCGGTACGGTCCGCGCCGCATTATAACCATCATCTTTGTAGACAAAATTGATCTTACGCCCATGCACGCCCCCTTCTTCGTTGATCAGTTGGAAGTAAGCATCCATCGCATGGGTCATCGAGCCCCAAGCCGCCGCCGGACCACTCAATGGGCCCCATGAGCCTATCGTGATGGTAGAGTCTGTTAGGCCGGGAACAGCTGTAGCCTCACTTTCAATTGGACCACAAGCCTTGAAAAGCAACCCACAAAAGAGCAAAGCCAGGAGTGTTGAGCCCAATATGGGCCTGTTCTCATTTGGAGAACGCAGGGGGAGGACTATTTTATTGATCCGTTCTCTTTTCAATCCAACTAACAATTTCATCAATGACTGTTTCGCCATCTGGCTCGTTATGAAGTTCATGATACCACCCTTCAAAAAGTCGTAAAGTTTTGTCTTCCACTTTTGCTTTGGCATAAAGTTGTTTGCTACCATCAGGATTGGTCAGGCCATCTTCGCTACCGTGCAATATCAAAACGGGAGTATTAAATTCTTCCATCCGAGCTTGAATTTCATCAATCGCTTGGATTGATTCATAGCCCGTACGAGCATAGTTTTTACCCGCATATACCAGTGGATCATTGAGATAGGTTTCCACTACTTTAGGATCATGAGAGAGATTATCACTATTGAGGGCTTGTACCTTGAGTTTGGGAGCCAACATATTGATCCATTTGGAGAGTTTGATCAATAAGGGCGAAATATCATCTCCGACTTTGAGAGCAGGAGAACTCAGGATGGCACCTTGCACAGGTGGTTGTTTGCGAATGATAAACAAACTTACCACTGCTCCACCGAGACTTTGACTATATAAAAAGATGGGGATACCGGGATGTTCTTTTTGTACTTGCTGAAAAATCTCGGCCAAATCGATAATCAGTTTATCAAATTTCTCGATATAAGCCCTTTTCCCCGGTGAACGTCCATGCCAACGCAGATCATAGCCCACAAACTTAATGCTTGCATCAGTTAATTTTTTCGCCACATGGGGGTAGCGATCCGAGTGTTCGGCAAGGCCGTGTACCAATAATACGATTGCCTTTGGCTCTGTAGCAGGAGACCAAGATTGCCCAAATAAGCTCGAGCCATCAGAAAGAGTAAAGGGGTGAGTTTGATGTGTCATGTCCTTAGGGATTACCCAATTGCCACAGCTTTGGTTCAAATGCTTGCCAATCGGCAGGATTTTGTACGGCCATCAGCATGGGGATGCCTTTGTTTTTGAAGAGCCGAATGATACGAAAAATTTTCCTAACCCAATCTGAAGAAAGCCCTTTTAGTGGCATATCCCACAGAATCACGCTTGGATTTTGTTGTTGTACCATCACACAACTAAGCACTGCTTGCTCTCCACCAGACAAAGTGCCAGCGAGTTGTTTTTGACGAGATTGCAATACGGGAAAATCAGGCAAAAGGGAATCATCTATTTTGCCTTTTGCACTTAGTTTAAGATGCTCTCCCACACTCAATTCAGGGAAAATAGGCCGTTTTTCGGGAATGAAGGCAATTCCTGCTTGACTATGTTTTTCGACAGAGAGAGGAGTGATGTCACTGCCGTGCAGAACGATTCGTCCCTTGAGATTCCTCGTATTTCCCATGCCCATAATCGCTTGCAATAGGCTACTCTTACCACTGCCACTAGGCCCATGCAAGAGGAGGAGTTCGCCAGCGGCAAGAGAAAAATCAACTTTCTCAAATAGCAACTGGCCTTCAAAGCTCAGACTCAAGTCTTGGACTTGTAAGAGTGGCAACATATCAAGCTATGGGTCTGATAAAGCAATTGCGGCAAGCCAAAGGCTCACCGCAATCTATTAACAAATTATTTTTGTTCGAGATTAGTCCATCAAGACAGAGTGCTCGGTCATTACTTTCTTCTGAATAGATTGAAGCGCATGAATCACCGCTTCTGGACGAGGCGGGCAACCAGGAATATAGACATCAACTGGAAGGAAGTTGTCTACCCCTTGTACCACACCATAAACACGGTGCATACCACCAGTAGAAGCACAGGCTCCCATCGCGATACACCATTTAGGATCAGGCATTTGGTCCCAGATACGCTTGATCGCGTGAGACATCTTATAGGTACACCAGCCAGCAACGATCATTAAATCAGCCTGACGCGGAGAAAAACGCATTACCTCACTACCAAAGCGAGAAACGTCATATTTTGGTCCGGCGAAGGCCATCATTTCAATCGCACAACAGGCTAATCCCATCGGCATAGGCCACATTGCATTGGCGCGTGCCCAGTTAGTAACAAAATCCACCGTAGTGGTTAAGTATCCTTGTTTAGCTAATGCTTTCTCTAAACCCATAGTATTTTCCTAATATATACTTAGCAACCGCTTCGGTTAATAAATGTTTATGACCATTCCAGACCTCCTTTTTTGTAGACATAGATATAGCCTACAAAAAGGATAAGGACAAAGACCAACATTTCGAAAAACGGAAAGAGGCTGCCAGTAAGCTGAATCAACTCTTTGAATTGAACGGCCCAAGGATACATGAAGACTACCTCAATGTCGAAGAGGATAAACAACATTGCTACTAGGTAAAACTTCACCTTAAAACGTTCATGCGCGGTCCCTACTGGGTCCATTCCACTTTCATATACCTGCTCTTTAATCGGATCAGGGCGATAAGGCCCTAAAAGACGAGACAATGAAGTGAGTAGCACCCCCAGCACAATAGCGATGAGGATGAGGACAAAAATAGGGACGTAAGATATAATTCCGGCTTCCATAATCAATTGACAGAATTTGATGCCAAATATATTGACTATTAAGGGATATAAAAAAAGAAAAGAGAAGCATATGCCTCTCTTCTCTATTTTTTTAACAGAACTAAGATCAATTAGTTCATGCTCAAGTCTTGGAGTTGCTCGATCTGAGCAATCATACGGCTAAGCTTGCGGCTCTGGTACTCGCCTAAATTGCGGATACCTACACGCTCAGCTTCGTGGATCATGTCCAACTTGTTGCCGATTTCACGAAATGAAAGCGCCGAATTTTGGTTCGTTTTGTTACGCACAATTTCGCGATTCAGGAAGCTTTTAGTTACCTGAAGTTTTGAATGGAGCTCTTGTGAGGTCATAAAAAATACTTTTTTGACAGACTAAACCTAATATCTACTGCAAATTTAACAACTTACGCGTTACTTTACAAGGGTAATACGAAATAAATTCACCTTTTGTTCAAAAAAAATCAACGGAAATGGGTGAATCATAACATATAAACTCTATTTATCTTCATTATGCTATCACGTGGTAATATTTACCACTTATCACCTGCATTTTCGAAATGCAATAGAAGAGAAAACCTTCTCTACATTAAGACAGCAAAGAAAAGCTAGGTCACAATTTACAGCTTCAATTCTATAAACGACAAGCTAAATGCTTTGCATATCTTGATAAAAGCTTTGCTTTTGGGCCTCTTCATTACTCAGATGTCTTTTAGACAAAAAACTTTCGAAACAAAAAAGAGAATCTTCTCAAAGAAAATTCCCTCACTCCAGAGATGTAAGTTTTTCTTCATAAAAGCACTGAATTCTCAAGTTATAGACTTAAATCTTCTCATCAGTTTCAAGGAGGTTTTGCATATGTACCGAAGTATCTGGGTTTTGATAGATTTTATCTATCATTTCCTCATACAGCTCCGCAAACCTTTTCTTTCTGTAAAGATCTCCAAACACAGTTTTGATTTTTAAAAAAGCGAGCTTATCCGTTCCGCTTTCTTTTGCGGCTTCATGCAAGCTCTGTTTCATTGCATCCACAATCTCAAGTGGCAGCCCATCCTTATTTACTCCCTTATCGCTATAGTAGCACCAAGCAGCAATTACTAAGCAAGCATATTGGATACTTCCGCCTTGCTTTAAGTTTTCCTCAATGGTCGAGAGCAAGAACTTAGGCAGCTTCGCAGAACTCTCGAGACAAATTCGCGAGAGCTTATCTTTGATATTAGGGTTGGCAAATCTTTCTAGCAAACTGTCTTTATAGCTTTCCAGATCAATTCCCTCCACAGGATCAAGCACAGGCGTAGCTTCAACATCCATAAATCGCCGCAAATACTTAATAAACAAAGCATCTGTCATACAGCCATCAATAGTTTCATGGCCATGAAGAGAACCCAGCAAGCCAAGAACCGAATGCCCCGCATTGAGCAGGCGGATCTTCATTTTCTCATAGGGAGTAACATCCGGAACAAATTGCGCCCCAACATTCTCCCATTGGGGCCTAGCATCAGAAAAATCGTCCTCAATGACCCATTGGCAAAAAGGTTCGCAAGTTACTGGCCATTCGTCTTTCAGCCCTTGATGCGTTTCGAGATACTCAATATCTGATTGAGTAGTAAGCGGAGTGATTCGATCTACCATCGCATTCGGAAAGCAGACATTGTCCGCTATCCACTGAGCAAGCTGAGGCTCTTGCCGATGAGCAAAGGCCAGTAACATCTTTCGGGTAACATCTCCATTATGCTGGAGATTGTCACAAGACTGTATCGTAAAAGGAGAGATTCCTGATTCCTGACGCTTTTTCAAAGCGGCTGTTAAATAGCCAAAAACCGTTTTAGGGCTTTGCGGATTATCTAAATCATGCTTAACCTCAGTATTATCAAAATCAAATTCACCAGTAGCTGGATCAAAATTATAACCTCCCTCCGTAATCGTCAAGGATACAATCTTGATTGCTGGACTAGCCAATTTGTCAATCACCGCGCTGGGACTATCCTCACTCAATAGGAAATCTACGATAGATCCAATGACGATGGATGCTACTTTGGTATCTGGATGTCTTACGATCAGAGTGTAGAGAAAATCTTGCCGTTCCAAGCTTTCCTTTATTTTCCGATCCCCTTTTCGCAATCCAATCCCGCATATCCCCCAATCCATGGCCTCGCCTTTTTGCATCAGCAGATGAGTATAATATGCTTGGTGCGCCCGATGAAAGCCCCCAACTCCAATATGAGCGATGCCAGCCTTGACTTGACTTCTATCATAGTGAGGATATGCTATTCGTTTGTCGAGTTGCTGGAGGTTATTTTGGTTTAACGAAACTGAGGTTTCCATAATATCTATCTGAAAGAGACAAGCGTTCTGCGAAGCAGTCGGAAAAAGTCAAGCTAAAGTGTAACAGTAATATTTGCCTATGTATTGAGTTTTTTCGTTCTCTGTAGAGACCAATAAGCGGTAACGAAATAGCTTATTGTGCAGATAAATCCATATTGATAAAAGACATCTCGATTTGCTTCATAGGTGCTCATGTCAGGGCTAGCAAACATTACGATCCCAGCAAGGATTATGGTGATTGCCAAACTCGTAATCGAAACGAATTGCAAGATCCTATTCAAAATGGAAGTATCCTTAATCGGAGCAGGTATATTCTCAGCTTGTCTTGTTTGGAATACTTCAACCTCTTGATCAAAGGCTTGCGCTGCTTTTTCTTCGGCAGGATATTTTTGGCCTGCACCATATTGCTTTGCCAATAGGATATAAACAATGATCGTGAAAATCCAAGTTGGGATAAAGAGGTAGTAAAATGACATTACGTCCAAGACGTTAAGTCCAAAACCAAAAATCAGTCCCAAGGCCCAAGAAGCCACCGCCGGCGTACTGTGTGTCAGTTTTTTATACGACACCCAATAGCGAGTTAGCCCTAGTTTGGGAAACAAAAAGTGCTCGGCAAACACTATCCCACCTACCGGAACTACCAATAGACCTGCATAAGTAAGCAGAGGAAGGATTTGAGAAAACACAAAGGGAAAACAGGCAACAATTACGGTTACGACACCGACTGCCATGGTAGTTTTCTTACGAGAATATTGTGTAAAAATAGCCTGCGCAGCCAAACCAGCACGATATAGATTAGCATTGGCTGTCGTCCAACCAGCAATAATCACGATCACAAATCCTGACATACCCAGCGCATAATAAGCCACATCTCCCGGATCAAGATCGATGATCTCTTTTTTCAAAAGTACTGCCGCTCCTGCTCCCATGATACCGGCTGCAATCCAAGCCACATAATGCCCAAACAACATACCCGAACTAGTAGCCAGCCCATAGGATTTCTTTTTGGCATAACGGAGCAAAGCCATATCGATCAAACCAAAGTGAGTAATCGTATTTGCCGCCCAGGCAAACCCAATCACTTCCAACAACCCAATCCCTTTTTCTCCATCACTATTGATTCCCGTCCAGATGGACATATCGCCAATCTGAATAAAATCACTCCATCCATTAAGGAAAGTTCGCCCTAAAACAGCATCGCTCAAGGCAGGCATAAGCACCAAGGCTCCACTCGTAAACATGACAAATAACCAAGGAGCACATATCCCAGAGAATTCTGAAACGGCATTAAAACCATACATGGCCACAAATACCACGATGATACCAACTGCAAGCACCACCAGCACAAACCATGCGTTGGTAGGATACCAATTTAGCTGTGCCGGAATGTCGAAGAGAAAACGTACTGCCGTTGATGATACCGTAATCATGGCAGCAGATATTACCGTAAAGATGATCACATTGGCCCAATTGTAGAGCTTAGTCATCGAATCACCGGCAATCTTATTTAAGTAGGTATAAAGACTCAAACGTGTCTCAACTGCAATAGGCGAGGTAATCAGCGTCCAACTCAAAATGGCAAGGATATTACCAATCAAGAGGCCCAATAAAATATCTGAAGTTTTGGCGCCAAGCGAAACAAAAGTAGCCCCGATGACAAACTCCGTGGCTGCGACATGCTCACCAGCGTAAAGTCCTAAAAAATGAGGCCAACTATGTAGTTTGTGTTTTGCAATCGGCAATTGCTCCTCGCTATAAGATGCCAGCGAGTGTAGATCTTGTCCTGTTTCCATAAGTAGTAGTAATGCGCTTTCCGATATTTTTCTCAGGCAATAGTCTCAACAAGATGTGAAATAATTTCACTTCTCATCAAGTTTGGAACAAAAGAACCACTTAAAACCCATAAATAATCGGTTTTGGAGTTACTACAAAGGTGCAAATCAGCTACGGATTGTAAGTCAGAAATTACTTGCCAAACTTCATCTTCTCATCTGAAGAGATGGCATCCATTACTCTATTATTTAAGTTTTGTGTATCAGTAGTGGCTGACGATAGGAAGCAATTGCTTTTACACCATGTTAGCGTTTTTATCGAAAATTTTCTTCAATGGCGTGAAAAGGGCATAGCACACAAGACCAATTACTAATCCGGCAAGAAATTCACCTAGCATTTTGGGGAGGCTTTTGAATAGGTCGTGAATGAAATGGATATTGTGTACGAATATACCGCCTGCCACCAATACCATTGCCAAGGTTCCGATTACCCCTAAACTTCTGATGATATAAGGCAAAGTCTTTACCAGAGCCGTACCTATAGTTTGGGAGATACCCGCTTTATTCTCACTTAGGGAAATTAATTTGTAACCTAGATCATCCATTCGCACAAGCAAAGCTACAACACCATATACAAAAACTGTAGCCAAAATTGCAACGACCGTAACCACAGCGATTTGCATACCTAGTTCTTCTTCCATGACAGTACCCAAGGCGATGAAAATTATTTCAACGGATAAGATAAAGTCGACTATTATCGCTGATTTGACTTTTTTATTCTCATGTTCAATCATTTGCTCCTCTGTCATTTCTACACTGCGAGTCTGCTTTTTGGATTGATTGCGTTGAAACAAATACTCATAAACTTTCCCCGCTCCTTCGTACGCCAAATAGAGCCCTCCAATTATAAGAATGGGAACAATAGCTGCGGGCAAAAAAGCACTTAATAGAAATGTAACCGGAAGAATGATTGCCTTATTTAAAATCGAACCTTTCGTAATTCTCCATAAAACAGGTAATTCTCTCGAAGAAACGAAGCCAGAGGCTTTTTCAGCATTGACTGCTAAATCATCAGCAAGCAGACCGGCTGTTTTTTGTGTGGCTACTTTACTCATTGTTGCCACTTCATCCATTAGCGCAGCAATGTCATCTAAAAGTGTGAACAAACCTGAAGCCATATTTTTCTATTTATTGTGATTCATTAATTCTCCGTTGACTTTTTTCTTGAGCGTATTAGAATTCTTAATTAATCTTTCTCATTCATTGTTTGTTTTTTTGATAGGTCTCGGTATCTAAGATTGCCGACAAACAGGCAGTATTTGATTATACTACTGTTGCCTCAGCGGTTTTTAGGCGTTCTGTGCAACAGTCGCAAACGACATTAAGCAGAGACCTGGCTTTAGCACAAATAAACAATGTCAAGAGGAGGCACCCAGTTATGTCCTCACCTACTTGGCAAACTTCATCTTGTAGTCAGATGAAATAGCTCCCTTCGATATCTTGGTCAAACGAGGCTTGAGCATACGACGACGAAGTTGTGAGATATGATCCGTAAAGAGTACCCCTTCGATATGGTCAAATTCATGCTGCACGATGCGTGCCTTCATGCCATCTAGGGTTTCTTCAATTTCATTGAACGACACGTCTTGATAGCGGATTTTAATCACAGGCTTACGGAAGACATCTTCCCGTATATCAGGGATACTCAAACATCCTTCCTCAAAAGCCCACTCCTTGCCATCCTCTTCTAAGATCACGGGATTGATATAGACACGCTTAAACGTACCTAAGCCTGACTCTCCTTCGACAATACCGTCCATGGGAGAACCATCAACAATGAATAAACGCAGATTGAGATTGACTTGAGGAGCAGCTAAACCAACACCATTGGCTTCATACATCGTCTCAAACATGTTTTCAACCAACTGCTCAAGTCCAGGATAGTCCTTGCTTACTTCCTGATTCTCTTTTCTTAGACTTTCGTGTCCAAATCCAACGATGGGTAAGATCATAATACTCCTCTTTTGCGTTTAGCAGAGCGCAAATTTCTGATTTTCAAGGGATAAATGCAATCTTATCCGCCTTGCATGAAATCTTGGAGGATTACCACCGCGCTGATTTCATTGACCAAATGCTTGTCTCGCCGTTTCTTTTTCTTCAAACCACCGTCTAGCATCGTTTGTTTGGCAATCTGGGAGCTAAAACGTTCATCGACTAGATGCAGCTTGATTTCAGGATAAGTTTTTTCCAGTTTCACTTTTAGTTCTCTTACCTGCTCGGTAACGTGAGAGTCCGAGCCGTCCATACGCGTTGGATAACCCAATACGATTGCTTCTATCGTTTCTTTTTCAATCAACTCTTTGAGCTTAGCATCCAATATCGCTGTATCAAAGCTCCCGACCCCAGTAGCAATAATCTGCATGGGATCAGTCCAAGCAAGGCCTGTCCGCTTGGCTCCATAATCGATCGAGATGATTCTTGGCATATATATTTACTTCGGCAACAATATCCTAAAAGTAGTGCCTTTTCCTAATTCTGAGCTACGGACGAAGATTTTCCCTTGGTGATACTCTTCAACGATACGTTTGGTCAAACTCAAACCTAAACCCCAACCGCGCTTTTTGGTGGTGAAGCCTGGTTCAAAGACCTTTTTAAATTGACTCTTAGCGATCCCTTTACCAGTATCGCTGACGTCGATATAGTATTGTTCGCCCTTTTCGCCAGCGTCGAGGATGATTTTACCTTCTTTGCTTTGGCTTTGGATGGCGTCTAGCGCATTTTTCAATAAATTTTCGATCACCCAGTCAAATAGTTGTGGGTTGATGTGCAATAGACTCTCAAGGGGGATCTGATTATTGACATCTAAGGTGATACTGCCTCTGACCGTCATCCGCTTCTTGAGATAGTCGGCAGAGCGGTCCAGCACTTTTTTGAGGCTTACTTCAATGAGTTCGGGTTGTGAGCCGATCTTCGAAAAACGCTCAGCTATAATCTCCAAACGGCGCACATCTCGCGCCATTTCGTCAACCAACTGGCTTTCTTCTGGTTTGTCCTCCGCTCTGAGTTTGAGTAATTCGATCCAAGCCATCAAGCTCGACACCGGTGTTCCTAATTGGTGAGCCGTCTCTCTGGCTAGTCCAACCCAGACTTTATTTTGTTCGTTCCGCTTAGCGATGGCATAACTTGCAAATACAATCCCTATAAACACGAGCACCAACAACAGTTGAAAGATCGGAAACCAGCGTAGCTGCTGCACCACAAATGATTCGCCATAGTACACATACTTAAAGCTACCCGGAGTATATTCCACCTCTATCGGCTCATGTACCTCCGCAAATGACTCTAAATAAGAGCGCACTTGATCTGTATTCTGAAGATCAATATCTAGGTTAGCCGTCTCAACATCCGAAAGATTTTCCAAATCACCCACCATGATGATCGGCACCAAGGTATTGTTATCTATCACCAGATTGCTCATCACAAACTGCAACAATTCACTGCCTGTACCCGGTGCATCCGGATCAGTCGTGGTGCCTACTACATCGATAGCCTTACCATATAGCTCTGCTGAACGCCTCTCTCCTTCCATCAGCTTTGACGCCAAATAATTGGAATAAAAAAGCGACCCTGCTACAATCAGCAAGGCAACGCCATAGATCAAAAGACGTGTCAGCAAGCGGGTTTCAAATCCAAACATTCAAGATTAATTGTTGAATTGGTGATTTGTGGAATGATTGAATCAGAAAAGCATTCAAGCATTCCGTCTAAAGCTACTCTTTTTCTTTTTGCTCCCAAAGGCATTCTAATGCCTCAATCGAACGTGCCCAACTAAAACTTTTCAATACTTTGGCGCGGCCTTTTTGCCCCATTTCGTTGGCATCAGCCGGATTAGCTAATAAATCCAAGACTACCGCAGCCAATTCTTCACTACTATCTCCCAAACGTATCTCTTCTCCCGCTATTGCGCCAATTGCATTGTTGACGAGAGAAGTCGTTACGCAAGGGCGGGCCATCGAAAGTGCTTCCAATATCTTGTTTTGTTGGCCGCTACCCGTTTTTAGTGGGGCGATAAATATTTGTCCTTGGGCATAGGCCTCTCTGATATCAGCTAGCCAACCTGAGACTTTGATGCGAGGATCTTCTCCCAATCTTTGGATTTCTTTGGTAGGACGCGCTCCCGCCAAAAGCAATTTCGCCTCCGGTCTTTGCGCCCAAATCAAAGGCATAATCTCTTTAACAAGCCAGACAGCCGCTCTTACATTGGGGAAATAACCCAAATTGCCTACAAAGACTAAGTCATAAGTAGCGGTATAGCCCTCCAAAGGTTTGAAATAATCTACTTCTACGCCATTGGGCACTACGGCGACGCGTTCCCGATTAGGGATAGGCAAATGCGCTCGGTCCTGCTCTGAGATGATGCTATGATGCGCAAAACGATCCGCTAATAAGCGCTCATACTTTGCTAGTTTCTTGGCCTCCCAACGTAGCACTCCCCTCCCCCACTTACTAGCCTCTGCCTGCCGCTCAATCTGCACCGAAAAGCAATCCATATAATCTAGCGTTGCGGGGCCCGTATAGCCTTCAACATAGGGAGCCATCCGCAAAAGTTGGCAATAGACATGCTCTGCTTTTTCTTCAGCGATGATTTTATGGATTTTCCGCTTGATCGCGGAACGATAAAACCAAGCCGTTTGCAAGGGTAATTCTGTACCCAAAGCCCGCAAAAGCCGAAAAGGCAAGCCCCAGCGAGAAAGCGAAAACAACTCAATTCGATGACAATATTGACGCATTTCGCGCAGAGACGCTTCATCAACCTCTTCCTCAAAGAGGCTACACAATACGATCTCATGGCGCTGCGACAGTTCCCGTATCTGATGATAGATTCGTAACTTATCGCCCTTTTCCAGAGGGTAAGGAAATCGTGATGTGAGGATAACCAGCTTCATGCCGTGCCAAAGCTAGGAAAATTGCTATGAAAAAACCGATCCTAATCATAAAGCTTGGTACTGCTGCGATCACTCGTGCAGATGGTACTCCCGATGAACCGGTAATGGTGGATGTCGCTCGCCAGATCGCAAAGCTTCACCCAGATTATCATATCGCGATTGTCTCTTCAGGCGCAGTAGGGATGGGCAAGCAATTTATTCCCGGCTTTAGTGGCAAAATCACCGAGCGGAAAGCCGCAGCTGCGATTGGTAATCCTATCTTGATTAATAAATACGCTCAGTTTTTTGCGCCTTATGGTATCCACCTCGCCTTGAGCCTATGCGAACGACAGCACTTTTCGCAGCGTAGCCAATTTTTGCAGCTTAGAGAAACCTTCGAAACCCTTTGGGACAATGACATTATTCCCGTAGCCAATGAAAATGATGTGGTGAGTAATTTGGAGCTACGCTTCTCCGACAATGATGAACTTGCGACCTTACTCGCCGTCGGACTCAATGCGGACAAATTATTGCTGGGCACTTCCGTTCCGGGTTTATATGACCGAGAAGGGCAAGTTGTGCCAGAAATCACTGATTTTGGAGAAGACATATTGGGGTTGGCTGACAAAACCAAATCTTCAAGCGGCTTAGGTGGCATGATCTCCAAACTCACTTTTGCGCGTCTCGCAAGTCGGATGGGCATCGAAGTAGTGATTTTTGGCGCACGCGAAACCGATGGAATCATTCGCGCTAGTGAAAGCAAAACCGGTACTCGTTGTTTGCCGCAAGCTTCTTCCCTATCCGCTCGTATGAAATGGATCGCCAGTAGCAGCCTCGTCGCTGGTAGAGTGATCGTTGATGCAGGCGCACGCAAAGCCCTCGAAAATCGAAACAGTCTACTCGCCGTTGGCGTAGTAGAAACTCCTTCTCCCTTTGAGAAAGGAGAAATATTTGAAATATGTGTCGGCACCGAAGCGCCTTTTGCTTTAGGGAGAGCCCGCATCACCACTCAAGAACTATCAGAACGGGCTAAAACCCGCGACCTTATTCTCGCCCACGCAGATGATATTGTTTTATTGTAAGTAGAAAGTACTGATCGCCAATACTTCTCTGTACTATTTACTTTCTACTTTCATCTTTGCTACCCCTTAAACAATCATGCGTAACATCATACCCGTACTCAGATCAGTCAAAAATTCTAGCTATCGAGTGAGAGCCTTGAGCGACGCTCAACGTCAAGCCTTATTGCTAAGCTTGGCTGACCTCATCAGCGATAATGTAGCGAGTATCATCGAGGCCAATCAGTTGGACTTAGACAAGATGCCAGATACGAATCCCAAAAAGGATCGTTTGCTACTCAATCCTGAGCGCATTCAAAATTTGGTTACTAGCGTACGCGACATATCTCAACTGGAAGACCCAAGCGGCAAATTGCTCTCAGAAAAGACGCTCAAAAACGGCCTTCATGTTCAAAAGATGAGCGTTCCCCTAGGGGTAGTAGGCATCATCTATGAGGCGAGGCCTAATGTCACCGTCGATGTTGCAGCACTCTGCTTGCGCTCAGGCAATGGGGTAGTTTTGCGAGGAGGCTCAGCCGCCCATAATACCAATATTGCGTTGGTTAAACTCATCCATAAGGCGATGAAAGCGCATGCTTTACCCTCACATTGTCTGGCTTTATTTCCTACGGAGCGAGCTTATGTTGATATCCTGCTCACCGCAGAACGCTATGTCGATATCATCATCCCGAGGGGTTCTCAGAATTTGATTGATAGAGTGAGACAAAAAGCGACCGTGCCCACTATCGAGACAGGGGCTGGAGTTTGTCATACCTATGTGAGCAAATACGCGGACTTAGCAAAAGCCGCTGAAATCATCGTCAATGCCAAGACTTCGCGCCCTTCGGTCTGCAATGCGCTAGATACCGTATTAGTGGATAAGGCCGTCGCTGACGAACTCTTGCCCCTATTGATTCCGGGCTTTGCAGCGCATGGAGTACAAGCGTTCGCCGACGAGGCAGCATACCAAATTTTAGCTCAAGCAGGCTATGCTGATTTAAAAGCAGCCAAAAAGGATGACTTTGGTCGAGAATTTTTGTCTTACAAATGTTCGATCAAATGCGTCAAAGACATCGATCAAGCTTTGGATCATATCGCGACTTATTCATCGCGGCATTCTGAGGCCATCGTATCGGAGGATAATGCAGAATGCGAACGCTTTTTGTCGGTAGTTGATGCGGCGGCCGTTTACACGAACGCTTCTACTCGATTTACTGATGGAGGTGTATTTGGCTTGGGCGCGGAGATTGGGATATCTACCCAAAAACTGCATGCAAGAGGGCCATTCGCACTTGAAAAACTCGTAACCGAAAAATGGATCATTAGAGGTGACGGACAGATTCGATAGACGAGCCTTTGCCTAAACGCGCATTTGACTGTAAATTGCCGCTCAAACTCACACTTATCACATGGCTGGAACGAAGAAAGGACCTATTTATGCTGCAATGGCCGCTAATGTTGCCATTGCAATCGCAAAATTTATCGGCGCAAGCATCAGCGGTAGTTCGGCGATGTTAGCCGAGGGAATTCACTCGCTAGTAGATACTGGCAATGGCATTTTGCTATTGTTTGGTATCAAGCAGAGTAAGAAAAAAGCGGATGTCAATCATCCTTTTGGACGTGGTAAAGAAATTTACTTTTGGAGTCTGATCGTTGCAATTTTGATTTTTGCCTTAGGTGGGGGAATGTCTCTTTATGAAGGCATTGAGCATATCAAGCACCCAACTAAGATGGGCGATCCCACTCTTAACTATATCATTCTCGGTCTTGCCATTGTATTTGAAGGCGCAGCCCTGATTTTTGCGCTTAAGAGTTTCAACGATGCCCGTCGTCGTCGCGGCAGACGTAATTTTTGGACTGCCATCCAACAGAGTAAAGACCCTGCTTCTTTCGCGGTGATCTTTGAAGACACAGCCGCTTTGGTCGGTCTAGTGATCGCTTTGGGAGGTATATTACTTTCACAAGCGCTTGACCAACCCATCTGGGATGGTATCGCTTCAGTACTGATTGGCTGTCTATTGGCGGGTATTGCAGTCTTTTTGGCAGCAGAAACTAAGGCCTTATTGATAGGAGAAGCCGCCTTTCCAGAGGTACGTGAGTCTATCGAAGCTATCGTAGTAGGAGATGCAGGTGTCAACCGCATGAATCCTCCTTTGACCATGCATATGGGTCCTGATGACATCTTACTGGCCCTCGACGTAGAGTTTGAAGATGAGCTTTCGGCTGATGGCATCGAAGAATCTATCCAACGCATTGAAGTGGCATTGAAAGAGAAGCATCCTCAAATCAAAAGGATCTTCATCGAGGCACGCTCACTCGCTAATGCGGTAGGTCAGATTTCGGGGAGTAGTTGATTTCATTCTCTGGAATCTTGCCTGTAAACTGGCCGAAAAAATTTATGATATAAGCCATATCAGCTTCCATATCTTCGCTAGGCCAAAAAGCCTCGCTAAATGAAAACTCACGTTTACCAAAGTCTATTCCGATCATCACGATCGGTACATTAGCCTTTCTCGCAATATGATAAAAGCCGGTACGTAGCTTTTCTACCTTCGTACGCGTTCCCTCAGGGGAAAGAGCTAAAATAAACTCATCAGCAGTATTAAATAGGCTCGCCGCCATTTCGACTCGATTGGCAGATTTAGTTCGAGAAACGGGATAGCCGCCCATGGCACGGAATATCCATCCATAAGGAGGGCGAAATAAAGCGTCTTTACCTAAATATTTGATTGGAAGTTGCAAAACGTTCCGCACAGCGATCGCATAGACAAAATCCCAATTACTAGTATGAGGCCCGCCAACGATGACATACTTAGGCAGAGAAGGGGGGCGATTGACAATAGTCCACCGGCCTAGCCAGAGGATTATTTTAGATATTAGTAGTAGCATCCTTAGCACCTAAAATAAGGATTTATTCATTTTTTCACATTTTGCGCTAATTCTTGAGGTGAATTTGAGCTTGGTTTTTTAATTTAGGGTTAAATCAACAAAAACTATGGCAGTAGAAAACATTAGCTGGGAAGAAGCTCTCCAGCGACTCAAAGAAGGCAATGAAAGATTTGTAGGAGATAAGTTGGACGGTAAACTTCAAACCTCTGACCGTCGCAAGGAACTAACTGGCGGCCAACATCCATACGCTATTATCCTCAGTTGTGCAGATAGCCGCGTAGTACCTGAATTGGCTTACGATACAGGACTAGGTGAAATATTTGTGATCCGTGTAGCGGGTAATATCGCCAACACCTCTACCATCGCCAGTATCGAATACGCAGTAGCCCATATCGGCGTAAATTTGATCGTCGTACTCGGCCATGAAAGCTGCGGTGCGGTAACAGCAGCCTTAGCTGGTGGAGACGCAGGTTATAATCTCAATCACCTACTAGCCCATATCCTCCCCGCCAAAGCGGCCTCTGATGATCCTTCGGTCAACGGAGTGGTAAAGAAAAACGCAGAGCTAACGAGTAATGCACTGAATAACCGTAGTGAGATTATCGGTGGTGCAGTGAATAGCGGCAAACTCAGAATCATGCCTGCTTATTACAATCTAGGTTCAGGGAAAGTAGATTACTTATAGCAAGGCTTCCCACAAAACTTCTACCGGATGCTTAGCTGATTTTCCGGTGCCATCATGTATTTGGTGGCGACAACTGGTGCCAGGTGCAGCGATGATCGTATTTTCAGCTGCTGACCTGACTTCAGGAAACACTACCAATTCTCCTATTTGCATGGAAAGTGGGTAGTGTTCCTTTTCGTAGCCAAATGAACCCGCCATTCCACAACAACCCGAAGGCATCACCGAGACTTCATAGTTGGTCGGTAGAGATAGCAGCTCTTCGCTGAACGCTACCGAGGAAAGTGCCTTTTGATGACAGTGTCCGTGTAGCTTTACTTGGCGAGGCGCGTCCGTAAAAGCGTTCGCATCTATGCGTCCCGCCGCAACTTCGCGCATCAAAAACTCCTCGACCATGATGGCCTGCTTGCCGAGTGCTTTAGCAGCTTCTCGATCTTGCTCCGCTACCAATCTTGGATATTCGTCCCGAAACGATAAGATCCCAGAAGGCTCTAAGCCGAGTAAAGGCGTCTCTTCTGAAACAATATCCTTGAGTAAGCTCACATTTTTGATGGCGAGTTTTTTTGCTTCATCGAGCAATCCTTTGGATAGATAAGCTCTGCCACTTTCGACATGCTCAGGTAGGATCACCGCATAGCCAAGTCGGTTGAGCAATTCTATCGCTTTGATGCCAATGGGTACATCATTAAAATTGGTAAACTCATCAGCAAAGAAATAGACTTTCCCTTTTGGACCTTTCGCTAATCGCGAACGATTTTGTCGGCACCAACTTTTGAGGCTTTGCTTATGTAATAAAGGGAGGCTGCGTTCGGGTGCAACCCCCATCATGGTTTTGAGGATGGAGACCCGCTTCAACATCAGATTGGAGAGGCTAGGCCAAATCATCGCAAGACGATTGAGGCGACTGATGTTAGCGATGGCACGAGTACGCAATGGTACACCATGCTTTTTGTGATATTGGTATTGAAACTCAGTTTTGAGGAGGGCGACATTGACGTTGGAAGGACATTCAGAAGCGCAGCCTTTACAAGACAAACAAAGGTCCATCACTTCCTTGATTTCTTCGCTAGCGAAGGGATTCGCATCTTCCGAACGAGTGAGGATTTCCCGCAAAATATTGGCGCGAGCGCGGGTCGTCTCCTTTTCACTGCGGGTCGCTTGATAGCTAGGGCACATCGTCCCCCCAAAGAGATGCGTCTTGCGACAATCACCGGAACCATTGCATTTCTCAGCGGCGCGAAGGATGCCATCGGTATCCGAAAAATCTAATACTGTATCGAATTTTTTGGTGGGTTGATCCAGCTCATAGCGCAGCGAAACATCCATCGGTGGCGCATCGACGATCTTGCCCGGATTAAAGATATGGTTGGGGTCCCATTGATTTTTGAGGCGATTGAGAAGGGCGTAATTGCGATCTCCGATCATAATCGGCAAAAACTCAGCGCGCACTCGCCCATCTCCATGTTCCCCTGAAAGGGAACCCTTATATTTTTTGACTAGTTCCGCAGACGCTTGTCCGATTTCTCTAAAATGCTTGCGATCGCGGCTTTTTTTCAAATCGAGGATCGGGCGCAAATGCAGCTCTCCTGCACCAGCATGAGCATAATAAACGGCGCGTTGGTCGAAGCCCTCCATGATATCAGCAAACTCACGGATATAAGCTGGAAGTTCTGGCAAAGGCACTGCAGTATCTTCAATCACGGCTACCGGTTTGGCATCACCGGGAATATTGGCGAGTAGGCCTAAACCGGCCGAACGCAAAGCCCAAACCTTTTTGATACGATCAGCGCCAAAGACACGCGGGAAAGCATAACCCATCCCAGCCTGTTGCATCGCAGATTGAATATCGTCCAGTTTAGCAGCGATTTTGGCTTCAGTTTCACCGCCGACTTCGATCACCAAAACTGCCTCAGGATCACCTTCGATGAAGAAGCGATCGTTTTGATAAAGGAGGTTCTCCTTGGTGCAATCCATCACGATCTTATCCATCAATTCGACCGCACGGGGTTCAAACTTCATGGCTTCGATCACGGCTTTGAGCGAGGCATCTACGGACTCAAAATGCACGCAGATAAGCCCAGTATTGTCCGGAGGGAGCGGATCACAATGCAGTTTGATCTCTGTCATAAAGGCCAAAGTCCCTTCTGAACCAGCGATCAGTTTGCACATATCGAAGTTCGGACCAGCTGCGGTGAATGCATTGCTTTCGAGGAGAATGTCTACGGCATAACCCGTATTGCGTCGGTGTATGCTAGCATCTGGAAATTGGGCACGGATTTCGTCTTGCTGGACGGGCTGGCTAAGTTCTTCTCGCAGATGTCGATAGAGCTGGCCTTCGAGGTCTGACTGTTCACATTTAGCGGCAAACTCTGCGGGGGAGCGTTCGGCGAAGACGACCTCAGAACCATCACTCAACACTGCGTGCAACGCTAAGATATGATCGCGTGTAGTCCCATAAACAATAGAATAAGAACCACAGGAATTGTTGCCAACCATACCTCCGATCATCGCCCGATTAGAGGTCGAAGTATTGGGTCCAAAAAACAGACCATGCGGCTTGAGAAAAAGGTTGAGTTCGTCACGGACGACCCCTGGCTGCACCCTGACCCAGCCCTCCTCGGCATTGACTTCGAGAATCTCGGTAAAATACTTGGACACATCGACCACGATCCCCGAGCCGACACATTGTCCGGCGAGTGAAGTACCAGCGGTCCGAGGGATCAATGAAGTCCCTTCCTTGGTAGCAAAATGGATCAGTTGTTTGAGATCATCTAAGTTGCGAGGCATGGCTACCGCCAAAGGCAATTCGCGATACACAGACGCATCGGTCGCATATAGAGCACGCATAGTATGATCAAAAAAGAGTTCCCCATCGAGGGAGGCGCGCAGGATTTTGAGTTTCTTCTTCACCCAATAAAGATAAGGGATTTGGAGAGAATTTAGTTTTTATAGCCGTTCTATATATCTTTAAAACTGAGACCTCAACTATGAAAGGTAGCGTATATGTAAGCAAAGCGACGGAGCATTGGGATATTAAAGCCCTAAACGAA
Organism: Bacteroidia bacterium; assembly: GCA_045106675.1. Lineage (GTDB taxonomy): Bacteria > Bacteroidota > Bacteroidia > J057 > J057 > JBCAWW01. Next base: position 32,492 of record JBGCFA010000086.1, read on the forward strand.
TTATGTACAAAGGCTTCTATCTATAATACTGCTCACGGCATCACCGGCTATTTGTATTACGAGGAAACTTATTTTTTTCAATACATTGAAGGTGCAGAATCACAGATAGATACTTTGTATACAAAAATCCAGAAGGACGAACGCCACGAAATTCTCAATACGCATAGTCAATCATCTATGAAGAGGAGGAGATTCCCCACATGGCAGATGCCGCGGATCAAAGAATCCCAATTAATCGCAATCGGCTTGGATAAAGTACTTTTAGATTTCCTCATCATGTTTGATGGCAAAATCTATCCGCATACCGAAAAAAGGGAGAATATACTTTGGAGCATGATAGATCGCTTGAGTGAGCTACAATAGTGTATCTTTTGAAGAGTTTTAGCTAAAAAAAGGTTTCCCAGTTTGCCTGATATCTTCTGGATTACCGCTGCGCGGAACGCTTCGTTATATCCGTTGAATTGGACGATTGCTTAGCTAACAGCTTAGGCCACAACCAACTGATCGGGAAACTCTAAGTAAAAAGTAGTGCCTTCGGTTTCTTTGGATTCTACCCAGATACGCCCACCAAGGCGTTCGGTGATCTTTTTGCAGAGAGCGAGGCCGATACCACTACCCGAAAATTTGTCTTTGGTATGTAGTTGTTTGAACATGACAAATATCTGATCTATATAAGATTCAGAAATCCCAATACCGTTGTCTTTGACCCCAACGACCCAAGCCCCTTCTCCTCGTTTGGCAATGACATCAACTTTCTTGACCTCGGAAGTATTGAATTTCAGGGCATTTTCGATGAGGTTTTGAAAAACCTGAGCCAAGTGTACATCATGGGCCATCACTACGGGTAAGTCTTCGACTGCGATAGAGACATTTTCTGCGCTCGTCTCTACATTGAGTTTTTGTAATACCTTATCGACGAGTCCATTGAGAGGGACTGGTTTGGCTTCTTCTTTTTCAAATCCGACCAAGGAGAAATGCAATAAGCCATTGATCAGTTCACTCATATCTTGGCCGTTGGTAACGATAAAGTCAATAAATTCTTTTCCTTCATTGTCCAACTGCGTTTGGTATCTCCGTTTTAGTAGCTGCGCAAAACTCGTAATCGAACGGACTGGTGTTTTGAGGTCATGAGAGACAGCATAGGCAAACTGTTCCATTTCTCGAAGACGGCTTTCCAATTCTCTTTTAACCAAATTGACGTCGGTAACTTTGTTGAGAATGACAATCCCTCCTTCAACTTGCTTTGCTAGACCATGCAGCGGATAGAAGTTGGCTCGAAATTCTTCTTGCTCGATATCTAAGTCCATTTCGGTATGACGTCCTCGCAGCGCTGCTTTTTGGGCTTTTCCGATACGAGAATGATATTCTTTACTAAACAGTTTACGATGCTCTGTGGCAGCCTTTTTGGCGGCTGGTACAGCACCTGAGCTAAAGACGTATTTGTGCTCTTTGTCAAAGAATAAAATACTGATATCTGGAAGTAAGGAAGCTAGTTGTTGCTTTTGAGATTGCGCAATTTGAAAAGCTTGCTCTTTGAGGTAAAGAGCGGTATCATCTTCAATCAAAGTGATACAGTGCTCCTCATCCAAATAGGAAAGTCTAACATTGACTCTCCGAATCTTAAACCCATCAGGAATCAAAATCTTTTCAGAGAGATTTTCCATTCCTTCTTGGCAAAGCTCAGCCAACTCCAATAAGCGTTCGATAATGCTTGTAATGAAGGTAGCACTCTCTTGGGGAGAGAGCGGACTATGTAGGAGTTTATATTGTCGATTTTGATTGATTTTGATTAAAAAATCAGGATTTTGATGCCATAGACTATGATGCAAAATATTTTCGGATGCTAATTGACTATTGACCTCTTCCAACTCTTTGCGGAGCAGGACAGTTTGTTTTTGGTTGATTTGATTTTCAAGCGATATTTCCTTCAAGTGTTCAGTATCTTTTACCAATGAAATATCAACCATATTGAGGACGAGACCAGCAAAATGTCCATTATCATTGAGATATGGAGAAATGTGCATGAGATACCATTGCCCATCTTGATTAGAGACTTCTCTTGAGATGGATTTTTTGAACTCAAATACTTCCTCAATATCATCCATCAAATCTGGATGTTGCAGATTGTGCGAAAAGTGTCTGATCGGCCTTCCAACGTCTAAGCTCGTAAGTGAAAAGATAGAGAATATCGCACTATTGAAACGACGAATACAAAGGTTACGATCGAGAAAAAGCGTCCCAATATGTGAGTTTTGTAGTAGGTTTTCTATATCCGTATTTAGATCAGAGATTTTACCAATTGTAGCCTGAAACTCTGCATTCATGGTGTAGAGTTCTTCATTGACGGATTGTAGTTCCTCATTGGCACTCTGCAACTCTTCGTTTGAAGTCATCAGTTCCTCGTTAGAGGTCTGTAGCTCCTCGATAGTGGATTGCAAGTTTTCTCTTGATTGTTTTAGTTCATCTTCTAGCTGTTCAATCCGTTGATCTTGTAGGATTTTACCATTTAGGTCAGGATTAGCCGTAATCAAGGACAGATCAAGAGAAGACTCCGTGAGAACGAGAAACAGATAATCAATTGTATCCTCATTGCGGAGTTTAGGACGAATCCGGACATCAACATAAAAAGACTCTTGCCCACTTTTTTGAAATCTTAGGCGATTAAGAGAGACGCTTTTAAGATCTTGAATACTACGTCGAATACCGGAGCGAATAGCCGCTGCCGTATCCAGTGGAATCATCCGTAATAGGTTCCAGTTTTGGGGTTCATTGGGAAGATTTAAGTAGCGATTTGCGTCCCCGAAATATTTTAAGAGTTCAAATTGTTCATTGACTAACAGGCAGGTCGCGTCTAGCTCCTCGACTAAAGTGAGGTTCATCGCTTCGACCAGCTTGAGTCTCGTACGATTTTTATTTTCGCGAGAGTTATGATCAACCGTAGCCAGGGTCGAAATACGATTGGTATAGCGTAGAAATTCTTTACTACGGTAGAGGTCTTTATTATATATCTGCCGAAATATTTTGTTTTTACTATCTATCGGATCGAAGAGAGCTGTGATATTGTCGGGAAAGTCCGTTTGGCCTAAGATCAAAACGCCTTGCTTATTTAAAGAGAAATTGAGCAAGTACATCATTGTCCTTTGCGCATTTTCATTGATTCCTGACAAGAGGTTTTGGCAGGAGATCAAATCCATCCGATTGAGGGGAGGATCTTTGATCAGGTCATGCGTGGTAAAAACCACTCCATCTCGCAATTTTTTGGTAACCTGGTAGCCTTCTGTTCGAGGGATAAAATACTTATTCAGTAGTTCCTCGGAGAGGTAATCCGCAATACTCTCTGGATATATACCTGTACGAGCGATCATGATCGCATCGGCGTCAATATCGGAGGCAAAAATTTTCAATTGATACTCCGAATCATTTTCCTCCATATACTCATTGAAGAGTATTGCTAAGGAGTAAGCTTCTTCCCCACTACCACAAGCAGGTACCCATACTCGAATGTGTTTATTTTGAGATTCGAGTGCAATTTCGGGGATGATAATATCTTTGGTATAACTCCATTTTTCTGGCTCTCGAAAAAACTGTCCATTGGAACTCAATAATTCCTTTTTCAGATCAATGATTTCTGTTTTATCACGAAACAAGAAATTGATGTATTCCAGAAAACTATGCTTTTTCTGGACCTTTTGTCGGGACATGATCCGACGTAAGATGATCTCTGGTTTTAAGTGATCTAATCTGATACCCAGTTCTTGGTGTAGTCGTTGTAAGACTTGGCGGATAGTATCTTGCTGTACGTCTTCTTCGCGGACTTCACTTTTTGCCTCGAAATTGATAAACGAATACACTAAGAGCTTCTGAGTCATTTGATCTGGAGGTAAGACAAAATCAACCAATCCAGTCTTAATCATACTAGAAGGCATCCCATCGTATTGAGCAGATTGAGGAGACTGGACCATCAGCATGCCCATCGACTCTTTGATCCGACGCCCGCCCTCAGTACCATCAACCCCAGTGCCTGATAATATGATCCCAATTGACTGAGCTTCATACTCTTCGGCTAATGCGGAGAAACAATAATTGATCGGATAAGGAATTTGTTCATCCTTTGGGATTGCTTCTAGGGTAAAATCTCCTTTTTCGATTCCAACATAAGAGTGGGGCGGGGCGATATA
>JBGCFA010000087.1:0-4712 GCA_045106675.1 Bacteroidia bacterium
AGTTTACCTCGGCAAAAGTAAAAAACCCAGCAAAGCCACTTTCAAAGCCGACGGCAAACAGTTTCAACTTCAATTTTCAGAAGGAGAGCAGTATTATAGTATGCGAGGCGTTTTTGATGGCAAGCGACTGACGGGCTATGCACAGTCTCCCTCCGGGGAACGCTCCTACTTTGAGGCCACGCCCGCCAAAGCCAAAAAATCTAAATCAACGGATTCAAACAAAAGCGAAACGCCCCAAGTAGGGACGCTAGCCAACAGTCAAGTACCATTTCCCCTCAATGGCTATGGACGACTCAGCTTACCGCAAGCAGAGGACTTTGTCGTGCGTAATGCGACCGTATGGACCAATACCGATCAAGGCATCTTGGTCGCAGATGTTTGGGTAGAAAATAGTGCAATCAAAGCCGTCGGTAAAGACCTAAGCGTTCCCCAAGGGGTGAAAAGCATAGACGGCACTGGAAAACATCTCACTACCGGTATCATAGATGAGCACTCTCATGCCTCGATCACCCAAGGAACCAACGAAGGAACTCACTCTGTCAGTGCGGAGGTACGGGTAGAAGATGCCATCAATCCCGGAGCGATCAATCTTTATCGTCATTTGGCGGGAGGTACAACGACTTCACAACTATTACATGGCTCCGCCAATCCGATTGGAGGGCAATCTGCCATCGTCAAGCTACGTTGGGGTCAGGATCTAGGGGGGCTTTTGCTAATCAATCAACCTCCGTTCATCAAATTTGCCCTCGGCGAAAACGTCAAACGATCCAATCGCAGCCGTAACTACAATGTCCGCTATCCACAAACACGTATGGGCGTGGAACAAATGATCAAAGATGCGTTCCGCGAAGCGAAAGCCTACCGCCAGCAATGGGACGAATGGGAAAAGAATGGCGAGGCCCAAAACCTGATCATGCCTAAAACCGACCTCCAATTAGAGACTCTATTGGAGATATTGGACGACAGGCGTTTTATCACTTGTCATTCGTATGTCCAGTCAGAGATCACCATGCTGATGCGTTTGGCGGAGGCAGAAGGCTTTCGCATCAATACCTTTACCCACATTCTTGAAGGTTATAAAGTCGCGGATAAAATGGCCGCACATGGGGCGACTGGCTCCACTTTTTCAGATTGGTGGGCCTACAAATACGAAGTAATCGATGCCATCCCTTATAATGCCGCTCTCATGCAAATGGCGGGCGTCAATGTCTGTATCAATTCTGATGATAGAGAAATGGCCCGTCGCCTCAACCAAGAAGCCGCTAAAGCAATCAAATATGGAGGCGTAACGGAAGAGGAGGCTTGGAAGATGGTTACCCTCAATGCTGCCAAGGCCCTCAATCTGGAGGGTCGACTAGGAAGTATGGACACCGGCAAAGATGCAGACTTAGTGCTTTGGAATACGCATCCGATGTCAATCTACGCTAAGCCACAACAAGTTTGGATTGATGGTACGCTCTACTTTGACATAGCCACTGATATGCTCATGCGACAACGGATGGCTGCTGAACGCCAACGCATACTCACCGCCATGCGTGCCGAAGCCAAGGGAGACTCACCTTCATTTCCGGGCCGTAGTGTCGCGCCAGAGTATGGTTGTGATCATGTTGGCGGTCTAGAAGATTAATCCTCAATACAAAAACAATGAAATTTATCTATATCTCTCTTTTGTTTTTACTCCCTCTGGGAACGCTAGCCCAGTCTGTACCACAGCCAGCTGATGCTCAGTCTCAGCCGATCATGTTGTTGGGAGCGACCATCCACCTCGGCAATGGCGAAGTGCTGGAAAGTGCAGACATACTGCTAGAAGATGGGAAAATCGTCGAAGTGGGAACTATCACTCGGGCCTACAAAAATGCACGCAGCATCGATTGTAGTGGTAAGCACATCTATCCGGGGATGATCTTGATTGGTTCATCTTTAGGCTTAGTAGAGATCGGAGCAGTACGCCCAACGCGTGATCAGTCTGAAGTCGGTGCGCTCAACGCGAACGCTAGAGCTTTAGTCGCCTATAATACGGATTCAAGGGTTACCCCAACTGTACGCTCCAACGGTATCATGATGGCTCAAGTAGCACCCAGTTCAGGTTTGTTTTCGGGCACTTCTTCTGTGATGCAGCTTGATGCATGGAATTACGAAGATGCAGCCATCAAGGCTGATGATGGGGTTTATCTCAATTGGCCTAGACTGTCTATTTCGAATTCATCCTTTGCACCGCCAAGAGCGAAACAGGAAGAGCGGATAAAAACCAGTGTAGCACGTATCTACCAATCGTTCCGCGACGCGGCAGCCTATGGACTCGCCAGTGAAAACGACAAACTAGAAGCCTCAGACCTGCATTTAGCGGCATTGGTCCCAGTCCTCAAAAAAGAACGTAAACTCTATATCCGCGCTAGTACGGAGAAACAAATCTTAGCGGCAGTAGCGTTGGTGCAGGAGTTTGATATTGAGATCGTAATTTTTGGCGGTAAAGAGGCTCATCTGCAAGCAGAACTCTTAGCCGAATACAATATCCCGGTTGTGATCACCAAACTGCATGACCTACCCCGCATGGAAGATGATGATATCGACGCAGTCTATAGTCTGCCCTATAAGCTTCAACAAGCAGGTGTCCTCTATGCCTTGACGATGACCAGCAATTGGGATTGCCGCAATTTGCCGTTTCAGGCAGGTACGGCAGCAGCTTATGGATTGACTCAAGCAGAAGCTTTAGCAGCCGTAACGGCTAATCCTGCAAAAATATTGGGACTAGAAGACCAATGTGGGACTTTAGAAGTTGGCAAAGATGCTACGCTGATTGTTTCAGAAGGAGATGTACTCGATATGCGTACTTCTAATGTGATCCATGCTTTCATTCAGGGTCGAGAGATCAACCTGGGCAATAAGCAGAAGGATCTTTATGAGAAGTTCAAAACGCGCTATTAAAGGCAGCATATAAATGTAAAATGTCCAGTGTGGATTCGTAGATATTACGCTTCCACATTGGACATTTCACTTTAACTATTGGTGATTTAAAAGCCGTATGACACTAAACCAAATGGATTAGTACCAGCTGTGATCGTCTTTTTCAATACTGGAGGAGATTTTTTGACAATACGGTAGACAGTAACCTCATTGGCGCTAGCACCGGAGTGAGTAACATATAGCTTATTGCCTCTAGGAGCAAGCGCTAAATTATGAGGAGTAGCAACTGTAGTCGTCGTTTGCTGTACTACATTATTGTTAGCGGTTCTGATGACACCAAGGCGACCGCCACTGATATCAGAGACATAGATTTTTTTACCACTTCTGGGCATAAAGATGCCATGTGCACCAGCAAATGGAATACTACCTTGATTCGCCAAACTATTGCGATCAAGAATAATCACTTCATTGGTGTTTTGGCAAGCTACATACAGACTATTATTGATGTCGTCAGCAAAAAGGTGCGGATCTTGTCCCACCGCAGCGCGACACTGTTCAGTAAAACTAGTGGTGCTATAACGAATCACATAATCGTTTGCTCCGCTCACGCCCAATACACTTACATAAGCATCCTGGCCATCAGGGCTAATAAAGACATCATGCGGCTTCCCTCCTTGAGCGACAAGGTCGGAAGGAGTTGGAGCAGTACACAATACACTCATACTGCCGGGATCGATAATCGTAGTGGTATTGTCGATATCATTGTTGACCCAAAGTTGGCTGCAATCAGGAGATACCCACATATGGAATACTCCGGCACCGGCAGGCACTGTACCTAATACCGCAAAAGTGGCTTCGTCAAAAGCAACTACGCGATTGTTGGCTCTATCGCCGACAAATACCGCATTGGCTCCGGCAACATGCACAGCATACATGGGTTCGCCATTGTCAGGCATCGGTATCGTACCAAGCACTTTGTCATTTTTAGCATTAATGATAGTAAGGTCTCCTGAGGCTCTGTTGGCGATCACGACTCGCTCACGTGGCGATCGACGACCATTGGCATCGGCCTCTTCTTCAACTGGTATCAGTTGAACGGTTTCTTCTAGTTGGGCTGGGGGCTGGCAGGCCCAAAAGCCAATACTAAGGAGAGCGAGTAGGAATAGTTTTGTACGTTTCATATGAGTGAATATTTTGACTTGAAAAAACTATTTAGAGAAGCTTATTAGTCTTAAATGTCGCCTGTACGACATTTTTTCCAAGGCTAGCAAAACGTTAAGAGTCTGTGATATTTTTGTGATAACTTTTTCAATATCAATGAGTTGTGTGTGACACCGATCACAGAAGGCGACTTAAATGGGTACTAACTTGATAAGTTTCGCTGGGGCCAAGCGTTCCGCGAAGCGGGGAGAAAAAGTATCCGATATCCAAAACCAATGTAAAATGTAGCAGGAACTTCTTCAGCCCTGAACATTGAAAATCAATATTGGATATTGAATATTTTACATTTTCTTTGCCGCCTATGGCACTGGTACAACATAAATCGGTTGATGCACGCTTTCAACAACAGGTAGATAATGCGGCGACTTATTTGATTCCTTTTATCGAAGAAGGGCTCAAATTGGAGCCTGGTATGCGGGTGATGGAAATTGGTTGTGGGGAAGGCGGAGTACTCAAACCCTTTGTGAAGCGTGGTTTAGATGTGGTTGGAGTAGATTTAGCGGCGCAACGTATCGCTAGTGCCCAGACGTTCCTCGCAGAGGAGATCAAAGCAGGCAAGGCAGAGTTTATGGTCCAAAATGTCTATG
>JBGCFA010000088.1:0-29069 GCA_045106675.1 Bacteroidia bacterium
AACCTGCTTTTGATACATCTAGTCGCAATACATCGCTGCTATGGTCCCAATAAGATGCCCATTTCTGATAATCTTTCTCCATATAAGCATAAGTTTCTCCGACCACAATTGCTTTAAGAGTTTCCTTAATATCTTCAGAAGCCGGCGTTTTTTCTTGTTGACAAGACATCAATAATGCAACAATAATCACAAAAACGTATTTACGCATATAAGATTTGGTTTTTCTTTAATGGGCTACAAGGTTCAGCGTATGTGCCGTTTTAATGGCAAATACACACTGTTGTGTGTAGTATTTATTATTTATTTTCTCTTGTAAATTCCATTGTCCAATTTGTTTCCCATTCTTTTGCTTTTTCATCAAAATAGGCTTGTTCCCAAAGAGCAGTATTTTCTGATTGCTTTTTCCAAGTAAACCTCAATTTGTATTCTTTTCCTAGATATAGCTCTTTACCATAAAACTCTCCAATCCCATTTTTAAATTCTCCAATCACTTGCTCTTTTAAATAGTTTTCGGGACTTGATGTGTCAGCCCAATAAATTGTCCAAATATTTGTTTTAGGGTTAACCATTCTGATACTAAACCCGATAAAATCGTCTCCAAAATGAGATGATTTCATTTCGTCCATTAGGCCCAATCCATTAAGAAATGGTTTAGTCTCCATTTTGGCGGGAAATTCAATCCATTCATTACAGTCTTTTAGTCGCTCTTTAAGTTTTTTGTTTTGTACTTCCCATTTTCCTATTAAAAAATCAAAGTTTTGAATTTCGATAAGAGCATTATTTGCTTTTGTATTTATGTCCATATTCAATTATTAAACATATTTTTCTCTAACTGCATTCATGTGATGTATCTCGTGTCCGGCAATGACAAAAGCCATTGCTAAAGGCGAAGCTGGAGCATTACTCGCTGTACCAATCCTAGACAAGGCTGCATCATCTAAATTTTCGACTAAAGCAATTGTTGCCATTCGAACGGCTCGATATTCACTCATAATGGATTCAGCAGAACGATTAGCTGCATTCATAAAAGGAGCAAATTCATCTTGATCAAATCCAGGTAATGAGGTCGTATCATTTCGCGCAATGCGAAGCGCTCGATAGGCCAAGATCCGTTCCGCATCCATCATATGAATTAAGATTTCTTTTATGGTCCATTTTCCTTCGGCGTAAGCATGATCCCATTTATTCCTAGGCCATTCTCTAAAAAACTGTTCGATATCTGTCAGTTGATTTTTTAAAGCAGCAATAATATCTTCGGTTTCCACCAAATTAATATACCGTTTAAAATATTCGCTTGATTCGTTTGTTTGAAGTTTTCGTGGTGTCATCATGATTTGATATTGTGTTTTTTATAAAAAAATCAGGACTTATTTATTTTCGCGTGCGTGTTTTGATCGTGAATCATTAGTTCTCATTCTCGAATATTTGTTTTAGGGTTAATCATTCTGAGGTTAAATTCGATAAAATCGTCTCCAGAATGAGATGATTTCATCCATTAGACCCAATCCATTAAGAGATGCTTTACATTCGGTAAGGACAGATTTAATATTGACCTAACTTCCTAAGCGTTCCGCGAAGCGTGAGTCCTAAATCAAGGTCTTCTTCCACTTACCTTGGCGAAACCAGATGATACAGATCCCCGCAAATATCACTTCTGCAATCAAAATGGCAATATAAACCCCAGTTTGCTTGTATTCTAAGCTCGTTGCCAAGAAATAAGCTAATGGAATCTGTACTACCCAAAATGCCAAGAAATTTATGAGGGTAGGCGTTCGGGTATCTCCGGCACCGTTGAAAGCCATGCTAAGTACCATACCAAAGCCAAAGAAAATATAGCCCGAACTGATAATTCGTAAACAGCTAATCCCTGCGTCTAAGGCTTCTGGAGAATCTGCAAATAAGCCAATCACCCAGTCTGCACCAAAGAAGAAGAGCACCGAAACGACTGCCATATAAGCCACTGCATAAAAGGAATTTCGCCAAGCCGCTTTTTCTGCTCTATCAGGTTGATTGGCGCCAAGACTTTGACCGACTAGAGTAGCACAAGCATTGCTGAGACCAAAGGCTGGTAAAATCGCAAAGATGATCGAACGAATCGCTGATTGATAACCCGCCATGACCGATGTTCCATACTCTGCGACAATTCGAGTTAAAAAGATCCAACTCGCAGAAGAAATGAGGTATTGCCCCGTTCCGCCGGAGGCGACTTTCAAAAGACGCTTGATGATATCCCAACGTGGGGTAAAATGCTTTGCTTTCAATTGAATAGATTTCTTGCCGCCAAATAGGAGGTATAATTGGATCAATACACCTGTCCCACGGCCTATGGTAGTTGCGATCGCTGCACCTTCTACTCCCAATTCGGGAAATGGTCCTAAGCCCAAGATCAAACAAGGGTCCAAGATCATATTGATGATATTGGAGATCCATAATACCCGCACGGCGATAGCTGCATTGCCTGTTCCCCTAAAAATACCATTGAGCAAAAAGAGGAACATAATGACGCCATTACTTGCAAACATGATCCGCGTATAGCCGGCACCTGTTCTTAGGACATCATCTTCTGCTCCCATCAACTCAAGCACATTACTGGCAAATAAATAACCAGGAACAGCAATCAAAATCGAAATCCCTAATGCTAGGAGGATTGCTTGAGAGGCTGCAATGGCTGCTTGCTCAGGCTCTTTCTCGCCTATTCGTCGTGCGACCATAGCGGTAGCCGCATTTGCCAAACCCATCGAGAGAGAATAAATCAAAAACATCACTGACTCCGTCAGACCGACGGTCGCCATCGCTGCCTCACCTACTTGGGAGACAAAAAAGAAATCAACTACTGCAAATAAACTCTCACCTACCATCTCCAAGACCATCGGTATGGCTAGGAGGGTGATCGCTTTATTTAGAGGGGTTTGAGTGTAGTCGCGTTCGCCGCCTTTTACGGCTTCTTTTAGAGTACTCCAAGCATTACGGAGCGGGCTAGAATTAGAATCCATGTAGTGTAGGGTATGACATAGGAAATGATGTCATCTCTGGTATTGGAGAAGACAAGTAGCGAAAAGACTGGCTGGAAACAAAGATGATTCCTGCCATTTATACAATTTGTTGAGAGGGGAGGGGAGCCTTGGTTTTGAGAGACCAAAGACATGGACTTTCTTACGGAAGCTTAGTTTTTTAGTTGTAAATCAAATGCTGGAAAATGTGGAAAACAGATAATTTTCCTAAATTTGATTCTCAAAACGACCTCAAATAAGTATATGGTAGTTACCAAAGAAATTGCGATTCAAGTACTTGAAGAAATGATTCCCGTGCATAAATTCCTCGGTGTCAAAGTCCTAGAGATTGAAGATGGGTATTGTAAACTTCGATTCCCGTTTCGGGAGGAGTTATTAGGCAATTTTTTGACGCGACGCTGGCATGGAGGCATCATCGCTACAGCTATGGACTCCGTTGGAGGAGCGGCTGCGATGACCACTTTGACCTCTGCAGAGGATAAACTTGCAACCATTGATATGCGAGTGGATTATCTGCGTGGCACTACTGAAACGGATTTGATCGTAGAGGGATTTTTGGTACGTAGTGGCAATCGTATCATCGCCACCCGTATGAGTGCATGGCAAGAGGATGAAAAAAAGCTCGTCGCTGAGGCCAGAGGTATGTTTAGTGTCTATCGCCAGAATAAAACTTGATATGGAACGCAACGAATACTACATCAAAGAATCTCTCAAACTCTTTCTCAAATACGGGGTCAAAAGCGTTACCATAGGCCAAATCACTCAGCACCTCAATGTCTCTTCCAAAACCTTATATCAGTTATTTGGCGATAAGACGGGTTTGGTGCATCACTGCGTGGAACTCTACCGCACCAATACTGCCATAACCTATCAGGAACTGTTAAGTGGTGCTGAAAATGTAGCAGACGCCCTGATCCGTTTTTACAATACCCTAGTTGAAAGTATGGGACTCATCAACCCCAATTTCTTTGTGGATGTTACGCGTTATTTCCCTGAGTTATGGGATCAACAAGAAGCCTTTGGGATGCAATACACCCAAGAGTTGATAGAACAAGGCGTCAAGGAAGGCATCTTCGTGGAGGGGATTCATATTGGTATTTGCGCAGAAACCCTTACTTTGTTGATTCGCTCTATCTTTGAGAAAGATCCTTTGTCCAAGCACAACGCCAAAACACAGACCCTTATGAATAACGTGATTTGGCCTTATTTGCGAGGAATAAGTACACCTCAAGGTCAAGAGGAATTTCGTAAACATCGTCGTCAAGTTGTAGGAGCCTGATATGTCCACATTTGCAGATAAAACCGCCGTCATTACAGGAGCTGGTTCCGGTATTGGTCGGGCGCTTGCTTTGAGCTTAGGAGCTGAAGGTTGCCATTTAGCGATCTCAGATATTGATCCTGAAGGCTTGTCCGCGACCCAATCTCGGCTGGCTGATATGGGCGTTCGCGTGCACGCGGAAATCCTAGATGTATCTGATCGAGTCGCCTTTTACGCCTACGCCGAACGCTTGATCAAAAACTTCGGACCGATACAAATTGTCATCAATAATGCAGGGGTATCACTCACCGCCGATCTGATTGATGTCAGTTATGAAGATTATGAATGGATCTTTGGTATCAATTTTTGGGGGATGGTCTATGGTAGCAAAGCCTTTTTGCCGCATCTTTTAGAACAGGAAGAAGCATGGATCACCAATGTGTCCAGCATTTTGGGAATAGTTGCCGTCCCTACTCAAGGTACTTATGTCAGTACTAAGTTTGCGATTAGAGGCTTTACAGAGACTTTGCGAGAGGAGTTACTAGACACATCCATCAATGTCGCATGTGTCCATCCTGGCGGTATCAAAACCAATATCGCCCGTAATGGCAAGTATGACTCTGATACGATCGGTGAAAAAGACAATGATCGTCTCATTCGCAATTTTGACAAATTAGCGCCTACCACTCCGGAGCAAGCGGCCCAGATTATTCTCCATGGTATGGAACGCAAAAAAGCGCGCATACTGATTGGTAAAGACGCAAAAGGAATGGCGTGGTTACAGCGTTTATTCCCTTCTGCCTACCAAAAAATCTTGACTAAGCGTTACCTCAAAGTGGTCAAAGGAAACCCTAAAGTTTAGTTGTTTTCTCTGATCGGAATCACCAAGACCGGTAGCTCACTTGATTTGAGCACAGTTTGACAAGTGCTGCCAACTAGCATATTGTATAGTGCCCCATGTCCGTGAGAACCAATCACGATCATATCCGCTTTTAATTTTTTAGCTTCCTCTAAAATAGTAGCTCCGGTTTCTCCTTGTACGAGCAAAGCTTCACTTTCAACTCCTAAATTAGTACTCGCTTCGGCCCAATCTTGAAGCTGTTTATGCTCATCTTTCAGGGTTTCTGCTCGCTGATCGCGAACGGTTTGTGGCCCAGCGTCATAGCCTACAAAGGCCGGATCAGGCGCAGCAACGTGGAGCAGCCATAGTTTTGCGTTGATTGTCTTGGCAAAAGACTGAGCCTGCGTGAGTATCTGAGGAGCGGCACCGCTAAAGTCTAGTGGTAATAGGATGTTTTTCATGAGTCTTAGTATTTGCTCTAAGTAGGCTTTTGATGGACAAGCTGTCCCGGATTATATTTAACAAATTCTAAGCCTAAGTCGTCAGATATTTTTTTCGCAGCATCGAATGCGTCCTTTTGGTCCTTAAAATCTGAGAGCATGATCCTACTCAAATGATTATCAGACATGAGATAAAGCTCATAGTGAATTTCTTTATCCTTAGTTGTCGCCATAATGGTGAAGTCGTCATCTGAAAAACTTTCATCAGATTGCAATACGATCAAATATTTATACTTGCTCATCGATTTCCAAGCTCCCAGTCGCAAGCCTAAAAACCCCCAATATGATTTTATGCGCATTTGACTAGGATCAATTATGATCCCGTCTCTCAATACGATAAGCAAGAAGGAAAATACTGTAATAATGCCTCCTAAAAACCACAAACCGGAATAGATGCAGTACCCACCAAAGGCACAAACTACTATGGCTACCCAAGGGACGATGGGAGGAAGAATGGAGCCCCAAGGGAAGTGGATGTATTTGCTTGACACGCTTATTTTTTGATGGCCAATAGTTGAGCTTAATGTCGCTTCTGATGCACGATTTGCCCCGGATTGTATTTTACAAACTCTAAGTTGAGGTCTTCTGATAGATCCCTAACCATTTCTAGTGCGTCCTTTTGGTCTGTAAAAGTCGTAAGCATGATTCGCTTCAGGTGGTTGGCAGACATAATGTAGAGGTCATAGCTAACTTCTGTCCGGCTCATCTCTGGTAAGGGAACCCTTACCCCTCCTGTGCTTGCATATTTGGTCTGCGATCGCAAAATCACCAAATACTTATACTTCGTTAAACTCTGCCACTTTCCAAATTTAAGCCCCAGTATCCCCCAATATGATTTGACTTGATTGAGAGAAGGGGAGACAATGATGCCTTCCTGCAAGAAGGCTGGGATCAATGCAAGGCAAAAGATGGCCACTCCGAGAGTTTGCTTATCCGTTAAGAAAATAAATATCCCTAATGCCAATAATAAATAGCCAACATAAGGCATCACCCGATTGAATGGCGTTCCCCATGGAATATGGATATTGGAAGAATGTGAGTTCATTTTATGCTTTAAGTAAAGAGTAGCATTTGGAGAATAAGGTTGAAATAAAACGCTGCTTTCCTGTAAAGATGCCATAATCCTATGGCCTTTTAATCATTTTATCCGAGAAAATAAGTTTTACTAAACTTACATCATATCCTATGATCATATGTTACAGAATTGATCTAAATCATACTAGAGGAAGGTAACTCACTGTATTTTAATCGTAAAAAAGCTATTTTAGAGTTTTCTGTGATGGAATTTCGTTCTTGTATAATAATACTGCTCCCTCTCTTACAGATATATTTATGAAGTCTAATTTCTTTTGTATGCTTTCCAATTGGTTGCGAAAATATATTTGTTTGATTTTTATCTTCGGTATTAGTCAAGCTGCTTATAGCCAGTCTTTTAGCGCTAGATTATATCCGGCATTTTTTAATAATCAAAATTGGGAAGTATGGGATGTCGCTCAACTACTCAATGGGCAAGTTTGGGTGGCTACAGATGGGGGCTTGGCAGAGTTTAAAGGACGAGAGTTTGTATATGCTGAGTTTGGATCTGATTGGGGAAGCGTGTTTCAGTTGAGTTTGACGGGAGATACCTCCTTATGGGTATTGGCGGAAACTGGGATTTATCAATTCTGGCCTTCTTCAATAGATAGTGCGATACGTACAGAGCTAATTTTATCAGGAAACTTCACTTCTGATGATCAAGTTTTTGTAGATAAAAATAACAGACTCTGGCTTACTTCTTCAAATCAAACATTGTGCTTAGGCAGTCCTGCCGATAGGAATGTCCAAAAGATCCATAATGGGCCGCTGTTTATATTAAATGGCCCTGAGGGAAGTATTGGGGCGATTTCTCCTGATGGTAAGGTGTATGCATTAGATTCCACCTTGCAATTGCAACTTTTATATGAGTCTGAGGAACTGCAAAATACGCAATCTGTTTGCGCAATATCTTCTGAGCGTGTATTGGTAGGAGGCGCAAATTTGTCAGAATTGATCTGGGATTTGAAGAGGCAGTCCTTTGCTTTAAATAAGATTGATGAAGAAGTGGAAAATGTGAATTCAATCATCTCTTTGGATTCAAGTAGAGTACTTTTGAATACCCCAGAGGGAATATATAGAGGGAATTGGGACAAGGGAGAGTGGTACCTTGACCCTGTTTTTAATCAGTTTGACCACCATAAACTAGAACCTTTACCGTTTGATAATATTCATCATTTTTCATTGAATGAACAGGGGCAGGTTTGGGTAGCAGCTGAAAATGGCTTAGGTCTGATGTATACTCCCTTCTTCACAAATGTACCGCAGTTGATGAATACAGATGCTTGGGGGCTCACTTCAGCGGGGCCTGATCGTATGTATATCAATGTAAGTGAGACCTTTGAAATAAATCGAACTCATAGAAATTACAATATTAGAAAATTACCTTTTGATTTTGAAGGTATATATACTGCCATCAGCCATTCGGTAGAGGGGCTATGGGTCGCAAATATGGATGGGCATCTTTTCCTCAATCAGCCAGACGGTCAAGAAAAGCAATGGGATTTTTCTGACAGAGGAGGAGTGATTTTCCACTTATACCGTATTTGGGAAAATGAAGTATGGGTTTGCCAAGCTCCCCAAAATACTCCTTTACAAGGTATCATGCGGGTATACGCTAGCGGAAAGACTCAGGTATATGGGGCAGAAGAAGGCCTGAATAACCGCCTTCTTTGTCTAAAATTGGGCTATGACGAGCAGTTATATGCGGGTGGTATTGGGGCTGAAACCTATTTGTTTCGCTACGATGCTGCTAAAGACAGTTTTATTAATTTAAGCCTCCCCCTTCCTTTTTCTTCTACTAATAGCTTTGAAGTCCATGAGATAGATGTGGACCAAGAAGGAAATATATGGATGGCGAGTACAGATGGTTTGCTCAAATATGACGGGCAAACTATATCTCATATAAAGGTTGGGAACTGGCCTTTGGGCTTGGAAATTAGAAGTCTTCGTATAACAAGAGAAAATGAATTTTGGTTTTCCAGCAATCAACTGGGAATAATGTATTGGAAAGATGATACTTTCGTCCACTTTGGAGAAGATTCTGGCTTACCAGTAGAGCAAATGTCCTATAGGGGATTGAACATAGATGAGGAAGGGTATTTATGGGCCATAACCGATGAGGGCTTAGTGGTTTCAAGAAATCCGTATCCCAAACCTACTCCCTGTCCTACTCCTAAATGGGACCATGTTGAGATTGATCAAGAGCCCTTTACTATCAGTAATGATCAATTTCCCAATGCTTCTTTTTCATCAGAAGTGCTACTCAAGTTTAGTACGCCTATTTTTCCTGCCACCGGGATCCAATACCAAGGTCGAGTCCTGAGTCGTAATTCTCCTTGGATAGACTTAGATCCTAGAGAAGGATGGAGATTGTCCAATCTTACTGCTGGAAGATATGAACTTCAGTTACGTGCTAGACATAAAATGGGCACGGACTGGAGCAAACCCCTATCGTATTGGATTTCGGTGAAGCCGGTTTGGTACAAACGGGCTTGGGCTACAGTATTATTTATCTTGCTGGGGACCAGCTTTGTTGTAGGTGGGATCCTCATCCGAAATCAAAGACTCAAAGTAGCTAATAAGCGACTGGAAAAAATCGTCCAAGAGCGTACCGAAAAACTCGAAGAGGCACTCGAAGTAAAAAGTCTTTTTATGGCTAATATGAGCCATGAAATTCGGACCCCTATGCATGGTGTACTGGGAACCTTGGATTTGCTAGCGGACACATCATTATCCTTAGAACAAAAAGATTATGTGAGTATTATCAATCAAAGTAGCCAGACCTTACTTGCAATCATTAATGATATTTTAGATTTATCTAAAGCGGAGTCTGGCAAGATGGAACTAGAAGCTATTTCGTTCAATCTAAGGGATTGTATAGAACAGGTTTTGCTCACTTTCGCCTCTAAAGCAGCTTCAAAATCACTTGAGCTTACCTATGAATTGGCAGTAGAAGTGCCTTTATTTTTGGTAGGAGATAAAGTTCGCATTGGTCAAATACTTTCTAATCTCGTCAGCAATGCTATCAAATTTACCCATCAAGGAGGGGTACATATAGGTATTTTTGTCCAAGATCAACAGCAGAAACAAGAGACAGATTTATTGTCAATTCTAATCCGAGTAAGTGATACTGGTATTGGGATTCCGCTTGAAAAACAAGCCCATTTGTTCGAGGCTTTTTCTCAGGTGGATACTTCAACTACCCGCAAATATGGAGGTACAGGACTGGGATTGACTATTGTGAAGCATTTAGTCAATTTGATGGGAGGAGAAATAAAGGTACAAAGCGAGCATGGAGCCGGGACAAGCTTCTCTTTTGAGCTCCAATTAGCAAAAGCACTTCCCAAGTCGACAGAGAAAAAGCAATCACCAAAGACTATCGTGGGAAAACAATCCTTACTGCTGGCTCCTCCTTCTCGTACTAGAGACTGGCTTAGCAATCAACTCAAATCATGGGAGCTGTCCTTACAGATTGTCGAATCATTTGACCAAGCAAAAGAATACCTTACGCAAAACAAACCAGATTTTCAGATCGTGATGGCCTCTTGCCTAAAGGATGATTCAACAGGAACACAGGGCTTTGATGATCCTTCTATTCCTACCTTAGTGATTGCTCCTATTAATGAGGTAAGACAATTGCGCCTTCGAAAACAAGAATGGATTAGCCAGATAATACCTATGCCAATCAGGTATCAGAGTTTACTTGATTGGTTGACACTGGAGGAGCATGGCAGTTTAAATAAAATAGAAACCCAAAATGAAGACTCAACCGAAGAAATAATTCAATCAAGTCTTTTCAAAATCTTGTTGGCGGAAGATAATATGGTAAACAAGAAAATGATTTTGAAAATCTTTGAAAAAATTGGCTATCCTGATGTGGATTGGGTCGGAAACGGTCAGGATGCGGTTGAGGCAGTCAAGACAAAATCGTATGATCTTGTATTTATGGATGTACAGATGCCAAAATTGGATGGTCTGAGTGCAACTCGCCTTATCCGTGCTAGCGCAGAAATCGAGCATCAGCCCACTATTATTGCCCTGACTGCCAATGCAATGAAGAGTGATAGGTTGGCTTGTAAAGAGGCCGGAATGGATGATTTTCTACCAAAGCCCTTCCGTAAGCCAGAATTATCCTCTATCCTTGTCAAATGGACAAAAATATTAACTCCCTTAACTGCCTAATGGATGAGCCTCACTATGTATTGTTTAATCTCCAAATAAGAATATCTCTTTTTTAAACTTTCGTATTTCTTGTAAAAATAAAAGTTAGATACTTTCCCGCTTTCTTCATTCATCTGTCAGCCCAGTCTGTGAATACCCCCGCATTATCTCTAGACACGATTATATCAGACTTTTTTATTTTAAGTAGGTAGACATAAGAAAACGTGTAATTTCAAGCCATCCTCAACCACCCGTTTCTACTCGCCTTCTGCTCGCAGAAACTGCCCTCCTTGGAAAGGCTACGGCTTGTACATATCTTTTAGGAATAGTCGAAAATTACACAAATTGATTATAATAAATAGATTGATAATCAGTGATTTATATCCATAAACATCCCCTTTTCGCTGAACATCCCCTTCCAAGGGGATTAGCGAGATGAGTTTATCCCGCTGGACCCTTTTGAAGGGTCCACTGAGGCGGAAGGGATGTTTAAAGGCTCAGAAACGCGTTTGCTCAATTATATCCCACTTGGGAAAATAGTTGTGTACAAGCCGTAGCCTTGGAAAGGAGGGCTGCTCAAATGAGCGTCTAAGCGAGTTTGAGCGGGTGGTTTGAAAGGGATATCGATTTAGTTTTTACTCGAATATTTTTGTCCAACTACTTAAAGGACTCTACAAAAGGAAATGCTTCAAAAACATAGTTTCGCCATCAGAGAACTCGCTTTAGCTTTGGAGACTTTAGATCGATTTATGCAGAGAGAGTTGCTCCGCAGAACGCTTGAATGTGTGTTGGGGGGGCTTGCCTGAGAAGTGAAGCGGTAGACCCTAAACAAAAAAAGGCGCCCGAAAGGGGCGCCTTTAAAGGGTACAGCGATACCACTTATTGAATAATCAGCTTTTCCATCCAGACACCATTCGGACTGTCTCCTCGGAGTAGATATACGCCTGAAGGCAGTTGGGCAACCGAAATTTGGGCGTTGTGGGCCATGATGGTTTGCTGAAGCACGATTCTTCCCTGAAGGTCCATAAGACTGATGCGCTCCGTGAAAACGTTCTGCGAAGCAATGCTAAACTGCTCGGCAATCGGATTTGGATATACACTCACTCCACTGAGCAATGCACTTGGCTCGATGGCTGTACTAGCGTCTTGCTGAACCACTACTACTGAATCCGAACATGCATACAATGATTGTGGCTCTGCAAGATTGTCAAAGGCGTCAAGCGTATTGATACTGAGTTGGAGTAGTTCTGCTACATCTGTTTTGCCTGCGATATCATCGATGGTTACAAAGCTGACTTTACCGATCAAGCCGTAGCCACCAACGTCGGTTTGATCTGTACGAGTTAGTCCGACTTGATAGACTCCTTCATTGTGGAGTTCGTGATCGAGATAAACCATATCCACATTGTCAGTACCAAGCCATGAGTCAATTGGCTGATAGGCAAAGGTATTGGTGTCTACTAGCATTGGATTAAAGCCAATATTGAAGGCTAAACCGTGAATTGCTGCTACTGGATGCACATCACTCCCTAGCCAAATTTCAGCATGGACTGTATCGCCTGAGGCTACGGTGTCATTGAGGATGTGAAGGTTGAGCGGTGGGTCTGTCGGAGAACCATTGAGGTCGCCTTTGTTGTGAGTAAGGCCGTAGTTTAGGAGTATTGCCCCAAAATCTGCGATCCCTACATGACCATTTCCATTACAATCTGCGTGTTTTTTGTTGGCGCCATTGAAAAAGTTGTTGCTCCAGTTGATGGCAGGATATCCTTGCCATTGGACTGACTGATTGGCGCGGGCTGGTCCGGTCTCGTTCCATGCAAGACCGAGAAATAATACATCTACAACATTGGCGACCCCGTCAGAATTAGCATCTCCGGGCCATACGAGCCCTGATCCTACACATTCATAGCGACTGAGTTGGCTCAGCGGCACAGTTTGAACGTTCAGAGAATCTGTAGTCAAAACCTGGATCACACTCGGTGATGGATTCATAATCAGGGTGTCAAGACTACCCAATGAGTAGTTATTGGTCGGATCGTATTGAAAGAAACAATTGGCCACGGTATCAGAGACTACAACTTTGCTCAAGGTGGGTATCTTGCCCGAGGCAGTAGCGCGATAGCCGACAAAGTATGCGGTACTCCCTCTTACCAGAAAGTCTGTTACTACTCGATTTGTGCTAAAAGGCAGGCGTATTGCATCCGGTGTATTACTAGGAGTGGGCTGCCAAAGGGTGAGACGGTTTGCATAGAGATAAGGGATGCGATTGCCTACGGCTTTGATGCGTACGGCTCGATCTGTTGGAGTTTGATATGCATCATTGACCACATATTGGACCACTCCCGTAGCATCAAACTTCACCAGTTTTTTAACCTGACTGGTATCCTCAATATAGGCCGCTAATCCGTTGTCATTG
Organism: Bacteroidia bacterium; assembly: GCA_045106675.1. Lineage (GTDB taxonomy): Bacteria > Bacteroidota > Bacteroidia > J057 > J057 > JBCAWW01. The sequence goes on from JBGCFA010000088.1 coordinate 13,262, forward strand.
GGTGTGAAATCTAGGGTTAAAAGCTTGTGAGCTTGATATTCTGCCTTCCAAATGATCGTGCCACTTGTCGCATCAAAGGTTCTGAGAGCGAAACCTCTTTGGATATTTAGCGGGCCTCCAGTTGCTACATTCCAACCAGTCAAAATATCATCATTCTGGTTCAGACTGAGGTTGTTACGTACTATAGGGACAAAAGCGGCAGAAGTATTATTGGCGAGATTATGCTGACGAACCCAGGCGATCTGACCTGTTGGATCAAGTTTGGCTACCATTCCCACGATCGGTAGGCTGGTATTGGGTTGAAACATATAGCCTGCAATGGCGATACTGCCATCTCCTAGTATGTCTAAGCCAGTAAGATGTCCTCCCAATCCATTGGACCAACGATAGGAACGGGCCCAAATGGGTATGCCATCTCCCGTAACATGCATGACTACTAAACGGGCCGAATCAATATTGTTGGCGTCTCTTATGCCTTGACCAGCAAGTATATAACCTCCGCCTGGATAACGGTGGATCAATCGCAGAGAAGCATAAGGCATAGGGCTAGGGGAGCTGATGTTTGCGGGGCGATAGGCTAGGGCCTCGATTATTTGGCCGCTAGAATCCATTTTGGTGAAGCCAAATGCATGGCCATCTATAGTGCCAACTGATACTATGCTCAGGCTGTCGGCTGTCATAGCAAGTGGCTGGATATTGTGGCGATAAGCGCGAGTATATATGTACTGCGCCGAAAGGCTGAGCGGTAGCACGATGGCTAACAAGACTAAGGTTAAAATACGAGTTGCTATTACTGTCATGGCTCAAGTGTTAATTGCTTGATACAAAAAAGCTATATGAGCGTGGGGATTTCAAACCCAAAAAGTATAGTTTGTCGGATAAGTTTTTTTATTCATGTTTTTTCTTTCCCCTGCTTCGCAGAACGCTTGGTTTGTTTTTTTTTGAGCTTAATGGATATATGAGCTTATAAAATACTTCTCTCCTTCCTTGTTTCTTGCTCTGTCTTTTTACTTATTATCACCACTTCGTGGAACGATTTGTCGGATAAGTTTTATGCACAACAATAAAGCATTTCAATTATTAAGGACCTTTAATACATGGGAATTACGTTCCTTGGACGATTTTCTGCGTTCTCCCTTCTTCAATAAGCAGGAAAGTGTTATCCGATTGTGGGAGCATCTCTGGCCACTCTGTCCTGCCTTAGAGGATGAATCCCTAGAAAGAAAGCAGCTTTTTGAGGTAATCTGGCCCAGAGAGTCTTTTCAAGAACGCCGCCTTCGCTATTTACTAACGGACTTTTCTCGTTTGATAGAACGTTTTTGGGCCTATAAAGATTGGGCTGATGACAGTGCTCGCTATGACGAGACTTTATTGTGGGCCTATCAAAAACGCGCTTTACCCAAATACCAAGCACAGACCCGGCAACGCTATGAGCGTAGGTTAGCTTCAGACTTACGGCTATCCGCCGAACTCCTCCAACATCGTTTTCAACTAGCCGAATTTGACCTTCTCACTCAAAAGGATCAATTTTCAAGACCTCGTTCTGTCCAAGAAGTATTAGAAAGCCTTGATGAGATGTACCTGCTCAGGCATCTACGCTATGCCTGCGAGGGGGTCAATCGTTCTCGAATTTTTGCCGAGTCGCCTCAGACACCTCTTACTCCTTTACTGCTTGAGGCCCTCGCTAGCCGTAATTCTCAGAATTCTCTCATTGAGGCTTACCGACTCTCATATCTGATGTTGACCGATACTGAGCACGAAGCGGCTTATTTTGCGCTTAAAGCAGTGCTATGGACAGACCCAGTGTGGGATACTTTGGATTTGGATGCTTTACACTCTCTGGCATTGAACTACTGCATTGGTAGGCTCAATGCAGGTATAGAGAGTTTCAGACTAGAAAGTTTTGAAATGTATCGACAAAGCCTCGAAAAAGGCGTTTTGCTAGATAAAGCAGGATACTTAGAAGACAATCACTATAAAAATCTGGTAGCGCTAGGCGCTAGACTAAAGGAATATCAGTGGACGGAGTCTTTTATTGAGTCCTATCGGGAACGCTTATATCCAAGTGCTGCCGAAAATGCCTATCGCTATAATCTCGCCTACTTACAGATGGCACAACAGCAGTATTCTCAGGTCCTACGCTTGCTTGCCCAAGTAGAGTTTACCAATGTGTTTTATCAATTAGGTGCCAAGACAATCTTGGCGAGAGTCTATTATGAGACAGAAGAATATGAATCTCTCCTCATGCTACTCAAAAACTTTGGCGCTTATCTAAGACGAGAAAAATCACTTTCTAGTCAGCAAAGAGTCCTTTACTTAAACTTTGCGAGAGTGCTAAAACTGATGACTCGTTATCAATCGGGTGAAAGCGTTCTGCGAAGCAAGATAGAAAGTACACTCGCTCAATATCATGAGATCGCAGCGAAACAATGGATTTTAGAAAAAATGGCTTTACTCTGAAGCGGCCTGCCAACGTTCCAGTATTTGTTCTGCAATCAATAAGTCTTCTGGGGTGGTGATTTTGAGATTGTCGTAGCTGCCTTCACAGATTACGACTTCCCCGCCCATTGCCTGATAAAGACTCGCATCATCTGTAAATGCTCCTTCTGGCCGCTCTCGATAAGCTTTTAAGATCCGTGAAAAAGCAAAGGTCTGAGGCGTTTGAACATGATAGTATTGACTCCTATCGACCGCTTGGCTACCGCCATCTGCGAGCATCATCCTCATGGAAGACTTCACGGGTACACAGGCCACGGAAGCTCCTCGCTGAGAAGCAATTTGATAAGCATCCAATAATCGATCAGGTTGGATAAAAGGCCGCACACCGTCATGAATCGCTACAAAATAGCTTTTCGGTTGAAATAGACGGGTTTGTAATGCTTCAAGGCCTTTATGTACTGAGTCAGTGCGGGTCTCGCCTCCCTCACATACCTCAATACGTGCCAATTCATTGGGTTGAAACCATTGTGGGGCATCTTCAAACCAAAATTCAAGCTCGCGAGATGGTAATACCAATTGCAACGGAAGCTTTGGATCGAGTTGTAGGTATCGATCTAAAGTATGCATCAAAATCGGACGGCCGCCCAATAACAAAAATTGCTTTGGACGTTCGCTGCCCATGCGGGTACCAGTGCCACCCGCTACGATAAGAGCTGCCTTTTTCATTAGAGAATGAGCATCGCGTCTCCGTAGGAGTAGAAACGATATTTCTCTTTGACGGCTTCTGTGTAAGCTTCCATCATGAAATCATATCCCATAAATGCAGCCTGCATCATCAACAAAGTTGATTTAGGGGGATGGAAGTTCGTCATGAAGCTATTGCAAATCTGAAATTCGTAAGGAGGATAGATAAATTTATCAGTCCATCCTTGAGCTGGATTCAGCATCCGGCTAGCAGATACAGCTGATTCCATTGCACGCATGCTCGAACTACCAACTGCGAGAACCTTTTTACGGTTGTTCTTAGCGTTGTTGACCAATTCGCGGGTGCCTTCTGGAATAACATAATACTCCGAGTCCATACGGTGCTTAGAAAGGTCTTCTACCTCAACAGGGCTGAAGGTACCAATACCGATATGGAGAGTAAGGCGTAATTGCTCCGCTCCGAGTAGCTCAAAACGCTTGAGTAGTTCACGAGTAAAGTGAAGACCAGCCGTAGGAGCTGCAACTGCACCGACATTGGTAGCAATGGCAGTCTGGTAGTCATCACGATCACGAGGCTCTACTTCGCGCTTCTCCGCGATGTATGGAGGAATAGGAGTTTTGCCGAGCTTATCGATCATGCGGTGTAGCTCTTCATTCTCTCCATCAAAGAGAAAACGAATCGTTCTGCCACGAGAAGTTGTGTTGTCCACTACTTCTGCGATGAGATCGTTGTCGCCAAAAAACAATTTGTTACCAACGCGAATTTTACGGGCGGGCTCTACGAGTACGTCCCATAGTTTTTGCTTGACGTTGAGTTCGCGAAGCAAGAAGACCTCAATCTGTGCACCCGTCTTTTCCTTTTGGCCGATCAGGCGAGCAGGAAATACTTTAGTGTCGTTCATGACGAAGACGTCGCCTTCCTCAAAATATTCGAGCATATCCTTGACCATGCGATGCTCTATTTTGCCTGTGTCGCGGTGGGCAACCATCAGGCGAGCTTCGTCGCGTGGATCATGTGGATGAAGGGCAATGAGTTCGTCAGGTACTTCGAAATGGAAGGCAGAGAGTTTCATATAGTCTTGGTGCCGGGTATACTTGGTGTAGAATTATAATTGCGCAAAAATACCTTGTCAAATCCCACTTGTCAAGGGAAATTGACTGATATTGCAATAGTTAACCTATTTAATTAAAACTTATTAGGCAATTAGGGCTCTGGCCTTTAAATTTGCGCGAAATTTAACCTCATATGCCGCTCGATCCATCAATCAAATCCGTGCTCATTATTGGCAGCGGACCCATCATTATCGGTCAGGCCTGTGAATTCGATTATTCGGGATCACAGGCCTCACTTGCATTAAAAGAGGAGGGTATCCGTGTCGCTTTGATCAACTCCAATCCGGCCACCATTATGACCGACCCTGTGACAGCAGATGATATTTATCTGCTGCCATTGACGGTTGAGTCGATTGAGGAGATTTTACAAAAGCAAAAAATAGATGCTGTCTTACCCACTATGGGAGGCCAGACAGCTCTCAACCTTGCTGTCGAATGCGCCAAGTCTGGTATCTGGGAAAAATATGGGGTGAGAATCCTTGGCTCAGATATCAGTGCTATCGACAAAGCGGAAGACCGTGAACTTTTCCGTAAAACGATGGTAGAGATTGGGATCCCGACTCCCAAGGCCGAAACTGCCAACTCTTTTCTCAAGGGAAAAGAGATCGCTCAAAGGATTGGATTCCCCTTGGTGATTCGTCCTTCTTATACTTTAGGAGGATTTGGTGGGGCATTTGTACATGAAGAGAAAGACTTCGATGTCTTGCTCAAAAGAGGCTTGCAATCTAGTCCCATTCATGAAGTGCTCCTTGAAGAAAGTATTTACGGTTGGAAAGAGTTTGAGGTAGAGGTGATGCGAGACAAGGCTGGTAACAAGCTTGTGATCTGTACCATCGAAAACTTTGATCCTATGGGAGTTCATACGGGTGATTCGATCACTGTTGCACCCGCTATGACGCTACCTGATACGACTTACCAACGGATGCGGGACTATGCATTTCGCGTCATGGACGAGTTGGGAGAGTTCGCGGGAGGCTGTAACGTACAGTTTTCTACTGATCCGGAAACGGAACGAATCATCATCATCGAGATCAATCCTCGTGTTTCTCGTTCTTCCGCTCTCGCCTCAAAAGCCACGGGCTACCCGATTGCTCGGATCGCTGCCAAATTGGCTGTAGGGTATACGCTAGATGAACTACCTAACCAGATTACGAAAAATACTTCAGCCTTTTTTGAACCGACTCTTGATTACGTAATCGTCAAAATCCCTCGTTGGAACTTCTCCAAATTTCCTGGAGCTGATCCACGTCTTGGACTCCAAATGAAAGCGGTAGGAGAAGTAATGGCCATTGGTCGTAGCTTCAACGAAGCCCTCCAAAAAGCCTGTCAATCCCTCGAAATTAACCGAAATGGTATGGGAGCCGACGGCAAAGAGGTCAAAGACCTGCAAGAAATAATGCAGAGTTTACGGGAACCGTCGGACGGACGAGTCTTCCACATCAAAGATGCGATGCACCTTGGTGTGCCCCTAAAAGATATTTTTGAGGCTACCAAGATTGACCCTTGGTTCCTACGTCAAATTGAGTATCTCGTAGTCCTTGAAAAAGAAATCTCTCGCTATACCATCAAGAATATTACTGAAGAGGTATTGATGGAGGCTAAGAAAAACGGTTATGCTGACCGTCAGATTGCCCATCTACTTAATTGTCTTGAAAGTGAAGTCTATAGCCGTCGAGAAGAACTCAAGGTCAAACGTGTTTATAAATTAGTTGATACTTGTGCGGCTGAGTTCGAAGCCTCAACCCCTTATTTCTATTCTACCTTTGATAAGGAAAATGAATCCCATCCTTCTGATCGTAAAAAGGTAGTTGTATTTGGCTCTGGACCTAACCGGATTGGGCAAGGTATCGAATTTGACTATTGCTGTGTGCATGGGGTTATGGCAGCCCGTCAGGAAGACTTTGAATCAGTAATGATTAACTGTAATCCTGAAACTGTCTCAACAGATTTCAATATCTCGGATAAACTCTACTTCGAACCAGTATTCTGGGAGCATATATATGATATCATCCAGCATGAGAAGCCGGAGGGGGTAATCGTCCAGCTAGGCGGCCAAACTGCTCTTAAGCTTTCAGAGAAGCTTGAGCGTTATGGGATTCCGATTCTCGGAACCTCATACGACATGATGGATATGGCCGAAGATAGGGGGCGTTTTTCTACCCTTCTTAAGGAACTTGAAATCCCTTATCCAGACTTCGGCGAAGCCGAAAATGCGGAAGAAGCGATTGAAATTGCCCATCGCGTAGGATATCCAGTATTAGTGCGCCCTTCTTATGTACTCGGTGGTCAAGATATGCGGATCGTCATCAATGACGAAGAATTGACCCGCCACGTGATCAAGGTCATGAATTCTGTCCCCGGCAATAAAGTATTGGTCGACCACTTCCTAGACGGAGGAATCGAAGCCGAACTGGATGCGATCGCCGATGGAGAAGACGTCCAAATCGTAGGTGTAATGGAGCATATCGAGCCAGCAGGGATTCACTCTGGGGACTCAATGGCGGTATTGCCTCCTTTTAGTTTGAGTAAAGAGATTCAAGCTGAGATGGAAAATATCGCTCGCAAGATTGCGCTTTCCATGCAAATCAAAGGTTTGATCAATATTCAGTTTGCGATCAAAGACGATAAGGTTTACGTGATTGAGGCTAATCCTCGGGCTTCCCGAACGGTACCCTTTATCGCCAAAGCGCATAAGATTCCTTATGTCAATTTCGCTACTAAGGTCATGTTAGGAACCCATAAGCTGAAAGACTTTGTTTTTGAGCCTAAGCTTAAGGGTTATGCGATCAAAGTTCCCGTATTCTCCTTCAATAAGTTTCCAAATGTCGATAAAGCCCTCGGCCCAGAAATGAAGTCAACGGGAGAAAAAATATTCTTTATCAAAGACCTCAAGGATCCGTTTTTTGTGAAAGCCTACAACGAGCGCAATATGTATTTGTCTCGCTAGTTTTATCGTTTTACGGAACGATTAGACATATAAAACGCTGGCGGAGTTTCATACTCTGTCAGCGTTAATTTTTTCTAGGGGTTAGTAAATCAGCGAAAATCTGGACTCTAAACATTGCCAATTAGTAGCGGCCTATTGCATCGACCGATCTGATTTTTTGACCTTTGAGCATGGATTAACTCTGTTAGCCTTTTTAGCGAGCTAAGCGTTCCGCGAAGCGGCAAAAAACAATATCTAACCCCATGCAGAAGGCACTCTTTTGGGACATTCTCTCATGCTAAACCTTAATTTTCCTTTCCCAGTATCTCCTCCAAAGTATAGGCTGTTGGAAAGATCAATTCGTCGGGATTATGGCCAAAAACGGCGACATCTGGATCTGCAATATCGAGCGTTTCTTGCAAACTGAACTTAAGATTAGTGATCCCTAAACGCTGTATTTCAGGGGTCTTCTCCACTAAAATAAGTTGAGTGCTGAGGAGAGGATCTTTGTGTATTCTCCCTACGGGAACGAGGGTATAGGCCACTTGAATCTCTGGCTTATTGGGATTCCAAGAGATTTCACTTACCTCAAATCGCCAAGGATAGAGGTCGTAGCGTATCATCGCCAAGACAAAATAGCGATCAAAGTCTACCGCCACTTCATTTTTTTCAATTGGCTGAAAAAAACGCTTCAATATAGAATCATCAGTTACTAGCCAACCAAATTGACGTGAAGGAAGCCAAGGCTCTAAGCCTATATCTTTGCTTTGTACCAACTGAGTACCCGCCTGATTGATACGCATACTGTAATCAAAAGGGGGCATCGCTGCAAAATTTAAACGTTTTTGCCCGATTAACTGGCACGAAATGCAGACGAGAATAAAGGACAGAATTAGGGGTCTCACCTTTTTTTGATACAAGATACAAAATATCCAATAGCTCCGATAAGTCTCGCCCCTTTAGCTTAGGAATTTGAGGGATTAGAAAAAAAATCAATTTTTTTTCAGCCTCACCCAAACCTTCTTAATCTTGGTCCGTGTAGCTTTTTGAATTTGCGATTTCCCGTTCTTTCGACCTCTAACCAAAACCTCAAAATTTGAAGTGCTAGATTTCATTTTGGCCAAAAGCCCCTACCTTTCAGAGTAGGGGCTTTTTTGGAATTTTTTTTAGCAATGTGTGGATGAATTAAACGTTTACCTAGTATCTTAACAGTAGCCAAGCTCAGACCCATTGACTCATGAAAATCGAAACCGGCATATTGGAAGCCTGCATCCGCGAAGATCGTCGTGCGCAAGCTGCCTTATACCGTCAATGCTTCAGCCTTTTGATGAGCGTTTGCATACGCTATGTCAAACAAGAAGCCGATGCCGTGCCGTTAGTCAATATGGGTTTTTTGAAAATCCTTCAAAATCTCGAACGCAAAAAGGCCAATGTGCCATTTGAAGCTTGGATACGTCGCATCATGATCAATACGATCATAGATGAGTTTCGTAAGCATCGTCGCTACAAAGAGACCCATCAGCAGACAGAGTTTACCGATACAGATACGTTCGATTCCTATACAGACCTCAATGAAGCTGCATTGCGGATGGATGCAGAGGCCCTAGAGGCACTCATTCAACGTTTACCGACGATGAGTTGCCGGGTCTTTAATCTCTACGCCATCGACGGATATAGCCACAAAGAAATCGCAGATATGCTGGGTATGTCCGACGGCACTTCAAAATGGCACGTGGCTTTTGCCCGTAAAAAACTAAAACAATGGTTGCTTGAAAGCCAAACGCTTTCTAAAACCTTGTCATCATGAGTACGAACCGACATCCATTAGACGATTTGTTCCGCCAAGGAGCAGGACAACGGGAGTTTCCCTTTCAGGAATCCTATTGGCTGCAAGCGGAGCAAATGATACTTGCTGAGCAGAAGAGACGGAAACAGTATCTACTCTCCTTGATTTCTTATGCCCTGATTGTAGTTACTGTAATCAGCATCCCTCTTTTAGTCTGGATATTTTCTGCCAACCCGCTATTCGCGGAACTGCGCCCTGTGGAGCAGCCGTTCGCGATGCAAACGCTTTTGACCTCTCCAGATGCCCTTACTCAAGGTGTTTCTTTGGCGACTAGTGTTGTATCACCCTCTGGGGAACGCTCCCTCAGCTCTCAAGCAGTATATGAGCAAAGTAGAAATAGTCAAGTTTCTGCTGAGAGCGTTCGCCAAGAGCGAACAAATCAAAGAATTGGTAGTCCTCAGATTGCTATTACGATAGTTGATCAAGAAGATAAACTTAGTCTCGCTTTAGAAGACGACATCGTCGCTACTGATAAAAGTAATAGCCTGAAACGCTTGAAGAAGCTACAATTTGCGCAGCCGATTGTTGCCTTATCTAGTCAATTTGGAGGAAAGTTTGCCGTTCCGGAAGTCGGATATCCTCGAAATGAACTCTCTCTCTGGCTTGGCTTCAACCTGAGTCCTAATGCCAATAGCTTCAATGATTGGGGTTCGCATCCGGTGCTAGGACTACGCTACGCTTATGCCCTCAATCGCCGCCTAAAACTCTATACTGGCCTGATGTATCAGGGTAGGGGAGCTGTCAATGCACTTACCAATATTCGACAAATCGACTATGGTTTTGGGGCTGATATAGATGCTACTGTTCTCAATATTGATCGACTTCATTATTTAGAGGTGCCTTTGGGGATAGATTTGAGGGTTTATAAAAGCCATTATTTATTATTGGGAACACAACTTTCATACCTACTCAACGCTTCAGGTACGCTGACCAATCGCTCTGAAAACTCTTTTGGTTTGTTAGATGAAAGTGAAAATGCCACTTGGGGATACACACAGGGCTTACGTAAATGGAACCCTGCTCTCACTGTCGGTTATGCCTATTATTGGAAGAGAGGCTTGCGGATTGGTGCTAGCACTAATTACAATCTCAAGAATCCATTTCAAGACGATTTTTACTTAGAACGAGATTTATCTCGTTTCCAGCTTCGCGTTTTTGCTGAATTTTACCTTAGCCACTTCTAGCATGAAACATCTTTCCTTAATTGGTACGCTGTGGATAATAAGCCTCAGTCTTACTTCCTGTGAAGAAAAACCACTACCCAAACCATTTGAAGATCAAGTTGATTTCTTTCTAGAAGGAGAAATTGATGGGAAGGCTATCAGGCTTGATGCTGGTAAGCAAGACTACTATATGTACACCCAGCGCGAAAGAAATCAAGATAATCTCTGGCTTTTCAAAGGCCAACTTAGTCCGGTAAATTGTCAAGGATGCCCAGGGAGTTTTGCCATCGAATTTAGAGATGTCGATATCCGTCCCGATAATGGCCCTTTTAATATTCCCTCGATATTCAGAGTCAAATCATATGATTTTGCTTTTGCGCCTTCCTTAGGGCCTCAATTTTATCAAGTCAATTATCAAAGCCAATCTAGTGGAGGTAATAATCCTATTTTACAATGGACTTTTGGCGACGGTTCTACCAGTACAGAACTGAATCCTGTGAGATATTATGAACAGGTAGATGGTACTAGTTTTGAGGTCTGCCTTACGGCCAGTGATGGAGTGAGCTGCGAATCTCAGATTTGTAATGAAGTACGCTTAACTGCCAATTCCTGTAAAGCTGATTTTAGCACTATCATTGATACTAGCCTAAACTCAGTCAAGTTTGAAAGTCAGATCCAAGGTGATGGCTCTATCCAATACAATTGGATGTTTGGCGATGGCTCAAGCAGCACATTTGCCGATCCGATTTATCTTTATCCGCTAGCTGGACGCTATCAAGCTCAGTTACAAATTGAGGATGCAGATGGCTGTATCGCGACTCATAGTAGATTGATCTCCTCAGACCCTGATATTTGTACCCATAATTTTAGCTACGAAGTTGAGAAAGTTTCGAGCCCCGATAGCATGCAGTTTGGGCATATACGAGTATTGTGGTGGGACGAAAACGGGCAGTTATATCGTTCAGATTGGAGTCAGCAAGACACTGAGAGCAATTTTGAAGTTACCGAAGTACTTGACTATCAGAATAACGAACTCGATCAGCCTACTCTCCGCCTTGGACTTAAACTCAATTGTTGGTTGAGTAATGGAGATCATGAAGTACGCTTAAAAAATGCTACTGCCTATTTAGGAGTCGCTCTACCATAGAGCCATTTCCTTTGACTTTAAGGATTATTTGAGTAAGCTAGGTAAATCATCCTACCTATCATTCATCCATGTCAAACGCTACTGAAAGCCTAAAACGCAGCCTCGGACCATTAATGCTTTGGGGACTGGGCGTCGGCTATGTCATTTCTGGAATGTATTTCGGCTGGAATCTCGGTCTGCCTGAAGGTGGAACGGGAGGTCTTGCTGTGGCCACCGTATTGGTCTCCATCATGTATCTCTGTTTTACCTTTAGTTATACGGAATTGGCTTGTGCCATTCCTAAAGCAGGAGGAGCCTTTGACTACGCAAAGAGGGCTTTGGGACCAGAGTGGGGCTTTATTGGGGGGATGGCTCAGAATATCGAATTTATCTTTGCTCCGCCAGCCATCGCCTTTGCGATTGGCGCTTATTTGGGGCCCTTTATCCCAGGCGTGGATGAAATATATATCGCGATCGGTGCTTATCTGATCTTCACTGGCCTCAATATTTATGGGGTGGAGGCAGCAGCCAGTTTTGAGCTGTTTATCACGGTGATTGCGATCATCGGTCTGCTACTTTTTGCGGGTATCAGTTTGCCTGAGTTTGAGCCTGTTGCCTTCTCGGCGAACGCTTGGCCGAATGGCATGAGCGGTATTTTTCTGGCTTTTCCTTTTGCGATTTGGTTTTATCTCGCCATTGAAGGCGTCGCCAATGTAGCCGAAGAAACCATCAACCCCCAACGCAATGTATTGATAGGCTTCGGTTCTGCAATCTTTACGCTACTGATATTATGTGGACTCACTTTCCTCTCCGCTGTTGGCGTCAATGGTTGGGAAACCGCTGTCTATGCCGCTGGAACAACCGAAGCTTCTGATGCACCCTTACCTCTCGTCGTTAGCTATCTGATGGGAGAAGGTCATATTTTGGTATCGGTGATTAGTATTATTGGGCTATTTGGTCTGGTGGCATCTTTTCACGGGATCATCTTGGCTGCGGGCCGAGCGAGTTATGAGTTCGGCAAGGCCGGCTTTGCCCCCAAAGCAATCGGGAAAATCCTCCCCAATCGTCAAACTCCAGCTAATGCGCTGATCTTTAATATGTTAATTGGGATCATCGCTTTGCTGACGGGTAAGACTGGCGATATCATTACGGTCGCTTGTATGGGTGCCCTGAGCATGTATCTGATTTCGCTGATCTCATTATTCGTTCTGCGCCGCAAAGAACCTCAACTGGAGCGACCATTTAAAGTGCCTGCTTTTCCGATCCTACCCGCGATTGCCTTTGTGATTGCTTTAGTGGCCTTGATCGCGATTGTGTACTTCAATCTGATGTTGGCAGGGATTTATTTTGGGATTATGATTGGGAGTTGGGGCTTGTATCGGGTATTGGTACATGGGAAATAAACAATAAAACCTACAAATGAAATAGAGAATTAACTTGACAATAAAGGACTATCCATGTCCCCATGAGCGATAAAAAGCTTTTGGGGACATTTTTTTGTGTAAGGGATTTGACCGTTTGATCAGGCACACTACCGTTGGATAAATGGTTCTTGATTTCGTTTTATATAGCTACTTATATTTTGCCAATAATCGGAAAAAGTATTTCCGAGTTGCGTAATTAAAAATTAATACTCATGAAACAAGTCCTTGGAACTTTTGTAATGTTGTGCCTTTTCTTTTCCTTGAGTGCAAATAATATTGGTGAGAAAAGATTTAGCATTAAAAAGAACGGAAAGACATTGAGAATCCCATACCATAGAAATCACTCTTTGGGAAATAAAAATGAAGCAATCAAGAGAGCCATTATTGTGATTCATGGCATGAACAGAAATGCAGATGGCTATTATGAGAGTATTGTAAATGCTTCTAAGTCTGCTACTTGTTCAGGGGAAACACCTGAAGTAAATCCTTTGGACTACACGATTGTAATTTCTCCAACCTTAATGATGGAAGACGATATTGATGAGCATAATTTGGGAGAAGACTATCCTTTCTGGGGTTCTAGTTGGAGGTATGGCGCTTTGTCGAAAAATACGAATGAAAATCCTCGAAAGGTCCGTATTAGTTCATTTGAGGTAATCGATGCTATTTTGGAAAAATTGGAAACGAATTTTCCAAATCTAACTCATATTGTCATTACTGGTCACTCTGCAGGGGGGCAATTTACTAATCGCTATATGGCAATTGGGAAAGGGCATAATAAATTAATGGCCAAAGGGAAAATAAGCATAGAAGGCTTAGTAATGAATCCCTCATCCTATCTATATATGGATAATAAGCGGTATGATGCTAGTACCAAAAAATTTCAAGTGCCAACAACTGCATCGAGTTGTACTGGATACAATGAATATCCGTATGGATTTGAAGATATTGATTGGGACTATTTTAGTAATCGTACTGCAGCTACACTTAGAACAGGAATCAAGGCAAAAAAAGTATATTATCTTCTTGGAGGCAATGACAATGATCCCCAATCCTCCAGCTTAGCGAATGATTGTGAGGATAATCTCGAAGGATCTCAAAGGCTAGAAAGGGGCAACAGGTACCAGATGCATTTAAAAAAGTATTTTGGAGACGATATCGTAAAAAATCATCGATTCTTTACCATTGCTGGTATTGGCCATTCCAATTCGAAAATGTACAAGTCGAAAAAGGGACAAGAGATATTGTTTGGAACCCTTGTTACAGATATTGAAAATAACTGCTATGGAGCTGTAGAGATCGCTGGCATAACATGGATGGCAGAAAACTTGAAAGTGACCAAATGCAATGACGGAACGCAAATTCAATCTCTCAATCTAGGAAAGACCAGTAATGCTTCAGCTATGTATTGGCATGACAACAATACAAGTAGTGCAAATAGTGAAAAATATGGGCCTCTATACAATTGGGCGACTGTGAGCAAGTGTGATGTCTGTCCTTCTGGATGGCGTGTGCCTAGTGAATCAGAATGGCGCTTAATGATGCGGTCTTGGTACGGTAAAAAAGATGAAAAAGGAAATACAATCTCTCCAGATAGTCCATTTAAAGGAGCTGGATTGGCTTATGCTGCCAAGCAATTGAGAGCGGTTGACAATGCTTGGCCTGAGGTCGAGAGTAATACCAATTCCACAGGCTTTTCGGCTTTGCCTGGTGGCTGGATTTGGAATGGTGGTTTTAGCTATTTTGGCCAGCGTTCTGCATGGTGGGCCATTGAAGATGGAGCTGCAAAGTTTGCGAAAATATCGCGTGGAGAGCAAGGAACATGGACTGGCAATGCTGGCAAAGCAGACATCTTGTATGTGCGTTGTATCAGAGAATAAAGCACTTCATTTATTGGAATAATTTGTTTTTTTAATAAAACACGAATGCCAGAAGATTGATTGAGGAATCATTCAGGCGTAAGAAAAAAGCGCAGTTACTTTTTGAGTAACTGCGCTCTCTATGATCAGAGACTTTCCTAAAAGCACCATGCGCCCTTTTCGGACAAGCGTTCGGCGACTAGCCGTCTCTCTTGGATGCGATTGAGAGGCGTGATCTTGGTATAGCGATTGAGGCCCATCAGCAAAAAGGGAATCTCGTCTTTGGAGGCAAAGCCATATATGATTTCCTCTCCGGCATTGCGGACTACACTGACTGAGTCATGGGCGAGCAATTGTGTCAAGCGAATTTGATCAGCACAAGCGGCCTCTCCTTTGATGCTGATCAGCTTTTCGGTTTTGAGGATGGCAGACTCTAGTATATAAATCTGCGCCAAAATATCCGCAGCATTGATAAGGATCTCTTGTTCTTCTTTGAGTTTCATCATCAGTTTCTGCACAGCAGAACCCGCAAGTAGCAAGAAAGCTTTCTTTAGGCCAGATAAGAGCCATTTTGCCTCTGCCAAAGGCTCTTGGTGAGGATTTTCCTGCTCTGGTAGATCGCTGAGTTCTTGCATTACCTTTTGCACTGCTCCCAACAAATCGATTTGTCCGCCCATGGCTTTTTTGAGCAGCATATCTATGCTCAACATGCGGTTGATTTCGTTGGTGCCTTCAAAAATGCGGCTGATACGAGCATCTCGGTACATTTTCTCGATCTTGGTATCCGCTGAAAAACCCATGCCTCCGTGTATTTGCACACCTTCATCTACCGCCAGGGCTTCTGTTTCAGAGCCATATACTTTGAGGATAGCGCATTCGATGGCATAAGCTTCAACACAGGCTGATTTGGCAACACTCGGTGGGATGCCTGCTTCGAGCATTTCGACATAAGCTTGGTCAATAGCAGCTCCGGTGCGATATAGTGCAGCATCTAAGCCGTAAGTACGAGTAGCGATTTTGGCCAATTTATCTTTGATCGCTCCAAAGCTTGCGATGGGGGTTCCAAATTGTTTCCGCTCATTCGCGTAACGACTCGCTAAGCCCAAGGCACGTTTACTGGCGCCCAAGCAAGAGGCTGATAATTTGATGCGACCCGTATTCAAGACATTCAAAGCGATCTTGAATCCACCTTGGCGTTCTCCGAGGA